>JAGXHE010000188.1 GCA_024636445.1 Sulfitobacter sp.
GCCACCGTAGGATCGGTGACCGAGGGGCGGTGCACATAGAGGCTCATGTCGTCCGACAGCTTGCCCTTGATGAAGATATCCTTGAGCAACCCTTTGTAGCGCGGGCCGTTCAGGATGGTGTGGTGACCGACATCGGCCCATTTGTCTGCCGTGCCCTTGGTGCCGAAATACCAGACATACAGCCCCATCGACCAGCGCTTGCGTGCCAGCACCTTGTCCGTCCAGCGACGGCGCGGATGATTGCGCAGCAAATGGTCATAGGTGTATCCGGCGTCGGCATTGCTAACGACTAGCGGTGCCTTTATTTCGGTGCCGTCGTCCAGCCGCACGCCCTGTGCCGCGCCGTTGCTCAGCATGATTTCGTCCGCCACCGTGTTCTGCCGGATTTCACCACCCTGCGCGCGCACCACATCCGCCATGGCATCGGCAATCGCCTGCACCCCGCCCATTGCGTAGTGCACGCCAAACCGCGTTTCCAGATGCGCAACCAGGGCGTAGATCGACGTCACATGCATGGGGTTGCCCCCGATGAACAGCGGATGAAACGACAGCGCCATCCGCAGTTTTTCGTCCTTCACACGCTTGGCTGCATGCGCGTAGATCGACCTGTCCGCCCGCAGCCGCGCAAAGGTGGGCAGTACCTTGATCGTTTCAATCAGACGGTGCATCGGCTTGGCGACCATCCCCTCAAACCCGACCACATAGCGGGCTTGGGCGTCTTTCAGAAACTGCTGGAATCCCGGCACATCGCGCGGGCTAAGTTGCGCCACTTCCTCCAGCATCCTTGCCGGATCAGAGCCTGCCCGAAACGTTGCGCCATCTGGCCAACGGATCTCGTAGAACGGCTCTAACGGCCGCAAATCCACGTCTTTGCGGAAATCTCGCCCGCAGTCGGCCCACAGGTCTTCGAATATCTGCGGCACGGTCACGATTGTCGGCCCCAGATCGAACCGGTGGCCGTCTTGCGTGATGGCAGACCCGCGCCCGCCCGTGCGGTCCAGCTTGTCCAGCACCGTGACGGCATAGCCTTTTGCGCCCAACCGCATCGCTGCTGCCAACCCGCCAAGTCCTGCACCGATGACTATGGCGCGGTCATCTGACACAGCTTCGTTTCGCTTCAGCGGGGCAACAGCCATCAACATCATCCGATTCAGTTATGTCTAGTTTAGTTTACAATTTTAGGCCGCTACACCTTCACAATGCAAGAAGTATGTGTCAGATTAAATTTACACATCGGGATTCAACGTCATATGCCGCAGGTTGTCAGTTTCAGCTTCTTTCGATTCAACACGGCCCGGTCCCGCCTGTGGGCCTTTGCGATGATGGGGCTGGCACGCAGCCCCATGGCGCGGATTGCCGACATCGGTTTCTGGAAACTGTGCGGATCAGGCACGGGGGAAGGGTTCACCCCCCTGCCCAACACCTCGGTCTATGCGGTGCTGGCCACATGGCCGGATGCCGAAACAGCACGGCAGCGCACCGACACGGCAGAAATTTATACACGTTACCGCACACGATCCTGCGAACACTGGACCGTCTTCATGTCCACCGACAGCGTACGCGGCGCGTGGTCGGGTAAAACACCATTCCAGGCCTCAGAATCCCCAAATACCGGCCCGCTTGCCGCGCTGACGCGTGCGACGATCAAACCCGGCATCCTGATGCGGTTCTGGCGCCGTGTGCCCAATATCTCGGCGGTGATCGGCCAGGACCCCAACGTCATTTTCAAGATCGGCGTCGGTGAAGTGCCGATGCTACATCAGGTGACATTCTCGATCTGGCCCGACGCCGCGCGGATGGCCGACTTTGCCCGCACCGGCCCCCATGCCGCAGCAATCAGGGCCGTGCGCGAAGAGGGCTGGTTCAACGAAGAACTCTACGCCCGCTTCACGCTGCTGTCCGACGTCGGAACCTGGGGCGGCACCTCTCCTCTTGCACGACTGGAAACCACATGAAACAGCCGTTCCCCTTTTCCGCCATCGTCGGACAGGAAGACATGAAACGCGCGATGGTGCTGACCGCCATCGACCCTTCTATCGGCGGCGTTCTGGTGTTTGGCGACCGCGGCACGGGCAAATCCACGGCCGTGCGCGCGCTTGCGGGTCTGTTGCCGCCGATCAGCGTGGTCAAATCCTGCCCGGTCAATTCCGCCCACCCAGAAGATTGCCCCGACTGGGCCATGATCACCGACACGTCACTGCACGAGATACCCACGCCCGTCGTCGACCTGCCGCTGGGCGCGTCAGAGGATCGCGTGACCGGTGCGCTGGACATTGAAAAGGCTCTGACACAGGGCGAAAAGGCGTTTCAACCCGGTCTGCTGGCCCAGGCCAACCGTGGCTATCTGTATATTGACGAGGTCAACCTGCTCGAAGATCACATCGTCGATCTGCTGCTCGACGTCGCCCAGAGCGGCGTGAACGTGGTTGAACGCGAAGGGCTGTCGATCCGACACGACGCGCGATTTGTGCTGGTAGGCTCGGGCAACCCCGAAGAGGGCGAACTGCGCCCGCAATTGCTGGACCGCTTCGGGCTGTCCGTCGATGTGACATCACCCACCGATATCGACGAACGGGTCGAGGTGATCAAACGCCGCGATGATTACGAGAACAGGCACAGCTCTTTCATGCTGCGCTGGCAGGCCGAAGATGCAGCCTTGCGCGATCTGATCATCAAGGCGCGCCAGACCCTGAAAGAATTGAAAACGCCTGATTCCGCCCTTCGTACCGTGGCCGAACTGTGCGTCAAGCTTGGCTCCGACGGGCTGCGTGGTGAGCTGACCCTGCTCAAGGCCGCCCGCGCCTATGCCGCATTCCGCGATGACACCGTGCTGACCACCGGCCACATCCGCAGCACCGCAGCGCTGGCCCTGCGCCACCGTCTGCGCCGCGATCCATTGGACGAAGCAGGTTCAGGCGCGCGGGTTGCGCGGGTCGTCGAAGAAACGCTGGGCGGGTGAATGACACCCTGGGAGCACGCGATACTGGCCCTCAACCTGCTGGCGATTGATCCTTCCGGGTTGAAAGGGCTGGCCGTGCGCGCGCGCATGTCGCCCGTGCGCGATGCCTTGCTGGCCGCGACATCCGCGCTGCCGTTGCCCACAGTGCGCCTGCACGCCCATATGACCCCTCAGATGCTGGACGGTGATCTGGACGTGGCCGCAACGCTCAGAGGTGGCACCGTCGTCATGAACAAGGGCCTGCTGCAACGCGGGTCATCCGTGCTGCTCCTGCCGATGGCCGAACGCACAAGCGCCTATGTCGCCGCGCGGCTGGCGCAATCACTGGACGGCGCGGAAGATCACGTTCTGATCGCATTGGACGAGGGCGTGGACGAGGATGAAAATCTGTCTGCGGCGCTGGCCGACCGGATAGCATTCCGCGTCTCGCTCGACGGGCTGGCGATGTCAGACTTCGACACGCCCAAGCTGCCCCCTGATCCCGCCGCCTTGCGCAAGGCGGCGCGCAAGGTCGCGATCCCCGATGCCATTCCTGAACAACTGGTGGTTCTTGCCGTTAGACTTGGCATCACCAGCCTGCGTGCGCCCAGCTTTGCCTTGCGCGCGGCACAGGCCCATGCGGCGCTGAACCACCGCACCACCATCGCGGTTGAAGACGTCACTGCGGCGGTCACACTGGTCTACGCGCACCGTGCGACGCAATTGCCCGACAACGACGAACAGCAAAACCCGCCGCCGGAGCCACCCCCAGAGACCGCAGACCCGCAGGACAACGATCTGTCGATCCCCGATGATGTTTTGCTCGACGCCATCGCCGCCGCATTGCCGAGGGATCTGCTGGCCGGACTGGCCACGCCCGCCGCTAAAACAAGCGCAGGCGCAGGCTCTGGTGGGAAGCTTACAGGATCACGCAGGGGGCGCCCGCTGCCTGCCAGAAACGGCGCAAGATCGTCCAACGCACGGGTCGACATCATCGCCACCCTGCGAGCGGCAGTGCCCTGGCAAACGCTGCGCAAACAGATTGCACCCGACAGCACCCGACCGATCATCCGCTTCAGCGACCTGCGGCACAAACGCTATCAAAGCCTGTCCGACCGGTTGCTGATCTTCACCGTCGATGCCTCGGGATCTGCCGCGATGGCGCGACTGGCCGAGGCGAAGGGTGCCGTCGAGTTGCTGCTTGCCGAAGCCTATGCGCGCCGCGATCACGTCGCCCTGATCTCGTTTCGCGGCTCTGCTGCCGAAGTGCTGCTGCCGCCGACGCGGTCGCTGGTGCAGACCAAACGCCGTCTGGCGGCAATTCCGGGCGGGGGTGCTACACCGCTGGCCGCAGGTTTGACCGCAGCGATGACGCTGGCACAAACGGCCCGGCGCAAGGGCATGACGCCCACCGTCATCGTGCTGACCGACGGTCGCGCCAACATCACGCTGGACGGCCGACCAGATCGCCAGCAAGCGGCGCAAGACGCGCAGGATGTCGCGGCCAAACTGGCGTCTCTGGCGATCGAGGCGCTGGTGATCGACACCACCATCAGACCCGAACGCGCGCTCAAGGCGCTGGCCGATACGATGCGCGCGAATTATGTGGCCCTGCCCCGCGCCGACGCCAAAAGCCTGTCTGCCGCCGTCGCCACTTCGTTGGCGGACTGAGCGCGATGAGATGGGCCGACGCACGCGCAACCTGGCCACTGGCCCAGCACTCGCGTTTTGTCACACACAAACCCCACCGCTGGCATCTGCAAGAATTGGGCGAAGGTCCGACGCTGCTGCTGATCCACGGCGCGGGAGGCGCGACGCACAGTTGGCGGCACCTGATCCCGCTGCTGAGTGTCCGCTATCGCTGCGTCGCCGTCGATCTGCCCGGTCAGGGATTTACCCAACTGGGGGCGCAACACCGCTGCGGCCTTGATCCCATGGCCGAGGATCTGCTGGCGCTGTGCCATGCTGAAAACATCGATCCTGTGTGTATCATCGGACATTCCGCCGGGGTCGCCATTGCGCTGCGGATGGCGGAAATGATGCATCCGTCACCGCCAGCCGTCATCGGGATCAACGCCGCACTCGGCACCTTTGAAGGGCTGGCCGGGATTCTTTTTCCGGTGCTGGCGAAAACCATCGCGATGCTGCCGCTTGCCGCCAATCTGTTCAGCGCGACCTCGTCCGAGCAGTCGGTGCAGCGGATCATCAAGGGCACAGGCTCGGCGCTGTCACCGCAGGACATCACCCTTTACCGCAGACTGGTGGGCAGTCCTACGCACGTCAACGCCACCCTGAAAATGATGTCGCAGTGGGAATTGGAGCCGTTGTTGAACCGGCTTGCGCGAAACGCCGCGCGTACACTGTTGATTGCCGCCGATGGCGACAGGGCCGTGCCCCCCGCCACATCTCAAAAAGCTGCTGAAAAAATGCCCGATGCGGTGTGCAAGACCCTGCTTGGACTGGGCCACCTTGCCCACGAAGAAGACGCCGCAGCCACAGCCGCCCTGATCCTCCCATTCCTTGAGAGCACCCAGGCCTAGACATCCATTCCAATTCGCAAAGGAAGCAGACATGCCGCACATCGAGGACCATCCGCTGCGCTATGAATTGGCCAACGAGCTTCACGCCCGTCCGTTTCCCACACTCAGCGTGCCCTGCACCGCCACCTATCTTGCCATCAAGCCGGTCAGCGATGCAGCCAAACGGGACCGCTCCGCAGACATGGCGCATCTCGCCGATCTTCTGAAACGGCACGGCGCACCGTGCCCGCCAGCCGATGCGACGCATTTTTCAGGGCAAATCGGCCAGCACATGCTGAAATGGGAAAGCCACACCGAATTCGTGACCTATACCGTCTTTTCCAACGCGGTCAGTGACCGGCCCTTCGACCCCACGGACTTTGAGGTTTTTCCTGCCAACTGGCTGGCACAGGCGCCCAGCGCGCGCATCACTTCTGCCCTGATCCGCATCGTCCCTGCGACCACTGAGGCGCAACTGATGGAGAACATCGCCAGTTGGTTCGTCCCGGAAAGCGCCGCAGTTGCCTCGGTTCTTGGCAAATCCGCGATGATCGTTGGGGACTTCCGCATAGACTCTGCAGGGCACCTGCGCTTTCTGGTGTCGGTGACACCCGACATTGGCGACAAGGACGTAGGCCGGATCGTGCAAAGCCTGTGCGAGATCGAGACCTACAAGTCGATGTCGATGCTGGGCTTTTCGCGGGTACGTCACATGTCGGCCCGCATGGGGCACATCGACGACCAGCTGGGCCACCTGATGAAAGAGATGACCAGCGGCAAGGACATCGCCGAAGATACTCTGAACGAGCTGCTCGAAGTGTCAGCCGAGCTTGAATCGATGGCCGTAGACACCTCGTTCCGGTTCGGTGCGACATCTGCATATGTAAAGATTGTCGACCAACGCATCACCAGCCTGCGCGAAGAGCGGTTTGCAGGCAGGCAAACCTTTGCCGAGTTCATGACGCGGCGGTTTGTCCCCGCCATGCGGACCGTCGAAGCGACCCAGAAAAGGCTGGGCACCATGGCCGACCGCGCCATGCGCGCCAGTGATCTTTTGCGCACACGGGTCGATGTGACCCGCAGCGCCCAGAACCAGGTGCTGCTGGAAAACATGGACAAGCGCGCCGACCTGCAATTGCGTCTGCAAAAGACGGTCGAGGGGCTGAGCGTCGTGGCGATCAGCTATTACGCCGTGTCTTTGCTGGGCTATGTGCTTTTCCCGCTCAGCGCCCCTCTGGGCGTCAGCAAGGTCGTGATCACCGCCGCCATAACGCCTGCTGTCATCATCGGCGTGTGGTGGCTGATCCGGCGCGTGCGCAAGAAAATAACCTGAGGGCGCCTATTCTGCGGGCACCAGTTCGGCGTGACGTACATGCGCGTTGCCCATGATCCGCGCCGCCATTACGGCGGCTGCGACGAACACCAGAGCCTCGGCCAGAAACACCACGCCAAAAGCAGGTCCGTCCGCCATCATCGCGCGCATCACATCAACCGCAATCGCCCCTGTCAGACCGCCAAAGCCTGCCGCCACCGCTTGAGCGGCACCCCACAAACCCATCCGCGTGCCTTCGCGCTGTCCGCGCCCCTGCGACGCCAGCGCCATCATCGACCCGATGGCCGCCACCGCGAACATCCCGTTGAAGAATCCAAGGCCAACCACCAGCGGCGTAAGCCCAAGCGTTGTCGCGGAGAACCCGGTCATGGCAATCAGGCACAAGAACAGCGCCGAGCCCAGACACCCCGTCATCACCCAAGCACGCAATGATCCCAGCTTGAGCCCCGTCGCTGCGATCCCGACCACCAGCATCCCCAGAAAAACGCCGCCGTTCTGCATCCCGCTAAGCGTGGTCGACTGGCCGGGCGTAAAGCCGAATACCAGCCCGGCATAAGGTTCGAGGATCAACTCCTGCATGAAATAGGCGTTCATCGCCAGAAACACGAAAATGGTGAAATGGCGCGTCTCGGCTTCAGTCCAGATTTCCCGCAGCCCCTGCATGAACGGCATGCGGTCGGCCTGCGGCGTGACGCTTACGCGCCGCTCGATCCGGCCGATGGCCAGCACCGTGACCAGCCATGCCAGCCCACAGATTATCGCCACCACGACGATCAGTCTTTGCGGTGAATAGGGGTCCAGAAAGCGGCCCGCCAGACCTGCGGTCATGGCAATGCCGAAGATCATCATCAGCCAGGTAATCGTCGCCGCCGCCGCACGACGATGCGGCGCGGTCGCCGTCGCCAGAAGCGCCAGCAATGACGTACCCGACGCCCCCACCCCGATCCCGATCAGGGCGTAGCACAGAACCGACAGCAGGACCGCGATCCAATAGCTTTGCGCGAACAGCGTCACGGCAAAAGCCGCACCCAGACCGCCCAACGCCAACACGCCCATACCACCCACGATCCAGCGCGTGCGCCTGCCGCCGGTGTCAGATGTAAACCCCCAACACGGTCGCGACAGCTGGATGCCATAGTGCAGCCCGACCAAAAGCCCCGGCAGCACGGCAGGCAAGGCAAATTCGACCACCATCAGCCGGTTGAGCGTGGACGTGATCAGCACCACAATCGACCCAAGCGACATTTGGACAAGTCCAAACCGTACGATCTGAAACCAGCTCAGGGTCATGTCAGCCCGATCTTGAAAAGACAGCGAAAATTGGCATTGTGTAATCTTATCCTTACACTTTTGCTTGCATCAAGCGTTAATTTCAACTTACGCTCATGCAAAGGCGTATTCGGAATGATCTGACATGCTGGACGGTAAAAGAAGAGCCGCTTCACATAAAGTTGCTGCCCGAAATCTTTACTGTCGTGATGCGCACGCTACCGTAGCATGGTAAACTAGGAGGAAAATTACTATGAAGTTGTTGAATACACTCGCCGTCGGTTTCAGCTTGGCCGCAGCTCCGCTGTTGGCAGAAGGCCACGCCAGCGGCGACGCAGAAGCAGGCGCGAAAGTGTTTGCCAAATGCAAAGCCTGTCACTCCATCGTTGCGGATGATGACACCATCATCGAACGCGGTGGCAGGATCGGGCCCAACCTCTACGGAGTCTATACCCGCCAGGCCGGCGCGGTCGAGGACTTCAGATACGGCGATTCGATCGTTGAGGCCGGCGTCGCCGGTCTGATGTGGAACGAAGCCGACTTCGTGTCCTATCTTGCGGACCCGAAGGATTTCCTGGCCGAATATCTGGACGACAGCAAAGCCCGCTCGAAGATGGCGTTCAAAGTAACTGACGAAGAAGATGCGGCTGACGTATGGACCTATCTGGTCTCCGTCGGTCCCGAAGTCGAAGCAGATGCAGAAGCAGAGACCGAAGCCAGCAACTAAGGCCTCGTAGCCACGCAAGACCTTGAGCAACGCCACCACAACCGGGGCGTTGCTTTTTCATGTCATGGGTTCATGTCAGGGCGTTCAAGCCCCGGCGGGCCTGTTCAACCGCAGTTTTCCCACTGTGCCGAGACACCCGAGCCATATTTCAATGTAAAATTTGGTGACCCCGGCGTGATTCGAACACGCGGCCTACGGTTTAGGAAACCGTTGCTCTATCCAGCTGAGCTACGGAGCCGCCGCGTCATCCCATACCCTCTCTGATTTGCTTTGTCATCAAACGACCGTGCAGCCTTGCACCTTTTGTGCGGCTGGGGCTTACTGATCATGACAAATACAGGATGACTTTTGTGACCGACCGCCCCCAGCGCCCCCTTACCCTGCGTGACGTATCAGAAGCGTCGGGCGTTTCTGAAATGACCGTCAGCCGCGTGCTGCGCAATCGGGGCGATGTCTCCGATGCCACCCGTAAAAAGGTGCTCGAGGCGGCGTCGACGCTGGGCTACGTGCCCAACCAGATCGCGGGATCGCTGGCGTCGCAGCGGGTCAATCTGGTGGCGGTGATCATCCCCTCGCTGGGAAACATGGTGTTCCCCGAGGTGCTGACCGGCATCAACCAGATCCTCGACGACACCCCGTTGCAGGCGGTCGTCGGCGTGACCGACTACCTACCCGAAAAAGAAGAACGCGTGCTCTACGAAATGCTGTCGTGGCGCCCCTCGGGCGTGATCATCGCGGGGCTGGAGCATACGGACGCCGCCCGCGCCATGATGACGAATGCGGGTATTCCAGTGGTCGAAATCATGGACACCGACGGACGCTGCGTGGATTCGATGGTGGGCATTTCGCACCGTCGTGCAGGGTCTGAAATGGCGCGGGCGATCCTGAAACAGGGCTATCAGCACATCGGCTTCATGGGCACCAAGATGCCGCTGGACCACCGCGCGCGCAAACGCTTCGAAGGGTTCACCGAGCACCTCGCCAAGGCAGGCGTCGAGATCGAGGACCGCGAGTTCTATTCGGGCGGCTCAGCTCTGGCCAAGGGCCGCGAGATGACCAAGACCATGCTGGACCGCAGCCCGGACCTTGATTTCCTCTACTATTCCAACGACATGATCGGCGCAGGCGGGCTGCTCTATCTGCTGGATCAGGGCATCGACGTGCCCGGACAGGTGGGCCTGGCGGGCTTTAACGGCGTCGAGTTGCTGCAAGGGTTGCCGCGCCAGCTGGCCACGATGGATGCCTGCCGTCTGGAAATCGGACGTGCCGCCGCCGAGATCATTCGCGACCATGGCAAGGACGGCGGATCGACCGAGCCGCAAAAGATCACGCTGACACCCAAGCTCAGCCTTGGCGATACGTTGCGCCGCCGTCGCGTGTGACGCGGCCCGTCCTAAACAACACCAGCGCGCGGCGCGTTTTCCTCGACCGCCACGCCTTGCACGAAACCCCGCAAGGACCGGCCCACGGCGCCGCGCTGAAGTCGCTGATCACGCGTCTAGGGTTCGTGCAGCTCGACAGCATTAACACGGTCGCACGCGCGCATGACCTGATCCTGTTCGCCCGCCGCCCCCGTTACCGGCCGGGGGCGCTGGACACGCTCTACAGCCGCGACCGCGCGCTGTTCGAACACTGGACCCATGATGCCGCCGTCATCCCGATGGAATTCTACCCGCACTGGCACATGCGCCGCACCCGCGATGCCGAACGGCTGAAAAAGGCATGGAGCAAGGACCGCCGCGCAGGCTTCGAGGCGCAGTATCAATCGGTGCTGGACCACATCCGCGACCATGGGGCGTGCTCTTCCTCTGACGTGGGCACCGACGAGAAAAAGGGATCGGGCGGCTGGTGGGACTGGCATCCATCCAAAACCGCGCTGGAATACCTCTGGCGGTCGGGCGCACTGGCCGTCACCGGGCGCAGCGGCTTTCAGAAACGCTATGACCTGACCGAACGGGTGATCGACGACGCCCTCGCTGACCCTGCGCGCGCGCCCGACACCGAACAAACCATCGACTGGTGCTGCAATCAGGCGCTCGACCGTCTCGGATTTGCATCCCACAGCGAGCTGGCCGCGTTCTGGGGCCACATCCGCCCCGCCGAAGCGCAGGTTTGGGTCAGGCAAGCCCTCGCCAAAGGCACCATAATCCCCATCGACGTGCAAAACGCCGACGGCAGCCTGCGCGGTGCCTATGCCCGGCCTGACCTGCCCGACGATCCGGCCATCCATACCCCGCCCAGCGCACGCCTGCGCATCCTCAGCCCATTCGATCCGGCCCTGCGCGACCGCAAGCGGGCAGAGCAGCTCTTCGGTTTCCACTACCGCATCGAGGTATTTGTACCCGAACCCAAACGCACCTACGGCTACTACGTCTTCCCGATTCTCGAAGGCGACCGGCTGGTCGGGCGCATCGACATGAAAGCCTTCCGCGCCGAAGACACGCTGAAAATACGCGCCCTCTGGCCCGAACGCGGCACCCGTTGGGGCAAGGGTCGCACCCGGGCGCTCAAAGCCGAACTTGCCCGCATCCTGCCCCTCGCCGGTGTCAGCCAGATCAGCTTTGCGCCCGACTGGCTGCGCGATCCGATGTGATGCTTCATCTTGCAAAACAAACTCCGGGGGGCGGCCGCAGGCCGGGGGGCTGGCCCCCGCCCGATGACAGCGATTGCACCCGCCCGAAGAAAAGGTAGTGTCCGAAATATGTCTAGCACCTATCCAACGATTCACACCGTCGGCCTTTCGGGCGTTCTGGTCACCTTTGCCGAGGCATTGGACGACACCGCCAACCGTGCTGCACTGGCATTTCGCGCTGAGGTCGACGCCCAAGGCTGGGATTGGGTCCACGAAAGCGCCACCTCGCTGATATCGGCGTTTTTCCGCACCGATCTGGCCCAGCATCCCGCTGCCGAAATCACCGCGCAGCTGAACGATCTTCTTGCTACCCGCGACTGGTTCGCAGCCCCCTTGCCCGAAGGCCGCAAGCTCTGGCACATTCCGGCGGTGTTCGGCGGTGATCTGGCCCCGCAACTGGACGAGGCCGCCGAAGCCGCAGGCCTGTCGCCCAAGGATGCCATCGCCGAGCTGACCCGCACCCGCATGCGCGTCATCACCATCGGTTTCGCCCCCGGCCAGCCCTATCTGGGCACGCTGGGCGAACACTGGAATATCCCGCGTCTGGGCACACTCAGCCCCAACATCCCGCGCGGCGCGCTTGTCGCCGCAGTGCGCCAGCTTTGCCTGTTTTCCAACGACACGCCCACTGGCTGGCGTCACGTGGGGCAGACCGCGTTCCACACCTTCCGGCCCACGTCCGACACGCCCTTCCCGCTGTCACCGGGCGACGAATTGCTGTTCCACGCCACCACGCCCGAGGATTACAAAACCATCGCCGCCAACAACGACGACGGCACAGGCGGTGCCACATGGGAGGCGCTGTCATGACCACCGCCCTCAAGGTTCACCAGATCGGCCCCGCCACCGCCTTTCAGGATCTGGGCCGCCCCGGCTATATCGCATCCGGCCTGACCCGTGGCGGCGCGATCGACACGCTTGCCGTGCACGAGGGCGCGGCCTTGCTCAAACAATCGCCAGACTGCGCGGTTCTCGAAATCGCCAGCGTCGGCGGTGTATTCGAGGCCACGGGCCCCCTGCGCATTGCCCTGACCGGCGCGGATATGACCGCCAGGATCGACGACGCAAACGCCGCGTGGAACGCGGCCCACCAGATGGAGACCGGCCAGAGGCTGACCATCGGCGCTGCACGTTCCGGCAGCTACGCCTATCTGCACGTCGGCGGCGGTTTCGACGCGCCGGTGCGCATGGGCGCGCGGGGCGGTCACTTGTCCGCCGGTCTGGGCAGGCTGATCGCCAAGGGCGACACCCTGCCCGTGATGCCTGACAAGGGCACGAGAACCGGCTTTTACCTGTCGCGCGACGCGCGTTTCGACGGCGGCACCGTGCGCATCGTCCCATCGGTGCAAACCAACCATTTCCCGCCCGAAGAGCGCGCCCGTTTCGAGGCCACAGCCTTTAAACGCGACCCGCGCGCCAACCGTCAGGGCATCCGTATGGAGCATGACGGGACAGGCTTTGCCGCCCAGGGCATGCGCACCATCGTCTCCGAAGTCATCGTGCAGGGCGACATCCAGATCACCGGCGACGGCACTCCCTTTGTGCTGATGTGCGAAAGCCAGACCACCGGCGGCTATCCCCGCATCGGCACCGTCATCCCCGCCGATCTGCCGCGCATGGCGCAGACCCCTGCGGGCGGCAAGATCACCTTCCAGTTCATCACACTGGACGAGGCGGTGGCCATCGAGCAAAAAGACGCCAAGGCGCGTGCAGGTCTCGCCGCCACGGCACAGCCGCTGGTGCGCGACATCCACGCCATATCCAACCTGCTGTCCTATCAACTGGTCAGCGGTGCCATCTCGGCCAAGGCCGACCCGTTTGATTAAAGGAACATCGCCATGCAAGTGGATCTGAACGCCGATATGGGCGAAAGCTTTGGCCCGTGGAACATGGGCGACGACGCCAGCCTGCTGACCACCGTCACCTCGGCCAACATCGCCTGTGGCGCGCATGCGGGCGACCCCGACGTGATGGCGACAACAATGGGCATCGCGCTGCAAAACGGCGTCGGCATCGGATCGCACCCCGGCTTTCCCGACCTTCAGGGTTTTGGCCGCCGCCGCATGCACATGCCCATCGGGTCGCTGCAAAATACGATCCGCTGTCAGGTGGGTGCCTCGCTGGGCATGGCCGCGGCCTTGGGTGCATCGGTGCGCCACGTCAAGCTGCATGGCGCCTTGGGCAACATGACCTCCGAAGACGAAGCCATGGCCCGCGCCTGTTACGAGGCAGCCCTGTCCGTAGATGAAAACCTGATCGTCATGGTGCTGGCCGCCACCGCACAGGAACGCGCCGTGCGCAGCCTGGGGTGCAAATTCGCCTGCGAGATTTTTGCAGACCGCGCCTATAACGACGATGCCACACTGGTCGACCGCTCGATGCCCGGTGCCGTGATCCACGATCCCAAGGTCGCAGGGCAACGCATGGTCGATATGGTCAAGGCGCAGGCGATCATCACCAGTTCCGGCAAACATATCAAAACCCCCATCGACACGATCTGCCTGCACGGCGATACGCCAACGGCAGTACAGATCGCCGCCGAAGTGCGCGATGCGCTGGAGGCTGCGCAAATCACCGTCACCCAGTTCGCGGGCCGCACCGCTTAGGGTCAGAAGACCGCTTGCGGGCCGCGACAGGCCCGCTAGGGTGTGGGCAATCCTCTTAACAAGGTTGCCAACATGCCCCTGACCCAGCCCACATTCGCCCAGACGGACACCGCCACCCCGCTGACCATCGTCCCCGAGGACACCTGCGCCGACTGGCTGGCCTCGCTGGACGCGCCCGCACAGAAATGGGCCGAGGCAACGGGCTTTGTCGGCAAAATAGGTCAGGCACTGGTGGTCCCGGACATGGACGGCGGCGTGCACATGGCTGCCGTCGGCTACGGAACAGAAGCCGAGCGCAAGCGTGGCCGCTTTCACGTCGCGGCGGCCCTGCCCAAACTGCCCGCAGGCACCTATGCGATCCACAGCGATCTGGGCGTCGAAGCGCTTGAAACCGAAGCCCTGGGCTGGCTTTTGTCCTCCTACCGCTTCGACCGCTACGCCACCCAAAGCCCGTCGCGCGTGCAACTGGTCGCCCCCGAAGGTATCGACGCCCCCCGGATCGAAGCCATCGCAGCGGGCGAGGCACTGACCCGCGATCTGATCAACACGCCCGCCTCCGACATGGGCCCGCCCGACCTCGAAGCGGCAGCACGGCAAGTGGCGGAAGAATTCAGCGCGACAATCGACGTCACCACAGGCGACGACCTGCTGACCCAGAATTTCCCGATGATCCACGCCGTCGGCCGCGCCGCAGACCGCGCCCCGCTTCTGATCGACATGACATGGGGCGATACAGGACCAAAACTGACGCTGGTGGGCAAAGGTGTTTGCTTCGACACTGGCGGGCTGAACCTCAAACCCGGCGCGTCGATGGGCCTGATGAAGAAAGACATGGGCGGGTCCGCCGCCGTTCTGGGTCTGGCCCACATGATCATGGCGCTCAAGCTGCCGTTGCAATTGCGCGTGCTGATCCCTGCGGTGGAAAACTCGGTCGCATCCAACGCGTTCCGCCCACAGGATATCCTGACCTCGCGCAAGGGGCTGACCGTCGAGATCAACAATACCGACGCCGAGGGGCGTCTGGTACTGGCCGACGCGCTGACACTGGCCGACGAGGACACGCCTGATCTGATCGTGTCGATGGCCACCCTGACAGGTGCCGCCCGCGTGGCAGTCGGGCCTGACCTCGCACCCTATTACGTCGACGACCTGCAACTGGTCAGTGCACTGGAACAAGCCGCTGCATCGGTGTCCGATCCGGTCTGGCGCATGCCGTTCCATGCGCCATATGAGACGATGATCGAACCCGGCATCGCAGATCTGGACAACGCACCCAAGGGCGGTTTTGCAGGGTCGATCACTGCCGCCCTGTTCCTGCGCCGCTTTGTCACCAAAACACCGCGTTACATGCATTTCGACATCTACGGCTGGCAACCCTCCGATGCCCCCGCACGCCCCAAGGGCGGCGCTGGCCAGGGCACGCGGGCACTGCTCGCGGCCCTGCCCGCCGCGCTGAAACTATGACCGACCGGCGCACCACGCCCAACCCCGCGTGGGTCGACAGCGATGCGCCTGCGCAGATCGGCGCGGCGATGACCGATCTGCTGGACGCACCAAACGGCACGCGCGACCGGCAGTTGATCTACGGCGATCCGGTCACCGTTCTGGGCGCGCGCGACGGGCACAGCTACGTCCGCTCGGACAAGGACGGCTATATCGGATTCGTGCAAACGACAGCTTTGACCAATGCGTCCCAGCCGACGCACCGCATTATCGCCCGCGCCAGCCACGCCTATGCTCAAGCCGACATGAAGTCGCCGGACCGCGCCACCCTCACATACGGAAGCCGCCTGACCGCGCTGTCGGAAACACCAAAATTCATCGAGACCGCGCTGGGTTTCGTCCCCAGACAGCATATCGCCCCCGAAGGCCAGTGGCACGATGACCCCGCCGCCATCG
Organism: Sulfitobacter sp.; assembly: GCA_024636445.1. GTDB lineage: Bacteria > Pseudomonadota > Alphaproteobacteria > Rhodobacterales > Rhodobacteraceae > Pseudosulfitobacter. The sequence goes on from JAGXHE010000188.1 coordinate 15,924, forward strand.
CCGAGCTGTTCCTCGGCACGCCCTATCTCTGGGGCGGCAATTCAGGCACGGGCATCGACTGTTCCGGCCTGATCCAGGCCGCCTGCCTTGCCTGTAACATCCCCTGCGAAGGCGACAGTGACCAACAGGCGCGCAATCTTGGCAACCCTCTGCCAGACCACGCCAAACCCCGCCGCAATGATCTGTTTTTCTGGAAAGGCCATGTGGCGCTTGTCTACGACAGCGAAACCCTGATCCACGCGAACGCCCACCGCATGGCTACCACATTCGAACCGATCAGCGCCGCCCTGACCAGAATTGCCCAGTCAGACGGCCCGCTGACGGTCCACAAACGCCTGTAACTTCATCTTGCCAGATAAACTCCGGGGGACGGCCGCAGGCCGGGGGGCTGGCCCCCTGCCCGCCAGCAAATTCAGTCCACCGCGCGGATCAGCTTGCGCTCCAGCACCCGCAATACGCTCTTCAGATCGCCGCCCCGCCGCAAGATCTGGCCGTCCATGCCGATAACAGCGTACATCCCCTGCTTGCCGCGCAATTTGGGACGTTTCTCGATGCGGTACATCGGATGCTCTGCCGTGCGCCGGAACACCGAAAACACAGCCACCTCGCGCAGACACGATATCCCGTAGTCCCGCCATTCGCCCGCAGCCACCATCCGGCCATAGAGCGAGAGGATCAGTGCCAGTTCGGGCCGCTGAAACGCCACTTGCGGGCTGGGCATTTCGCGCAGATTGACGGGGGGCGGTGCATGCATGTTCATGCTGTCACACTTGCGCCAATAGATGCGCAAATCAAGCCCCGTCGCGCAGCATCAGACTTGAAAGTGTTACAGTTTGCAGGCAACGTGACCCAAGTTGGAAACATGAGGTGATCCATGACCCCGCAAGACCGCGCCGAACGCAGTGCCCGCGAGATGCTGCAAGGCGACACCGCCAGCCAGTCGCTGGGCATGAGCATCACCCGGATCGCGCCGGGTCTGGCCACCCTGACCATGCCGGTCACCGACCTTATGCTGAACGGCCACGGCATCTGCCACGGCGGCTATATCTTCACGCTGGCCGACAGCGCCTTTGCCTTTGCGTGCAACACCTACAACCAGCGCACCGTGGCCCAGCAGAACCAGATCACCTATCTTGCGCCTGGACAGCCTGGCGATACGCTGACCGCCGCTGCCGTCGAAGTGTCCCGCACAGGCCGGTCGGGCATCTATGACGTGAGCGTGACGGCCGGCGATGGCACCGAGCTGGCCCTGTTTCGCGGCCTGTCGCGCACGATCAAAGGCCAGATATTCCCTGAGCCGGATTTCCCTGAGGAGGAGGGCACCAAATGAAAGACCTGACACCGGACAAGGCCAGCCTTGATCCGATCGAAATAGCCTCGCGCGATGAAATCTCGGCCTTGCAGCTTGAGCGGCTGAAATGGTCGTTGAACCACGCCTACACGAACGTGCCGCATTACAAACGCGCCTTCGATGCGGCGGGCGTTCACCCTGATGATTTGAAAACCCTGTCTGACCTGTCGAAGTTTCCCTTCAC
>JAGXHE010000189.1 GCA_024636445.1 Sulfitobacter sp.
GCTTTCGCCGCCGTGGCGCTGCGCCCTTCCAGTTCGGCAAAGAATGCTGGCACGTCCTGCCACGGCATCGCGTCGTGGTGTTGCGGTTTGGCTTTGACGGTTGGTAACACTCTGGCATCACGCACAGCGGTCACCGGGTTCTCACCAGAGCGAAAGCCTTTCGACTTGGCCACATCCAGAACGGCCTTGATGCGCTGAGCCAATCGCTTCGCGGTTTCGGGCTTCAACGTCCAGATTGGTGCAAGGCACATCAAAACTTCAGGCTGGCCGATGCTATCAATCGGCATTCGCCCAATCTTGGGAAACGCATAGTCGCGCAGCGTGTTCACCCATTGCTGGCCGTGCTTTTCGTTTTTCCAAGTCGGCAAGCGGTCGATATGCACTTGGCGGCTGATTTCTTCAAAGGTTGGGATTTCGCGCTGAGCGTTGAAACGCGGGTTCAGACCCGTCTTGGCCATCCTGCGATACTCTAAGGCGCGCTCTCTTGCTTGGTTGAGCGTAACAATGTCCGCACCGCCTAATCCGAAGTCAGTGCGCAACGGAGCGCCCTTGCGGTTTTTCTGACCTTTGACGACAACGCGAACAATCCAGCGACGTGCGCCAGAAGGATCGACCACGAGATAAAGGCCAGCACCGTCGCCATGACGGCCTGTCCCTAAATTCTCGACAAGCTTCTTTGTCAGTTTGCCGTTCAGAGCCGCCAACAGAAATACCACCCTTGATACCACACAAGGAAAGCATACAGGTATAATCTTACGAAAGCGAACAAAACGTCATAAAAGCGTTAAAGCTTTAAAAACGTTGACTCAAAGCGGGCCAATGACGTTCAGAGAAATGTTATGAAATGTGGTATTGGCGGAGCGACAGGGATTCGAACCCTGGAGACGGTCTCCCGCCTACACACTTTCCAGGCGTGCGCCTTCGACCACTCGGCCACCGCTCCGTTCGGGCGACATAGCGTGGGACGGACAGCGTTTGCAAGAGACAATCGGACCAGATCGTCAGTTGTCCAGATGAATGTAGACGCGGCGGTTCATCCGGCCCTTTTTCTCGATCTTTCCAAGACGTAGCTGGCCGATTTCGCCGGTGCGCGCCACATGGGTGCCGCCACATGGCTGCAGGTCGATCGGGGATTGCGCCTCGCCGATGCGCACCAGACGTATTTTCCCTTCCGCGCGCGGCGGTTTGACGGCCATCGTCTTGATCAATTCGGGGTTTGCTTCCAGCTCTGCGGCACTTATCCAGATGTCGGACACTTGCGCATCTTCGATCACATAGTCGTTCAGTGCATCCTCGATTGCGGCTCGGTCTTCTGGCGCGTCGGGCATGTTGAAATCCAGGCGCCCATGGGTCGCGCTGATGGCGCCGCCGGTGACGCCGAAGGGCACGGTCACCGACAAAAGATGCAGCGCCGTGTGCACCCGCATGTGACGGTGGCGTCTGTCCCAGTCCAGCGATTGCGTGACGTAGGTGCCGATGGCTGGCAGTTGTTGCGGCTCGGCTGGAACCAGCGCGATATGGTCGCCCTCGGCCTTGAGCGTGGTGGCAATGGTCATCCGCTTGTTGTCCCACTCCAGCGTGCCGCTGTCGCCGGGCTGTCCGCCGCCTGTCGGGTAAAATACGGTCGCATCCAGCACCACGCCGCCTTCGGGCGTGTGGGCGATCACGCGGGCATCAGCATCGCGCAGATAGGCGTCGTCGCGAAATAGCATACGGGTCATCAGGCACGGTCCGGTGTATCTGGCGTGTCAGGATCGGTGGCGACGTCCGCATCTGTCGCAGGATCATCCGGCTGGCCTTTGGGCTTGGCCTCGGTGGCGACCTTGGCAGGCTTGGGCGCAGGGGTGCCGCCGTTCAGCACTTCGGGATTGCGCAGCCAGATGTCGCGCTGTGCGAACGGGATCTCGATGTTTTCTTCCTTGAAGCGCGCCGCAATCGCGTGGTTCATGTCATTGCGCACCGACAGCACCCAGTTCACATCGCGTAGGATCGCGCGAATTTCAAAGTCCAGCGCATCGGCCCCAAACCCCATGAAAAGCACGTTTGGTGCGGGGTTTGCCAGCACCATCGGATGCGCGTTTGCGATCTCGCGCAGGATACCGTCGACGCGCATGGTGTCGGTGCCATAGGCCACACCCACCGGCAGGATCAGACGGCCCACGGTATTGCCACGGGTAAAGTTGGTCACGGTCCCGCTGACCAGATCGGCGTTGGGTATGATCACATCGGTGCGGTCAAAGGTTTCGATCCGGGTCGAACGTACCGAGATATCGCGGACATATCCGTGCTGGCCGCCCACCTCGATCCAATCGCCTTCGGAAATCGGACGTTCGATCAGCAAGATGATGCCAGAGACAAAGTTGCTGACGATGTTTTGCAGACCAAAACCGATACCCACCGACAGAGCACCGGCGACGATGGCCAGCGACGACAGATCGATCCCCGCCGAGGTGATCGCCACCAGAGCTGCCAGAAAGATACCGACATAGCCCACGCCGGACACCATCGCGATCTGACCGCCGGGGTCGATCTTGGTTTTTGGCAACAGCGAGGTTTTCAGCGTGCCTTGCAGCGCGCGCGTCAGGAACAGGCCGACCATGAACACCACGATCAGCGTGACCAGGGACCCCGGCGACAGGGTTGTATCACCGATGGAGACGCCTGCGCGGGCGCGCGCCCACAGCTCGGTCAGATCGGTGACCCGCGCGCCCCAGATCAGTGTGAACAGCGGGACCGATGCCAGCAGCAGCACAAAGCCGATCAAGGTCGGCAGCAGGCCGATCGCGCCGCCGGGCGACTTCGAGAAATAGACGTAGGCATCGTTCACCGCCTCTTGCAGCAAAGCGACGGTTGCAAACAGGGCCAGCGACAGGATCGCAGGGTAGATCAGCGCCTCGGCTGCGGTGACATAGCCTGCCGCCGCCAGCAGCGGGGTCGCCATGGCCACCACCTTTGCCGCCTGCCCCAGCAACACCACCAGACGATTGCGATAGGCATTTTCCTCGGTCAGCGAACTGCCACGCAAGCTGGCATCATGGTGACGCAACAATTGCCCCATCCGAAATGTCAGGACGCTGGCCAGCACGATCAGCGGAAATGACAGGACATTGTTTGCCTCGGCGGTGAAGCGGTCGAAATCCGACAGGTTCATCACGACCAGGTTCGCTGCCAGCACCCCACCCAGAAGCATCGAATACAGGCGCCCTTCGGTGCGGCGCGCATCGGTCAGACCCAACGGGCTGTACACTTCGTGGGCGGCGGGAAACATGCGACTGCCGATCCAGCGCGCGAAGTAGATACAGATGCCGATGGCCGGCAGCACATCCAGCATCAATTCGCCGCGCGGACCATACAGCTGTGTCGCCCCCAGCGCGCGGATCAGCGCATAGATGCCCATCAGCGGAAAAACGATCTGCCCCAGGGACACGACAAACCCGGCCACATCGCTGCGTGCCTCCGCGTCGCTGCGGGCGATACGCACGGCGACCTGTTCGCTCCAAGTGCGCGAGCGTGCCAGCAGGATGATGGCAATCACCACCAAAATGAGAACCAGCGGCAGATTGTTCTGTGCCTCTGCGCGGCGGGCAGGTGTCGCCCAGGCCTGACTTGTGCCGCTCCAGACCGCACGCAGGGAGTGCCCCAGATCGCTCAGCGCGCCGCCCCACAGGGCGGGGTTGATCGGCGCCGGGCCACGGTTCAGCAGTTTGTCCGCCTGTCGTGCGCGCAGGATCGAGTCTATCTCGGAAATGATTCCGTTGGCGCGGCTAAACGCCTCTTCGGCTGTGCGGCGGGGTGTGGTCAGGCGGGTCAACTGTTCATTCAACTCGGCGCGGCGCTGCGCAATCTCTGGCGCCTCTTCGCCCTCGCCTTCGCCCTCGACAGGTGGTGGACCCAATGCAGCCAACTGGTCGCGCAGTGTGGTCAGACGGGGGTCGTTGGCGGAAAGTAGCGTCTGGAACTGCGCACGCCAATCAGCGACCTGAGTGCGCAAGGATGCGAGTGCCGCGTCCGAGGCTTCGGCGGATTCCACCGCTTCTTCGGCGCGCGTCGCCACCCGTTCCCATTCGGAATAGTCCGGCGCAGTGGCCACAGCCTGCTGCGCCAACGCGGGCGGCACGGCAGCCACGGACACCAGCGTCAGTGACAACGCCGTCAGAAGGATTGCCAGCAAGCGCATCATCAGTCCTCGAAAACGCCGGGAATGCTCGACGGCGCTTCGGTCATCCAGTCGGCGACGGGCAGACCCTTTTCACGCAGGAAATCAGGGTTGAACAGTTTCGACTGATAGCGTGTGCCATAGTCGCACAGGATCGTCACGATCGTATGCCCCGGCCCCATTTCACGCGCCATCCGGATGGCACCGGCCACGTTGATACCGGACGAGCCACCCAAGCACAGGCCTTCGTGCTCGAGCAGATCAAAGACAATCGGCAGCGCCTCATTGTCGTGGATGTTCCAGGCGAAATCAGGCGTGAAGCCTTCGAGGTTTTTGGTGATGCGCACCTGCCCGATGCCCTCGTTGATCGAAGAGCCGTCGGTCGTCGTCAGATCGCCGTGGTCGTAAAAATTGTACAACGCGGCCCCGTCCGGGTCGGCCAGACCGATCTTGACGCCCTTGGGCTGCAGCACTTCGGCGACGCCCGCAAGCGTGCCGCCCGACCCCACGGCGGCGACAAAGCCATCGACCTTGCCGCCCGTCTGTTCCCAGATCTCGGGGCCGGTGGTTTCGATGTGGGCCTGACGGTTGGCCACGTTGTCGAACTGGTTGGCCCAGATGGCACCATTGGGTTCGGACTTGGCAAGCTCTGCCGCCAAACGACCGGAGTAGCGCACAAAGTTGTTCGGATTGCGATAAGGAGCCGCAGGAACCTGGATCAGTTCCGCCCCGGCGAGACGCAGCATGTCCTTCTTTTCTTGGCTCTGCGTTTCGGGGATCACGATGACGGTGCGAAAGCCCATCGAGGACCCCACAAGCGCCAACCCGATACCGGTGTTGCCCGCAGTGCCCTCGACAATCGTGCCACCGGGCCGCAACTCGCCCCGCGCAATGGCGTCGCGGATGATGTACAGCGCCGCGCGATCCTTGACCGATTGTCCGGGGTTCATGAACTCGGCCTTGCCCAGAATGGTGCATCCGGTTTCTTCACTGGCTTGCCGCAGTTTGATCAGCGGTGTGTTTCCGATGGCTTCGGCCAGATCGTTTGCAATGCGCATGGCTGCGTTCCTCGTGCGATGTCTTTGGACCGATGTAACCCTGCAGGGCCACGATCTCAAGCGGGCTTGCGCAACCGGTCGCGATGGCGTGCCAGCCAAAGCGCCGCCACGACCAGCGGTGCGTTGGCCGCCTGCATGTCGTCGACCATCTGCATCAGCCGGTTGAAACTGATGATGTGGCTGCGGATGTCCTCGGCCTCTTCCGCCTTGCCAGAGACGCCGGTGACGCTGTCAGGCAATTCGGCAATGCCCACGTAGATATAGTGAAATTCGGTCGCATTTCCGGGCGAGGCATAGGTCTCCGCCACGGGCAGCAGCTGGGTCAGGGTCAGGTCGGCCTCTTCCCAAGCTTCGCGCAGTGCTGCCTGTTCGGGTGTTTCGCCCGCGTCGATGCGCCCGGCGATGGGTTCCAACTGCCACAGGCTGCGATCACCGCGCCCCAAGGGCCCCATCCGGATCTGTTCGACCAGCAGCACGCGGTCGCGTACCGGATCGTAGGGCAACACAATCGACGCATCGGTGGCGATGAAGACGCCGCGCAAAAGCGGCTCGGACATGGTTCCGGCAAAGCGTTCGTGGCGCAGTGTAACCTCGTCGAATGCGAAGAAATTGGCGTAGACCCGTGTGCGGTCCAGGATTTCAACCTTGCCCGGTGTGGTCAGCGCGCCGTGTTTCGACTGTGCGGCATTGATCTGTGCCGCCGCGCGCGACCGGATCATCGGAAACATGCCCGCCACTTCGACAGCATCGCGGGTGCCAAAATACCCCATGACCTCGCGCGCGGCGATCACCGTCAAGGCTCCCCATTTGGCTTTCCACGCGGCCAGAGACCACCTGCCATCGGTGATCAGTTCTGCATTGGCTGCGAAGTACACCCGCGCACCCTGCCCGCCTGTCAGTTCAACCTGCCGCAGGTCAAATTCAAAACCGCCCTCGTAGAAATCCAGTCGCGCGATCTGTTCTTTGGTCAGTTCGCGCACCAGAATACCGCTGGCGACGCTGCCCGGCTGGGCAGCAAGTGTGGGATACGGGCCTTCGGCCGCAGCCATGACCGCGTAATCAGGTAAAGTCGCGTCAGATATATCCAGATCAGCCACAGGCGTGCCCAATACCACCTCAAGCAACGGTACATGCTGCAATGAGCCGTAGAAAAACAGGTCGTTCATCAGGTCAGCGCCACTTTCGCCATGCGACTTCGGTTGCCAGTCCGGCCAGAATTGCCCCGGCAATCAACGTCCCAATAACCACCGGCTCCAGCAGGATCAAACCGTATTCGGCACCGATTTCGAAAATGGCGATAATCGCCTCAAGCGGATCGTCATAGCGGTTGCGCATCGCCAGCCGGATCATCTCGTTGCAGCCCTGGATGAACAGCCCCCACAGCACGAGTACCATCATTCCGGTCAA
>JAGXHE010000037.1 GCA_024636445.1 Sulfitobacter sp.
GCGCACACGGATCTGACCCATGGCGACGTCGTCAAGATCCAGCCCGCCAACCCATTTTATTTTGACGCCGCAGGCGCAAGGCTTGCGTGAGGAGAACGCCCCGATGACACACTTCATGAATGCCAAAGACGACATGGTCACGGATGCCATAGACGGCGTCATCGCGGCCTCGGGCGGCACATTGGCGCGGCTGGATGGCTACCCGCACATCCGTGTCGTTGTCCGCGCTGATTGGGACAAGTCCAGAGTCGCGCTGGTCAGCGGCGGTGGGTCGGGTCACGAACCGGCACATGCCGGTTTTGTGGGCAAGGGCATGCTGACCGCTGCCGTCTGCGGCGATATCTTTGCCTCGCCCTCGGTCGATGCGGTGCTGGCAGGTATTCTGGCCGTGACCGGACCGGCGGGATGTCTGCTGGTCGTCAAGAACTATACCGGTGACCGGCTGAACTTCGGGCTTGCGGCAGAGCGCGCCCGTGCCTTTGGTTTGAACGTGAGCATGGTCGTGGTCGATGACGATATCGCGTTGCCCAACCTGCCGCAGGCCCGCGGCGTCGCGGGCACGCTGTTCGTGCACAAGATCGCTGGAGCCCTGGCCGAGCAGGGCGCTGATCTGGAGGCCGTGACCGCGGCCGCGGACCGCGTCATCAGAAACACCCACAGCATCGGCATGTCGCTTGACACCTGCACCGTGCCCGGATCGCCCAAGGAAGACCGGATACCCGCAGGGATGGCCGAACTGGGGCTGGGCATCCACGGCGAGGCCGGTGTCGAACAGATCAATTATGACAGCGCCAAAGGCGCAATCGAAGCGGTCGCAAGCAAGCTCGAAGCCAAGATGCCCGAAGGCCGCTACGTGGCTCTGTTGAACAATCTGGGCGGCACGTCGGAGCTGGAGATGTCGGTCCTCGCCGCCGAACTTGTGAAATCACGCATCGGGGACCGGACCGCGTTTCTGATAGGGCCTGCCGCGATGATGACGTCTTTGGCAATGCGCGGCTTTTCGGTTTCCGTGATGCAGGTCGGGGCCGAGGATATAACATTGTTGCAGGCACCTTGTCCGATGTCCGCCTGGCCCGGTTGCGTAACGCTCGCACCCGAAACGGTCCTGCCTTTGCCCGACGGTCTGGCACCGATCAAGGCGCTGCCATCGCCCCATGCGGAAACCAAAGCGTTTCTGACCGGCTGCTGTCACCTCTTGATCGCGGCAGAGGACGATCTGAACGCGCTTGATGCAAAGTCTGGCGACGGCGATACCGGCTCGACGTTGTCGGGCGCAGCAAGGGCGTTGCTTGCGGCGATGGATTCACTTCCGCTTGCGGACCATACGCAGCTTTACCGCGCAATCGGACAGGAGCTAAGCCAGACAATGGGCGGCTCTTCCGGCGTCTTGCTTGCGATCTTTTTTGCCGCAGCCGGAGATGCGTCTTCTTCCGGGATGCCGATGCGACAGTCTTTGATGGCCGGTCTTGAGCGCATGCAGGAAATCGGCGGGGCAAAACCCGGCGACCGGACGATGATTGATGCTTTGATGCCTGCTCTGACGGCCCTGGAAGACAGCCTTGGTGCTGCGGCCAAAGCGGCCCGCGCAGGCGCGGATCACACCGCGACGCTGACCCATGCCAAAGCGGGACGGGCCAGCTATATCAACGCAGAACAGCTTCAGGGGCACATCGACCCCGGCGCCGAAGCTGTTGCACGGCTGTTCGAGCATCTGGCCGCCTGAACGGGTGAAATGGCCACCGGCAAACTGAAGACAGCAGAGAGTCGTGGAGGCTTCGGGCGTTTTGTCTTCGGGTTGGTGGATATGACACAATCCACCATCATTGGTTCTGGACCTTCTTGGTTCAACCGTGTGTTGTACCTCGACAGAATGCGATTCTCGAGTTTGATCGGGTGCCAACCACCTGTGACGTATAGTTCAGAGGCTTTGAAATGTTCCAATCCATCATACAAAACGCTCCGCTTGGCGTTTTGGTTGTAGACGATTTGGGAAGCGTCGTGTTTTGCAATACGAGCGCGGAGGCAATGTTTCCTTGGGATGCTGAGAAGATCCCCGGCTCACAAATTTCAGAGATACTGTCGGATCTCTCTGTGGCAGAGGGAAAACTGGTCATCACCCCGACCGGTGCCGCGTCTCTGGGCGATGTCATTGCCCTGCCGTCATCCAACGGCGATCTGCGCTATTGCGAGGTGCAACTCAGCCAGTTGACCGATGACGCGGGTGCAACGTTGAACATCGTGACCCTCAACGAGGTGACAAGCCGAATCCAAGCCTGGGGCGCGATCAAGGAACAGGAAGAACGGTGGAACCTTGCCTTGCAGGGCAGCCAGATTGGTGTTTTCGAATCCGATCTTCGCACCGGTGCCGGGATCGCCTCGGATTCGTGGTATCAGCTCTTGGGCATCACCAACATCGAAGGGCGAAATTCCGACGAGGAGTGGCGCGCGAGGGTTCACCCGGACGACTTGGCCACCGTCGAGCAGATCGATGCGCAATGTATCGAAGGACAAACCGAAAAGGCCGAAGCAAAGTTTCGCATGAAGGTGCGTGACGGCACCTGGCATTGGATGCGGTCGATCCTGCGGGTGACCGAACGCGATGACGAGGGCAATGCCGTCCGCCTTCTTGGCACGATGATTGATATCACGCCGCTTGAAACCGCATTGGAACTTGCAAAGGCACGAAAGGCCGGGCTTGAAATGCTCATCGCCAACGCGCCCGTGGCGATGGCGGTCCTTGCGCTTGACGGGACGTTCCTGCTGTTGAACGACGCGTGCTACCCTTTGTTGGGGCATCCGCGTGGCAAGCTGGAAAAGCAGAAATTCTGGAGACTGCTCAACACGCAGATGCTCAAGGAACTCAAGGCCGAGGTCGATGGCCTCATTCAGGGCAAGATCGACACCTGCAAGATCGAGCAAAGGTACATAAAGCCCGATGGCGATGCGGTTGACATTGTGATCAGGGTTTCTCTGATCCGGCGCGATGAGGCCGAAGAGACGCGGCTGATCGTGCAGATGGTCGATATCACCGAAAACAAACGGCTGGACGCGCTCAAGGATGACTTCGTGGCGACCGTAAGCCATGAGTTGCGCACGCCGCTCGCGTCTGTGTACGGCGCGCTGGCGCTGCTGGCGGGCTCGCTCGGAGAAGACACGTCCGAACAGGCCAGGAAACTGCTTAGCATGGCCCAAAGAAACAGCACCCGACTGATCGAGGTCGTCGACGACCTCCTTGATTTTCAGAAACTCACCACCGGGCATTTTTCGATTGAAATGACGCGGGTGGATATCGGGGAACTGATCAGGCAGGTCAGCGCCGACAATGAAATTTTTGCAAAGAAGTTCGACGTTTCCCTGTCGCTCGAAATTCCTGATAAAAAGGTTTTCGTGAAAGCAGACGCGCTGAGGCTAAAGCAGGTGATCACCAATCTCTTGTCGAACGCGGCGAAGTTTTCCCCATCGGGCGGCACGGTCATCGTGAGGTTAAAGAGCACGGGCCTCGATTGCAGCGTCTGCGTAAGCGACAATGGCCGTGGGATTTCGTCCGAGTTTGGCGAAAGAATATTCCGGCCTTTTTCGCAACAATCCGAGCATTTGACCCGCGACAGGGAAGGAAGCGGGCTGGGCCTCGCAATTTCCAAGGGGCTTGTCGAGAGGATGTCGGGCGAGATAGGGTACGCATCAGAGCCGAACGTTGAAACGACCTTTTGGATACGGTTGCCGCTTTGGCGCCGCACCTAAAGCCGCTTCGATACACTGGGTCTATCGTCTTTCAAGACGCGCTGGTCGCAGTCCGACCAGAACTTTTGCCACGATTAGGGCACATTCAAAGTCTAATCTTAACGCACGAAACCGACAGCAACTCTTTGGCGGTCTGCATCCACTGGTTGCATACTGGCTGGCCAATACGTTAAAATTTGTTGTAATTTAAGTGTTTGAGGATGTTTGTGAGATGATCTTTCCAAAGGTTTCAGTAACGCGCCATCCCTCCAAAGCCTTATTCGCAGGCTGCTGTCTCGCAGCGACCATCCTGACCGGCCAACCCGCAATCGCGGATGGTGAATTTTTTCAGCTGGATGTCTCGAAATCGACGCAAAACGGCACGTTTAGCATTGCCCGCGGGCCTTTCACCTTCGGTGCAAGCGCTGTCGCTTACGAAGACGGCGAAACCTACGGGCTCAGCGCGATCCATCAATTGCCGTTTGGCCAGAACATCGCGACGTTCAGCTTCGGCCCTTCACTGGGGCTTGTCCGCGATAACGGGCCGGACGAAGGCCTTCAGGTCGGCGTAAAATTCGTGGCCGAGCGCTACATTCCCACCAACTTCGGTAGTGTTTACCTGCTGGCGGACATCAACAGCATTGATCGGTCCTGGTTCGTCCTGTCGCAGATCGGGCTGGCAGATCCGGGTATCAATTTTGAACTCTCCCGTGGTCAAAGCGATACGTATTCAGAGACGACATTCGCTGTTGCCAAGCGGCTGCCCAACAGTCCTGCCAGTCTGCGGATCGGGTACAAGTTCGATGCCGCCGAAGCCTTTGTAGGGATTTCGATCAACACATTCTGAAAGGACACCCCATGCAAGACCGTCTCGCAAGTTATCCGCGTCTCACTCTGGCGCGCGCCGTATACAGTTTTGTCGGCGTAGGCGTTCTTCTGGTGGGACTGCTGGCAGCGGTGACCGTCAACAGCAGGTCCGCCGGTTTTCTGGACGAAACCCTCGATGTGGCGGTGCGCGTTCGCGCAAACGCTGCCGGGTACAACCTTGCGCGCAAGCTGCATGACGACTGGGGCGATCTCAAATTTCTGGCATCCGAGGTACCACAAAGCACACCACAGCGCCTTACCGGCCTGATGGACGGGATGCGCGGCGATGCGAACAGGATCAGCTGGATCGGTTATGCCGACGTCAGCGGCGAGGTCCTTCAATCGTCGGACGATCTATTGGTCGGGGCGGATGTAAGCACGCGACCGTGGTTTCGAAACGGTCTGCAAGCGCCCTTTGCGGGCGATGTTCACGAGGCCGTCTTGTTGTCCAAGATACTAGGGTCGGATGGCGAGGAGGAACTTCGTTTTGTCGATCTCGCGATGCCGGTGCGCAATGCAGACGGGCAGGCCGTCGGCGTCATTGGAATGCACATCAACTTTGCATGGGCCGAAACCATCCTCAAGGAACAGGCCGCATCGCTGGGGCTGGATATGTATTTGATCGGTGCAGACGGCAGCGTGATCGTCACCACCAACGAGACAAGCCTATCGCCCAGAGAATTGCAGATCCTGAGTGCGGCCCTTCTCGGAAACGCCGTGTCATCGCGTGAAGTCTGGCCGGATGGAAGAAGCTATTTTTCGTCGCTCGTGCCGCGTGTCACCTACAGTGACCTGCCTAATTTCGGCTGGCGTCTGATCGGACGACTGGACGGCGACAATTTCAACTCCAGCCTGACCTCGATCAAGAAAACCGGTGCCGTGCTGCTGGTTGCCCTTGTCTGCGTGCTTGGTGTCATCACGACGGTCTTCGTGATGTTCTTCATTCGACCCCTCGAAGAACTGGGGGCGGCGGCTGACGGGATCGCTGACGGACGTGATACCTATCCGCCGGACCTGACGCGTACCCGCGAAATGGCGCAATTGTCGGCGTCTCTTGCACGGCTTCAAGCCGCGCGAGACGGGTAAATCAGGACGAACCTGAGTTGAAAGAAAGTCGCCGCGCGATATCCCTGAGGATGGTTGACGCGCGCACCCGCCCGATACCCGGCCTGTTGTCCTCTGCATAGAACCGCAGCATGAGCGCTTCGTTCTGCTCCTCGGTGGGCAGCAATTGCAAGCGTGCACCATCCAGCAGTTTCGCGATCACATAGGCCTCGACGTCACCGATACCTTCTATCCTCAGATGGCCACGGGTGCCTTCGGGGTATGTAGCCCCCCGCAGCCGGACGGTGTCCGATTTCAACGACGTGATCCAAAGGTCCTTGTTGCCATCCTTCATCATGAAGGTGGCCTTTTCCGGGGTGTCGGTGACGTGCTGTTCGCGGCGGGGCAATTCGATACAGGCGATGACGGCAACGCTGAGAACGAACAGATTGTAGATCGTCCAGAACAGCACAACCCATTTGCCATCACCCGCGTCGCTAAAGGCAAACCTGTCGACAAACATGCCGATGACGAGCCCCAGAAGGGTCAGGACCAAAAGCACTGCAAATGGCGCCATCAAGCGCCACTGCACCACGATCTTGGTGCGATCACCCCCCTTTGCCGTCACGCTGAACGGATGCCCTTTGGGTTTGATCAGGCCGACAATGGCCGCACGGCTGATCGGGATTGCGCCGATCAACTGGCTCACATCGTTCAGGATTGGCACCACCATGCCACGGCTAAGCTGGTTCAGAACGATCAGAATCCAGATGTAATATGCCCCGAAATAGCTGATCACGTCGGGAAGCCGCGCGTCGACCACGGTGATATTGCCGAACCAGTAGAGCAGGGGATAGACGATCGCGGCCAGCCGGAAGGGAAAGGTTGTCATCCAGTAGAACACCGAATCCGCAACGCTCCAGCGGTCGCGCAGGCGCAGGTTGTTTTTGCTCAGGGGGCCGAGGTTCGAGCGAGCAATCTGCATCAGGCCCAGACACCAGCGGGCGCGTTGGGTGACATATTCCTTCAGACCTTCGGGGGCGAGCCCTTCTGTCAGTGGCTCAGACAGGTAGACCGATTTCCAGCCAGCGTTCTGCAATGTCAGGGTCAGCATGAAATCTTCGGTGATGCTTTCGGTCGGAAAGCCGCCGATATCCTGCACGGCCGACCAGCGTGCCATCGACGACGTGCCGCAGCAAAACGCGATGCCCCAGCCATCCCGCGAGGGCTGCATATGGTCAAAGAAAAACCGCTGTTCGTCTGGATAGGACCGGCTGAGGCCAAGATTATGCTGGATCGGATCAGCGTTGAAAAAATGCTGCGGTGTCTGGACCAATCCGACTTCGGGGTCATGAAACAGCGCCATCGAACGCGAGATGAACCCGCGGTGGGGCACAAAGTCGGCGTCGAGCACTGCGATGAAATCCGGCGGCACCGGATCATTGGCAAGCAGGCCGAGGGTAAAGTTGATGTTACCGGCCTTTGACCCCTTGTTGTCGGGGCGGCGCACGTACCGGACGTCCTGTTTCTTGCAATAGTCGCGCAGCCAGTCGCGGCGGCCATCATCCAGAATGACAACTTCCTTGTTGTCATGGCGCAGGGATTTCGAACCGATCACGGTGCGTTCCAGCACGTCGAGGCTTTCGTTGTAGGTGGCGATCAGGATCGCAACCCTTGGGCTTTTGGAACCCCACCATCCTGCGTGTTTCGTGGCCTCGTCGCTGCGCAGCTTGTGCCGTGACATGATCAGAAACGCGCTCATCGAACCTATGAGTGCCAGCATCTCGAGCGCGAGCAATGACCAGCTTGCCAGCATGTCGAGCGACAGCTCGAACGGCGCCACGGTCTGGGTCACGCGCCAGAAGGCATAGCGCGTCGCCAGAAGTGCAGCGCCGACCAAAAGCAAGGCCCGGTGCAGGTTGTTCGTGCGATCCACGACAAAGGGCAGCAACAGGCCAACACCCAGCAGCAGCAGCGGGATGGCGAAACTGGATTCGACTTCGCTCAGGTGCGGGTACATCATCGGTCTAGAACAACTTGCGCAGCCCATCGAGCGGGCGGGAATCGAAGAACACCCGGCCTGTGCGACCGATGGCACATGACAACTCGGGATCGTCCTTCAACCCGTTCACCAGAAGGGTCACGTCATAGCGCTCCAGATGTTTCTGGCTGGGGGCGACGGCAAGATTGCGGTAGATCGTGGCAGCGCCCGCACCCGCCAGCCGGGACACTGTTGCAGTGAACAGCTGGGATTGACCCTGCAGGCGGAACTCTGCGGACTGGCCCAGTTGCAGGCCGTTGAACACGCCTTCGCTGACGGACAGGCTGACCATGACAGAGCCGCAGTCGACCAGTTTCAGAACAGGATCGCCGCGTTCGAGGTATTCACCGTTCGCTGCAAGTATCTCCCACAACATTCCGTTGACCGGTGCCGTCAGGTTGCCGCCGCTCAATCCGTTCACACGCTCGCGCGCGCGCGAGATGCGCGTGGCAATCGCCTGTTGGCGTGCCTGCACATCGGCAATGGCTGCTTGTGTCCCTGCAATCTCGCTGCGCAATTCGACAGCGCGCTGTTCGGCGTTGGGCGCGTCGTTGTATCCATCCCCAAGGAACACGCCCGCTTGGGCGGCACGCAGCGCGACCTCCAGCACTTCGACCTTTTCGCGGGCATGATCCAGTGCAAGCTCGGGGAACCGCGGTTCGCCCGGCAGAGCGTCGCTCGCCGCACCGACAGCGTCAATTGCCGCTGCGACTTCGGGATCTGTTGCACCCTGTTGTTCGATCAGCGCCAGCCGCGCGCGGGCGTGGGCCAGCCTGATTTCCAGCTCTTCGATCCGGTGATCGGTGTAGGTGTCGGAGCGCTGTTCAAGTGCGTCCAGAATCTCTTGGGTCGTTGTTTGAAATGCGGTCAGGCGCGCCAGTTCCGAGGCAATGAATTCCTGCTCCATCAACAGATCATTCAGCCGGACCCTGTCGACCAACGGATCGGTGACCGAGGCTACGACCTCGCCTTCGCCGACCTTGGCACCAAGAGATCGTGGCGACATCTCTATTTTGCCGGCCACATCGCTGCGCACAGTCACCAGACGGGCGTTTACAAAGGCATTGGCACTGGTGCCCGACATTTGCTCGCCGACGATGACCCAAAGTGCGATGATGATTACCAAAGAACCAAGCAACAGGCGCGAATATTTCATGCCGATTTCTTTCCTTGTCTCAATTTCATTTCGCTTGGGACGAACCCACGCGGTTGGTTAACAGTCTGCCAAGGAAGTGCGGCTTTTTAATGATCGGATGAGCAATGGCTGGATTCTTGCCGCGCCAACTCTGCAAGAAGTTCGAGTGTCGCCGGGTAGTAGGACTGGCGCTGCCTGTCCGCATCGGTCGCTGGATCAACGCAATGTGGCAATGCTGCGATCGCGCGATATCCGGGCAAATCGCTTTGTACAAGAACCTTGCCATCTTGTACGGTTACGACCGCCAGATGTCGTGGCAAATCTGCACGCGCAAAGGTTTCCAGCGCCCGCGCCACGGCTGGATGGTCGGCATTGCCCGACCATACCAGATAGAGCGGCACACGCAGTGCGTCATACCCGTAGCGCAAATCGTGTTCCTGCGGGGGCTGAAACCCGCTTGCCGTAACATCTATCCAATCGGGAATGTCACCAATGGCAGCCAGTTCGGCCAGTACCGTTTCCCCGTGATCCGCCGCTGAAATCAGCTCAGGCGCGTCCGCTGCGGCACCGATTTCACGCAAGGCTCTGGGCATGATGTAGGACGGATTGAACAGGACGCGGTCCTTGTCGGACCTCGCTTCGGCGCCGGGGATCAACAGCGGTGCTTCAGGGGCTCGGGGGTCCGGACGCAAGCACAGCGCTGCGATATCTCGGGCGATCTTTTCGCTTTGCCCCTCCGTGCCCGACCACCCTGAATCGCGCGCCGCGCGCAAGAGGGCCCAGGCACGAAA
>JAGXHE010000038.1 GCA_024636445.1 Sulfitobacter sp.
AATTGGGACAGCATCCGTCACAGCGTCGGCGGTTACAAGATCGAGGAAGAAGGCGTGCGGCTGATGGCCAGCATTGAAGGGGATTACTTTAGCGTGCTCGGTATGCCACTTTTGCAGCTTCTGGCCTTTCTTACAGTCCGAGGAGTTGTGCAGGCGTGACCGAAACCAAGATCCCATTGGCGGGCGTGATCGGCGCCCCCGTTGCCCATTCCAAATCTCCGCAGCTGCAGCACCACTGGCTCAAGACGCTTGGGTTGAAGGGGCATTACATTCCCATGCATGTCGAATCCGAGAACCTCGAGCAGGTGTTGCGCACCCTGCCTCAGATGGGATTTGTAGGTGTGAACATCACCATTCCCCACAAGGAAGCGGTGTTGCAGATGGCCGACCTGGTCACCGATCGCGCCACGCTGATCGGTGCAGTGAACACCATCATTTTTCGCAATGACGGGTCGATTCATGCCGATAATACAGATGGGTATGGTTTTCTCGAAAACCTGAAAACTGGTGCGCCCGATTGGAATCCCAAATCCGGACCCGCTGCAGTCCTGGGCGCCGGTGGTGCGTCGCGTGCGGTTGTGGCGTCCTTGTTGGATGCGGGCGTGCCCGAGATCATGCTGACCAATCGGACCCGGATGCGCGCCGAACGGCTGGCCTCTGACTTTGGCAGCCGCGTGCAGGTTTATGACTGGGTGCAGGCGGGCAATATGCTGGATGATGCAGTGCTGGCCGTGAACACGACCTCGCTGGGGATGATTGGCAAACCGGAATTGCGTGTGCCGCTGGACGGGCTGCGGCGTGGGACCGTGGTGACGGATCTGGTCTATGCGCCCCTCAAGACCAAGTTTCTGGCTACAGCCGAGGCGCAGGGCTGTGTCGTTGTCGATGGTTTGGGCATGTTGCTGCATCAGGCGGTACCGGGGTTCGAACGCTGGTTTGGTCAGCGCCCCACCGTCGACAGCGCAGCACGTGCGGCGGCGCTGCGATGACCTTTCGTCTGGGGCTGACCGGGTCCATTGGCATGGGCAAATCGACCACGGCACAATTGTTCGCCGAGGCAGGTTGCGACGTCTGGGATGCAGACGCCGCTGTGCACCGGATTTACGGCAAAGGTGGCAGCGCGGTCGAGCCGATGCGCGCGCTTGAGCCGCGTGCAGTGATCGATGACACGGTCTCGCGCCCGTCCTTGCGTGCGCTGATCGCCGACGATCCCACATTGCTGGGGCAGATCGAGAAGATCGTGCACCCGTTGGTGCGTCTCGACCGGCAGGAATTCGTGGACGCGGCGCTGTCCGATATTCTGGTGTTCGACATCCCGCTGCTGTTCGAGACAGGCGGGAACAAGGCGATGGACGCTGTCGTATGTGTCACTGTACCGGCGGAAATCCAACAAAAACGCGTGTTGGACCGTGGCACAATGACGCTGGAGCAGTTCGAGCAGATCAAGGCAAAACAATTGCCCAACGATGACAAGGTAGCCCAGTCCGACTATGTCGTGATAACCGATACGATGGATCATGCCCGCGCCCAGGTGCAGGCCATCGTGAGCACCATAAAGGCAGGTCTGTCCAATGCGTGAGATCGTTCTAGACACTGAAACCACTGGATTTGACCCGTTCACCGGCGACCGTATTGTCGAGATCGGCGCGGTCGAGCTGATGGGGCATATGGCCACCGGCAAGACTTATCATCAGTACATCAACCCCGAACGCGGCATGCCGGACGAGGCGTTTCAGGTCCACGGGCTGGGCGATGATTTCCTGCGCGACAAGCCAAAGTTTGCGGCGATCGGTCAGGCGTTTCTGGACTTTATCGGCGACGCCAAACTGGTCATCCACAACGCGGCCTTCGATATGAAATTCCTGAATGCCGAGCTGAAGTGGATGAACCTTCCGGAGATCCCTTATACCCGTGCAATCGACACGCTGGCTATCGCGCGCAAACGCTTTCCCGGATCGCCCGCGTCGCTGGATGCGCTTTGTCGGCGCTTTGGCATCGACAATGGAGCGCGCACGCTGCACGGCGCATTGCTGGACAGTGAAATTCTGGCTGAGGTCTATCTGGAGTTGATAGGAGGTCGGCAGCCCGACTTTGGACTGTCCACTGCCGGATCGCAAAAATCCGAAGGTGACCTGCCCGACTGGACGCCACCGCCACGTCCGAACGCCTTGCCGCCACGTATTACCGACGAAGAGAAACAGGCCCACGCGATATTCGTCGACAAGATGGGCGACGCGGCATTGTGGGCGAAAGGCTGAAGGCCTGAGCGGCCTTCAGCAGAGCAATCAAGCGTCGGCTTTGGGCGGGTTTTCCGCCTGACGACGCGCAATTTCGTTGCGGTACATCGAAATGAAATCAATGTTTTCCAGGTTCAGTGGCGGAAAGCCACCGTCGCGGGTGATGTCGCTGACCACACGGCGCAGGAACGGAAAGATCATGCGCGGGCATTCGATCAGCAGGAATGGATGCATCTGGTCTTCGGGCACGTTCTCGATGTGGAAAATGCCGACATAATCGAGTTCCAGTAAAAACAGCGTGGCACCGCCGTCTTTGGCCTTGGATGTGACTTTCAGCTTGATCGCGGATTCGTACTGATTGTCCGCGCTGCGCTTCTTGGCGTCCAGGTTCACCTGAACCTGCACGTCGGGCTGCACATCCTGCGGTGCGCCTTTTTGCGCCATGATGTTCTCGAACGAAATATCGCGAATGAACTGGCCCAGGATGCGCATGTTTGGTTGCGCCTGTTGCTGTGTTGCTTGTGGCTCTGGTGCCTGACCGTCAGTTTCAGCCATTGAAGTCTCCCATTGGATTGCTTTTTTTCGCTTTAGCAGGTTGCTGGACTGTCCTCAATGCCGGGGCTCAATCCTTGGTCCAGCCGGATGGCCCCCGTGGTTCTTGTTTGTCTGGGGTTACGTCCTGATATTCGGCGTCGATAACCTCGGGTCGGCCTTGATGGCTCCCCGGTTGGCGCGGCGGGTTTTGCGGGCCTGTGGCAAAGCTGGCGACATTGATCCTGCTGCGCAACGCCTGAAACATCCGTGAACGTACGCTGGGGATCATCAGCGAAAATCCGACCGCATCGGTGAAAAAACCCGGCGTCAGCAACAATGCGCCCGCACACAGGATCATCGCGCCGTGCACCAGCGGTTCGGTCGGGTCGTTTAGCTCATTCACCGAGGATCGCAGCTTTTCAATGGTGCGCAAACCCTGCTGACGCACCAGATAGGTACCCAGAATGGCCGTCACGATGACAGTCAGAAGGGTCCAGCCCAGCCCGATTGCCCCGCCAATTTGGATAAAAAGCGTAATCTCGATCAGTGGTACAACGAGAAATGCCAAAAACAACCACATACAAACGTTCCTTTCTTGTCGGCGCGGTGGACTTGGTGCGCCTCAGCCCCTACATAATGTCCAGCACCGCGGGTTACCACTTTTCCGCCTGAAAGAGGTTTTTTCAATGCAAACGCCCCTAATCCAACTGCTGGTTCTGGTTGGCATCGCCATTTTTCTGATCCTGCGGCTGAAAAGCGTTCTGGGCACCCGCGAAGGCTTTGAAAAGCCGCCCGTGACGAAACAGCCGACAGGTACCATCCGCCCAGAGTTCGAAGTGATCGAAGGCGGCCCGGATCTGGACATCACCGATCACGTGCCCGAGGACAGCGATGCCGCCAAAGCACTGGCCGGCATGAAGCGTGTCGAGCCGTCGTTCAACGTTGCTGATTTTCTTGGCGGCGCACGTGGCGCATACGAGATGATCGTGTTGGGTTACGAAAAAGGCGATCTGGCACAAATCCAGCCGTTCCTGTCGGAAGAAGTCTATGAAAGCTTTGTCGACGGCGTAGCCGCGCGCGAGGATCAGGGCCTGACCATCGACGTCAACTTTATCGGCGTATCCGAGATCAAGCTGAACGACGCCACCTTCGATACCGAAACCAACGAGGCCGAACTGACCATTCGCTTTGTCGCCGAACTGACCTCTGCCGTGCGCGACAAGGGCGGAGATATCGTCGAAGGCAGCACAACCGCAATCAAACGCCAAAAGGACACTTGGGCCTTTGCGCGGACAATGGGTTCGGATGATCCAAATTGGCTGTTGGTTTCAACAGACGCGTAAACTGGCGGTGTGTCGTCGCCGGTGTCCTTATGGGGGTGGCGATGACACAACCGGTTCAGTCTGAAACGCGGGTGCAGGTTACGGGCTTTGACCAGCTCGAGGGTTGGGCCACCGATGACCACGCCGCAGCATTCGCCGTTTTCAAAAACACCTGTCAGGATCTGAAAGACCCGGATTGGCGCGCCCTGTGCGCCTTTGCCGCGCAAAATCCGGAACCGCGTGCGTTCTTCGAACTGCTGTTCCGCCCTGTGCTGATTGAAGACGGCAAAGACGGCTTGTTCACTGGCTATTTCGAGCCAGAGCTGGACGGATCGCGCCAGCAAACCTCGCGCTTTCGCTATCCGGTCTACGCCATGCCGCCAGAGGCACGGGTGAACCGGCCTTGGTTGACGCGCCGTGATATTCTGAACGGCCAGACCATGTCGGGGCGCGGGCTTGAAATTGCCTGGGTCGATGACCCGGTCGAGCTGTTCTTTCTGCAAATTCAGGGGTCCGGCCGTATCCGTTTGCCCGATGGCAGCTTTCTGCGTGTCGGCTATGAAGGATCGAACGGCCACGACTACAGTTCGATCGGGGTCGAACTGGTAAGGCGCGGCACCTATGACGCACATCAGGTCAGTGCCGATGTGATCAAGAACTGGGTGCGGCGCAACCCGGATGACGGGCGCGAATTGCTGCTCCACAACGCATCCTACGTGTTCTTCCGTGAGGTCAGCGAAGTGCCCTCGGACCGCGGCCCGCTGGGGGCGATGAACCGATCAATCACCACGATGCGGTCGATTGCGGTTGATCCGTCCTTTGTGCCGCTCGGCGCGCCCGTGTGGATCGAAAAGGATGGCGCGTCGCCCCTGCGACGCTTGATGATCGCGCAAGACACCGGTTCGGCGATCAAGGGCGCGCAGCGGGCCGACGTGTTCTTTGGTACCGGCGATCAGGCTGGGCGCGCCGCAGGGCAGTTGCGCGATCCGGGGCGGATGTACGTGCTGCTGCCGATCCAGCGCGCTTATGCGATGCTGCCCGAAAGCGCGATATGACACGGCGGAAACTGCGGCCGGACGAGCTTGAGCTATGGCGAAAGGTTACGGAAAAGGCTGAAAAGCTGGACACCGGTGCCGCGATGAAACAGGCGCTTGAAGTCACGCGGGTCGCACCTGCGCAGCCGCGTGTAGCACCTCGCTTTGACACCCTGCCGAAGCCTTCAGGTTCCAAGGGTCAGCCCACCATTACCCGCGATGTATTGCATCCTTTGGCCGAGCGTCTGTCCAAGGCGCAGGTCCAGATGGATCGCAAGGCCTTTGATCAGATGCGACGCGGCAAGCTCAAGCCTGAAGGACGCATCGACCTTCACGGTATGACGCTGGACCATGCGCACCCGGCGCTGACACGGTTCATTCTGGCGTCGCAAGCATCAGGCAGACGATTGGTTCTGGTGATCACCGGCAAAGGCAAGGCGCGCGACGAAGGCGGCCCGATCCCCGTGCGTTTTGGCGTGTTGCGCCATCAGGTGCCGCAGTGGCTGTCGATGCCCCCGCTGGCGCAAGCGGTGTTGCAGATCACCCCCGCCAATCTGCGCCACGGTGGTACGGGCGCCTATTACGTCTATTTGCGCAAACGGCGTTAGGCACTGTCGGCACGGCTTCGGGCGATGCCAAGCCCGACCATCGCTGAGGTAAAGACGAAATAGGCGGCGATGCCGATATACTGCACATTCAGCGTCACGCCCGCGTCGATCATCAGTCCGGTAATGCCTGGCCCTATGGCCGATCCCAAAACCATGACGGCAGCCGCCATCGCCTTGATCGACCCGATATGGCGCGTGCCGTAGAATTCCGCCCAAAATGCGTTTGGCAGGGTCGAATTGGCCCCTGTCGTCATCGCCAGACAGAAAAAGCCTGCGATCAGCGGCACCATTCCTTGCCCCAGCCCGAACAGTGTGAACGCCGCGACCATCGGCAGTTGATAGAACGGCAGCAGACGTGCGGTGCCAAAGCGGTCCAGCGCCCATCCGGACAGGATCAGAAACCCGATGGAGCATAGGGTATAAACGGGGAACAGCGCCACCAGCGACAGATGTGTGATGCCTTTGACGTCGGCGAAGTGGACCTGATGAAAGAAAAATGCGGTGTTGAACGCCGAGGGCCCCAGCAGCGCCGGAAACATGAACCAGAACAGCGGGTGCCGCAGCGCCTGCATCCGCGTCCAGTGCCGCCCGCGCATCCCGAAACTGGCGTTTTCCTCGGCCATCGACTGCGGTGTGCGCTCGGTCTTGAGCAGCGACAGTAAAACCGGCACCCCGATCAGCGCGACAATGGCGGCGGCAACCCATAGCAGGCGCCAGTCCATCACTGTCATCAGCGCCACGAACGACAGCGGCAACAGTGCCTCGCCTACCGAAAAGCCCAGGCTTGCCAGTGCCAACGCGCGGCCTCGCGTGGCGACGAACCAGCGCGCCATGGCCACGATCGCGATGTGACTGGTCATACCCTGCCCCGTCAGCCGCAGCGCAAAGATCACAACGGGCAGCGCCCAGACAAAGGGGTTCGCAGCCATCATCAGACAGGCCGCTGCCAGCATCATCAACACGCCTGCCCCAAGATGCCGCGCGCGGAACCGGTCTGTCAGCCCTCCGGCCCAGATCATCACGACCGCAGACGCCGTGGTACCCAGCGAATATATGCCGCCCCATGCCCCGTGACTCAGGTCAAATGCACCTTGGATTTCTGCCGCAAAGATCGAGATGAAAAACGTCTGCCCAAAGGACGACAACAGCGTAAGCAACGCCCCCGCACCCAGCCAGCGCGCATTTCCTGCGATGAATTTGGTTAAAGGCTGCGGCCCAGCCAGCGGTCCAGAAAGCATGATCAGTTAACTCAGGACCCCAAGCCCACCCTTTGGCGTAACCTAGGCGGAAATCCAAAGGGTGGGAAGTGCTGCTATCGCAGGCTTACAAAACGTAGCGGCTGATGTCGGGCGACGCCATCAGCTCGCCCAGGTTCTTGTCGACGAACTCGGCGTTCACCACCACCTCTTCGCCGCCGCGATCGGGTGCAGTAAACGACAACTCCTCGAATACGCGCTCAAGCACGGTATAAAGCCGCCGCGCCCCGATGTTTTCAACAGAGGCGTTCACCTCGGCGGCGATCTTGGCCAGAGCCTTGATGCCATCCTCGGTAAAGCTGACGGTCAGGTTCTCCGTTTTCATCAGTGCGGTGTATTGCCGCGTGAGCGCGTTGTCGGTCTCGGTCAGGATGCGGACAAAATCCTGTTCGGTCAGCGCCCGCAATTCCACCCGGATCGGAAGACGGCCCTGTAATTCCGGCAGCAGGTCCGACGGTTTCGAGACGTGAAAAGCACCGGAAGCGATGAACAGGATGTGGTCGGTTTTCACCGGTCCGTGTTTGGTGCTGACGGTTGTGCCCTCGATCAGCGGCAGCAGATCGCGCTGCACGCCTTCGCGGCTGACATCGGCACCACGCGCGTCCGAGCGGGCGCAGACCTTGTCGATCTCGTCCAGAAACACGATACCGCTGTTCTCGACCGAGGCGACAGCGGCCTTGTTCACGATCTCGTCGTCCAGCAGCTTGTCGGCCTCTTCTCCGACCAGCACCTCGTAGCTTTGCGCGACGGTCAGCTTTTTGCGCAGGGTGCGTCCACCCATCGCCTTGCCGAAGATATCACCCAGGTTCATCATGCTGGCACCGCCGGGCTGGCCGGGAATATCCATGCCGCCAAAGGGGTTCGACGTGTCGGCAATTTCCAGCTCGATAATTGTATCGTCCAACTCGCCCGACTTCAGCTTTTTGCGAAACATATCGCGGGTGCCATCACGCGCATCGGTGCCTGCGATGGCGTCTATCACGCGCTCTTCTGCGGCGGCACGTGCCTTGGTCTTGACGTCTTCTCGCATGTGTTCGCGGGTCATGACGATGGCGCTGTCCACCAGATCGCGGATGATCTGTTCGACATCGCGCCCGACATAGCCGACTTCGGTGAACTTGGTCGCCTCGACCTTGAGAAACGGCGCACGGGCCAGTTTCGCCAGACGGCGGCTGATCTCGGTCTTGCCGACGCCGGTGGGCCCGATCATCAGGATGTTCTTGGGATAGACTTCATCGCGCAGATCGTCGGCCAGTTGCTTGCGCCGCCAGCGGTTGCGCAGGGCCACGGCCACAGCACGCTTGGCGTCGTTCTGGCCGATGATGAACCGGTCAAGTTCGGATACGATTTCGCGGGGGGTAAGATCGGTCATATGGGTTCCCGTATCAGTGTGAGGGCGGCAGCCGGTCAAGCGGCAGCACCCTGGACAAAGGTGAAAGAAGTGCGGCGCGGATCGGTGTCCAGAATGCGCCAAGCGTGACTAGGAATATGCCCAGCACCAGTATCGTGGTTGCGGCGCCATCCCCGCCGAACACCGTGCTTGCCAGCGTGACGCTATAGGCGATTGCAGCAATCAGAAACGACCGGCGGTCGATCACGATGGCGACGAAGGCAAACAGCAGCAGGATCGCCAGCAACAGCAGATAGGCGTTGTCGGTGCCGCTGGCCAGCAGGCTTAGCGCGATTGTGTTGACCAGCGCGGGGGCGGCCACAACGTGCAGCCAGAACCCTTGGGCCGAGCGTCGGGTGACACGGTGCGGATCGCTCATATCAAAGAACATCGCGACGGCGAACACCACGAACCCGACCAGCAGCGTGATCCAGGCAAAGGGACCGCTCGCTGACAGCAGAAAGAAATCGCTGATATTCGCAGGCGTGCCCATGCGGATCGCCCCCATCATCAACGAGAGAGCGAACACGCCCAGCGCAATCAGCGCCATCGCAAAGGGCACGCGGAACCGCAGCCAATACAGCGCAATGGCCGCGGTGGTCAGGCCAATGGGCAGCAACAGGCTGCTATAGTCAGCCTGCGCAACCATGAACGGCTCGGAGAATTGCGCGCTAAGGCCCGCACTGGCGTTCAGCGCCCACAGGATGGACAGCGCGATTGCA
>JAGXHE010000190.1 GCA_024636445.1 Sulfitobacter sp.
AATGCCCAAATTGATTGATGTGAAAGACATTCACATTCCGGCCAAGTCAAAATCAAACCGGGATTTTACGTTGACGATGAAAGGTTCACATGATGACAACCGCAACTGCACCTGTTTCTTCCGTATCGAGCCCCGGTTGGTTCGCCAGGATCGAAGGCTGGCTTGATGACCGTGGCAAAGGCGCCTGGATCGCCGCCATGGTTCTGGGCTTTGTGTTCTTCTGGCCCGTCGGCCTCGCCCTTCTGTTTTACATGATCTGGAGCAAACGAATGTTCAACAAATCCTGTTCATCCCGCCGCATGACCCGTGCGATGACATCCACCCGGTCCACCGGCAACTCGGCGTTCGACAGCTACAAGGCTGACACCCTGCGCCGTCTGGAAGAAGAACAAACCAACTTCGAAGCCTTCCTGGAGCGTCTGCGCGATGCCAAGGACAAGGCAGAGTTCGACCAGTTCATGGACGAACGCGCAAAGCCAAGCACCTCAGACGCCTGAGCGTGACCACCTGCGGCCGGCCCCCCGATGGCGGGGGCTGGTCCCCTTTCCCCTCTTGGAACAGAAGGCTCAAATGACCTATTCCGCCGATCCGCTTGACGATCCGCTCAACGATCCGAAATTCTACCGCGATGTCACGACCAAGAGGTTCATGGCGTGGATCGTCGACACCCTCCTCGTGCTGGTGCTGGCGGTGATCATCGTGCCTCTCACCGCGTTCACCGGGTTGTTCTTTTTCCCGGTCCTGTACGCCACCATCGACTTTGCCTATCGCACCATAACCATCGCCAACCGCAGCAGCACGCTGGGCATGCGGCTTGCGGCAATCGAGCTGCGTGATGCGTCTGGTGCGCGTCTGGATCTGGGGCAGGCCCTGATCCACACCACCGGATATTACGTCAGCTGGGCGATTTTCCCGCTGCAACTTCTGTCGGTGATCTTCATGTGCGCCTCGACCCGTGGCCAAAGCCTGACCGATATCGTCATGGGCACGGCGGCAATGAATCGCCGGACATTGCGGTAAATCTTGTAAACCTTGAATCGAAGTGGCTCTTGTCAGACATTTCTGGGTGGCTATCATTACAAAAAACCACACGGATATTTCATGCGCCACTCGTTGCCCCTTGCACCGCAGTTCTACGTTACCGCTCCGCAACCCTGCCCTTATCTCGAGGGCAGGATGGAGCGAAAGCTGTTCACCGCCCTGCAGGGTGACAATGCGAGCCGTTTGAACGACAGCCTGTCGCATCAGGGCTTTCGACGCTCGCAGAATGTTTTGTACCGGCCATCGTGTACCGATTGCGCCTCCTGTCTGTCGGCGCGGATCGACGTCTCGGCCTTTCAGCCCACCAAAAGCCAACGGCGCACGCTGCGCCGCAACGCTGGCATTACCCGCCGCGCCACCTCGCCCTGGGCCACCGAAGCGCAATACGATCTGTTCCGTCACTACCTCGACAGCCGTCACGCCGATGGCGGCATGGCAGACATGGACGTGTTCGAATTCGCCGCGATGATCGAGGAAACCCCGGTGCGCAGCCGGGTGATCGAATACACCGGCATCGATCATGACCTGATCGGCACCTGCCTGACCGACGTGCTGTCGGACGGGCTGAGCATGGTCTATTCTTTCTACACCCCCGACATGCCGCGCAACAGTCTGGGCACCTATCTGATCCTCGACCACATCGAGATCGCCCGCGAGGCGGGGCTGCCTTATGTCTATCTGGGCTATTGGGTGCCGGGCAGTCAGAAGATGGGCTATAAATCCAAGTTCTCGGGGCTTGAGATCTACACAGGCGGCAAGTGGAAAAAGCTGAACAACCCCGCGGATTACAGCCCCGAAACCCATCCTCTGTCGTCCGATCCGATTGCCGAACAGGTCGCCAACATCGCCCTGCCCGACAGCCGCCCGGCACGGTGAATAGGGTGAGCGAGACACACCATGACACTGCTTGAACGTCTCGGTGTACCGCTGCCCATAATTCAGGCCCCGATGGCGGGCGTCTCGACCCCTGCCCTTGCCGCGGCCGTGTCCGATGCGGGTGGCCTGGGCTCTATCGGCGCGGGGGCAACCGACGCTGCAGGCGCGCGCGCCATGATCGACGCCATTCGCGCATTGACCCAGCGTGCCTTCAACGTGAACCTGTTCGTTCACGCGACGCCCTCGCCCGATGCGCTGCGCGAGTCCGCGTGGCTCGACGCAATGCGCCCGCTCTTTGTCGCCCATGATGCAGAGCCGCCAGCGGAACTGCGCACCATCTACCAAAGCTTTGCCGACGACGCGGCGATGTTTGACATGCTGGTCGACACCGCCCCGCCCGTGGTCAGCTTTCATTTCGGCCTGCCGGACGCGCAGCGCATCAAGGCCCTGAAAGACGCAGGCTGCATCCTGATCGCCACCGCCACCAACCAGACCGAAGCCCGCGCCATAGAGGCCGCAGGTCTGGACGCCATCGTGGCACAGGGCTTCGAGGCAGGCGGGCATCGTGGCATGTTCGACCCGCAGGCCCCTGACGATATGCTGGGCACCCTCGCGCTGACCGGGATGTTGGTCAAAACCACTTCGCTGCCGGTCATCGCCGCCGGTGGCATCATGGACGGCGCAGGCATCCGCACGGTGCTGGATCTGGGCGCGATTGCCGCCCAGCTCGGCACCGCCTTCATCGCCTGCCCCGAAAGCAGCGCCGACGCCGCCTATCGCGCCGCCCTGTCCAGCGACGCCGCCCGGCACACCACCGTGACCAAAGCCATCTCTGGCCGTCCCGCACGTTCTCTCGTCAACAAGCTGACAGCATGGGGCGCCGAGACCACGGCCGCCGTCCCCGACTATCCCATTGCCTATGATGCGGCCAAAGCCCTGAACGCGGCCGCCAAAGCCGCAGGCGAACATGGCTTCGGCGCACAATGGGCCGGTCACGGCGCGCCCCTGTGCCGCCCCATGCCAGCCGCCGACCTGATCGCCTTGCTGCACAAGGAAGCCAGCTGAGCCCGCTTCTTTTGGCCCTAAATATCCCGGAGGTCTGGAGGCAGAGCCTCCAGCGATCAGCGATCACCAGACACGCCTGTCATCGCCACAAGGCCCCGGACGCACACGGAAACGGTGATTCCCTGCGACAAATTTTCGCTTGTGTCGCCCAAAACGGACATCACGAAATAAAATGTCGCAAAAAACTCGCCCAGCGACACTTTTTCATGCCGTTTGGCTGTTGACGGCCTTGGACCCCGCTCATAATGTCCCAAAACGCACTTGAGAGGACCAAAGACATGCCAGATGTCGTCGTCATCGTAGGATCAACGCACATGGGCCGGTAACGGTAGACCAGATTTCGACCCATGTGCCCCCGCCAGAACGGGGGTTTTTTTATGTGCGCAAGACAGTATGGCGTAACCGGAGTAGAGCTAATGACACGTCAAATGAGCGGAGCAAAGATGGTGGTTCAGGCCCTGATCGATCAGGGTGTGGACACGATATTCGGGTATCCCGGCGGCGCCGTCCTACCCATTTACGACGAGGTCTTTCAGCAAAACTCGATCAAGCACATTCTGGTGCGCCATGAACAAGGGGCCGTACACGCGGCCGAAGGCTATGCGCGCTCGACCGGCAAGCCGGGTGTGTGCCTGGTGACCTCGGGCCCCGGTGCCACCAATGCGGTGACCGGCCTGACCGATGCGCTGCTGGATTCCATTCCGATCATCGTTCTGACCGGACAGGTCCCGACCTTCATGATCGGCTCGGATGCCTTTCAGGAGGCCGACACCGTCGGCATCACCCGCCCCTGCACCAAGCACAACTGGCTGGTGAAAGAGACCGAAAAGCTGTCGGGCGTGATCCACGAGGCGTTCCACGTCGCCATGTCGGGTCGCCCCGGCCCGGTTTTGGTGGACATCCCCAAGGACGTGCAGTTCGCCTCGGGCACCTACACCGGCCCCAAGCCGTCGATGTCGAACTACCAGCCCATCGTCAAAGGCGACATGGAAGAGATCACCGAACTGGTGGCCGCAATCGAAACCGCCAAGCGTCCGGTGTTCTATACCGGTGGCGGCGTCATCAACTCCGGCCCTGCCGCCTCGCAACTGCTGCGCGAACTGGTCGAGGCCACGGGCTTTCCGATCACCAGCACCCTGATGGGTCTGGGCGCCTATCCTGCGTCGGGCGACAAGTGGCTGGGCATGCTGGGCATGCACGGTCTCTACGAGGCGAACATGGCGATGCACGGCTGCGATCTGATGATCAACATCGGCGCGCGGTTCGATGACCGGATCACAGGCGTGCTGGATTCCTTTTCGCCCAAGTCGATCAAGGCACACATCGACATTGATCCGTCGTCGATCAACAAGGTGATCAAGGCCGATATCCCCATCGTCGGCGACGTGGCCCATGTTCTCGAAGACATCCTGAAGGTCTGGAAATCGCGCGGTCGCAAGACCAACAGCGAAGGCGTGACCAAATGGTGGAAGCAGATCAAGGAATGGCAAAAGGTAGACTGCCTGAGCTTCAAGCAAGAGGGCAAGATCATCAAGCCGCAGTACGCCCTGCAAAGGCTTGAGGCGCTGACCAAGGATCACGACCGTTACATCACCACCGAAGTCGGCCAGCACCAGATGTGGGCGGCGCAATACCTGAACTTTGAAGGGCCGAACCGCTGGATGACGTCCGGGGGCCTTGGCACGATGGGCTACGGTTTCCCTGCGTCGATCGGCGTACAGATGGCCCACCCCGACGCGCTGGTGATCAACGTCGCAGGCGAGGCAAGCTGGCTGATGAACATGCAGGAACTT
The DNA here is from genome assembly GCA_024636445.1 of Sulfitobacter sp. Taxonomy (GTDB): domain Bacteria; phylum Pseudomonadota; class Alphaproteobacteria; order Rhodobacterales; family Rhodobacteraceae; genus Pseudosulfitobacter. The sequence goes on from JAGXHE010000190.1 coordinate 4,776, forward strand.
GGCACCGCGATGCAGTTCAACCTGCCGGTCAAACAGTTCATCATGAACAACGAACGTCTGGGCATGGTGCGCCAATGGCAGGAACTGCTGCACGGTGAACGCTATTCGCATTCGTGGTCCGAAAGCCTGCCTGATTTCGTGAAACTGGCCGAAGCCTTCGGCGCCAAGGGCATCCGGTGTTCCGACCCCGACGATCTGGACGATGCGATCATGGAAATGCTGAACTACGACGGCCCCGTGGTCTTTGACTGTCTGGTTGAAAAGCACGAGAACTGTTTCCCGATGATCCCATCGGGCAAGGCGCACAACGAAATGCTTCTGGGCGAAGCCGACACCCAAGGCGTGATCGACGCCAAGGGCTCGGTGCTGGTGTAAAGGAATACGGGATATGTCAGCTCTAAAAATCAAAAAAGGCGCGACCAGCCATTCGGCCTATAACCTGCGCCCCAACTTTTCCGATGTGGAAGAGCGGCACACGCTGGCCGTTCTGGTCGAAAACGAACCGGGGGTTCTGGCGCGGGTTATCGGGTTGTTCTCGGGACGCGGCTATAACATCGACAGCCTGACCGTGGCCGAGGTGGACCACACCGGACACCTCAGCCGGATCACCATCGTCACCACCGGCACGCCGCAGGTGATCGAGCAGATCAAGGCGCAACTGGGCCGGATCGTGCCCGTGCACACCGTCAACGACCTGACCGTCGAGGGCCCGTCGGTCGAGCGTGAACTGGCGATGTTCAAGGTTTCGGGCGGCGGCGACAAACGTCTCGAAGCACTGCGGCTGGCGGATATTTTCCGCGCCAATGTGGTCGACAGCACCCTGACCAGCTTTGTCTTCGAGATCACCGGCGCGCCGGAAAAGATCGACGCCTTTGCCGATCTGATGCGTCCGCTCGGGTTGATCGACGTGGCCCGCACCGGCGTCGCCGCCCTGGCGCGCGGCGATTTGTAAAAGACCGCGTCGGGCGGGGGCATGCACCCTGCCCGGCCCTGCCTTTTCGGTTGCAGAACCTGCCCCCTGCGCCATCGCGGCGCGCGCACGCACACTTTGGAAAGTTAGAGCCCTCGCGGCCAAGCGCGTTTCGCTTTTCGAGAGATGCTGGACCTGTGCGCAGGCCGCGCGGCGCGTGTCCATCACGCACACCCGGAAACCGTCCAACCTCCGAGCTCCGTGATGGTTTGGGCAACCGGACGCGGGCAACTTCCGCTTAAGTTGTATTTCGAAATCACATTGCAATTTGTGTAAGCAAACCAACCGTAATATAACATATTCGTGTCAGCACTGACGCCATGAGGCGTCAATGCCTATCAGCAATTGGAATTAGCGACTGTACCCAACCGTATTGATGACAGCCAAAAGGGGGACTACCGATGACCTACCACGACCGTTCCCCGTCGGAATTGCGTGATATGTTCGGCGCGAACCTGCGCGTTCTGGCGCAGAGTTACCCTTCGATTTCGGAACTGTCGCGCCAGTTGGGCGTCAACCGCACCCAGTTCAACCGCTACCTCGCCGGCGAGAGCTTTCCGCGTCCCGATGTTCTGGCGCGCATTTGCAGCTTTTTCGACGTCGACGCACGCATATTGTTGGAGCCGGTGGATGAGATCGGCCTGGACTGTCTGTCGCTGAACGACCCCTTTGTTCAGGATTTCCTCGGCGATGCAGCGGTCACGGTGCCGGAAAGCTTCTTTCCCTCCGGCTTTTACCGGTTCTCGCGGCGCAGTTTTCTTGCTCCCACGCGCTTTGTCGTCGGGCTGGTCCATGTATCGCGCAAAAACGATTCCACCTTCCTGCGCGGATTCGAACCCCGCGCGGTGCTGACGCTGCAAGGCTTGGCCGAGGATGACACATCGCGCGAATTTCGCGGGATCGTGATGCGCCACGACGACGGGGTCGCGGCACTGGTCTCGCGTCGGGGGGCAGTCACAAGTACGTTCAACCATCTGACGCGCGAAGTGTCGTTCCAGAACAACTTTTGGGTCGGATACGTGGCGCGTTCGATCCGCGAGGGCATCAACAGCAACCGAGTTGAACGCTTGGTTTACGAACACATCGGCAGCGATTGGCGCAAGGCGGTGCGCATCGCACGCACTACAGGCTTTTGCGATTTCGACGATCTGCTGCCCTTTCACCGCAGACTGCTTCGCCCCGACGATCCATTTCGCTGACAACTTCTGGCGCCCCACACATGTCGCCCGCAGAAAATACGTGTCGCTGATGTAGGTCCTTTGGCAGGTCTTTTGGCCTAAGGATGGACCATCAGACCAAGCGAGGCCGTGCTATGCCCTACACCAACCTAGACGCGGTGCGCCGCCCGGTCGATCAGGCCAACGGTCTGCCAAATGCCCACTACATCGATCCCGCCGTCTTTGAAGAGGAACGCAGCGCCGTGCTTTCTTCGGGCTGGTCGGGGCTGGCCGTGGGCGCGGACGTGCCCGAGATCGGCGATGCGGTGCCGCTCACTTTCCTGGGGATGCCCCTGCTGATCGTGCGCGACCGCGCCGCCCGCGTGCGGGTGTTCCAGAACATCTGCCGCCACCGTGGCATGATTCTGGTGGACGCGCCCCGCAAGATCGAAGGTGCCATTCGCTGCCCCTATCACAGCTGGTGCTACAGCACCGAAGGCCGTCTGGTCAGCACGCCCCATGTGGGCGGACCGGGGCGCAACACCCACGCAGGCATCGACCGTGCCCTGCTGGGCCTGATCGAAGTGCGCAGCCATCTGTGGATGGACGTCATCTGGATCAACCTGTCGGGCGACGCCGCCCCGTTCGAGGTGCACAACGCCGACCTGCTGGCCCGCTGGGCCGAATTCGACAAGCCGCTGCATCACGGCGGTGCCGACAGCCGATTTCAGCTGGTGGTGAACTGCAACTGGAAACTGGCGGTCGAGAATTACTGCGAAAGCTACCATTTGCCCTGGGTCCACCCCGGTCTGAACAGCTATTCGCGGCTGGAAGATCACTATCATATCGAAGCGCCTGATCTGTATTCGGGGCAAGGCACTTTGGTCTACCGTCAGATGACCTGCGCCGATGGGCAGACGTTCCCCGATTTCGACGGGCTCAGCGCCAAATGGAACACTGCAGCCGAATATGTGACGGCCTACCCGAACGTGCTGCTGGGCGTGCACCGAGACCACACATTCGCCATCATCCTCGTGCCGGAAAGCACGGAAAAGACTGTGGAAAACGTACATATCTACTATGCCCGAGGGGACACCGACCCTGCCTTGCGCGCGCGCAACACCGCGCAATGGAAACTGGTGTTCGAGGAAGACATCTTTGTCGTCGAAGGCATGCAGCGGGGCCGTCACGCGCCCCGGTTCGACGGCGGGCGCTTTTCGCCTGCGATGGACGGGCCGACGCATCTGTTCCACGCCTGGGTTGCCGGACGGCTGGAGGCGCACCGCGCGGGGCCGATCGCGGCGCAATGACCGACCTGAACGCGCAACTTCTGGCGGCCCATGCTGCGGGCGATCATCTGGCGCTGGTGGCGCTTTATGCACAGGCAGCCGACCGCTCCGAAGATCTGGACGCCGCCTGTTTCTTTCTGACGCAGGCCTATGTCTTTGCTTTGGAACAGAACGCGCCACAGGTCGCCGGTCTGCGTGCACGTCTGGCTGCCGAAGGGCGCGAGCCGTCCTGATTGTGCCTCAGGGCCGCCGCGCGTTTGGCCAGTCGGTCGCCGCGTGCCAAGCCTGCGCGACACGCAACAGCGCCGCATCAGAGCCGCGTTTGCCGATCAGCTGAAGCCCCGCAGGCGTATTGTCCGGCCCGCCAAAGCCCACCGGCACGTTGACCACCGGCAGCCCCAGAAGGGACGCAGGGACGACCACCTGCATCCAGCGGTGATAGGTGTCCATCTGCACGCCTGCAATCTCGCGCGGGTAGTCCCATGTGATCTCGAACGGCCAAAGCTGTGCCGAAGGCAGCGCCAGAATATCATAGGTTTCAAATGCCTTCGCGGCACTCTTGAACCAGTTGCTGCGCACCACGCTGGCTGCATGCACCTGCACCGCCGACATCGCCATGCCGCGCGCGATCTCCCATCGGGCGGTTTCTTTCAGAAATTCATGCTTGTCAGGATCGGTGTAGATCGACGCCAGTCCCGTGCCCACCTGCCACGACCGCAGGGTGATCCAGCTGTCCCACATCGCATCGGCGTCAAACAGCGGCGACTGTTCGGTGACCTCGGCCCCCAGACTTTCCATCTGCTTCAATGCGGTCTGCGAGATATCCAGAATCCCATGTTCCATCGGCAGTGCGCCGCCCCAACTGCCCAGCCAACCGATGCGCACATCGTCCATGCCGCCCGATATCTGCGGCAAGGACGCAGCCTGAGACACACCGTGAGGCTGGCGCGGGTCGGGCCCCGCCATCGTGTCCAGCAATGCGGCAAGGTCGGACGGGTTACGCGCCATCGGACCGTTGGTGGACAACTGGTGCAGGAAATTGTCACCCTCGGGTTCGGATGGCACCAGCCCCCAGGTCGGGCGCATCCCGTAGATGTTGTTCCAGCCCGCCGGATTGCGCAGCGATCCCATCATGTCCGAGCCGTCCGCCACCGACACCATCCCGCAGGCCAGCGCCGCCGCCGCCCCGCCGGATGATCCACCCGCCGAGCGGCCCTGCGCATAGGGGTTGTGCGTGGGCCCGTGCACCGGATTGATCGTGTGCGATCCCAGCCCGAACTCGGGCGTGTTCGTCTTGCCGATCACGATGGCACCTGCAGCCCGAAGACGTGCCACCATCACATCGTCCTGCGACGCCACCTGCCCTGCAAAGAGCGGCGAGCCCATCGAGGTGGGTAGCCCCTTGGCGTTGGCCAGATCCTTGATCGCAATGGGTATTCCGTGCAGCCAACCACTGCGCGGAGCCGCATCGGCGGCGCCCGCCTCGTCCATCAGAACATCAGCATCGCGCAGCGACACCACGGCGTTCACCTGCCCGTTCACTTGAGAGATCCGCGCAAGCGTTGCCTGCATCAGATCGGTTGCTGTCAGCGTGCCCTTTGCGAGGGCGTTCGATTGCGCCAAGGCGCCTTGGAAAAGGATATCATCTGTCATGGCCGCAGCTTTGCCGCAGCCCTGCGCAGGTTCAAGCGGAATGAATAGACCGTTACGTCAAAATCAGTCGCCCTGCGCCTCGAACCGGCTTTTGCCGCTGACGTTCAGCGCCAGTGTGGCCCCCATCAAACCGTCCAGATCACCATCAAGCACGCCCTTGGTGTCCGAGGTTTCGTAGTTGGTGCGCAGGTCCTTGACCATCTGGTATGGCTGCAAAACATAGGACCGGATCTGGTTGCCCCAGCCCGCGTCGCCGGCACTTTCGTGGACTTCGTTGACCAGCGCCGAGCGTTTGTCCAACTCCATCTGGTAGAGACGCGATTTCAGCGCCTTCATCGCGATGTCGCGGTTCTGGTGTTGCGACTTTTCGGACGAGGTCACGACGATGCCCGTAGGATGGTGGGTGATCCGCACGGCGGAATCGGTGGTGTTCACGTGCTGACCGCCGGCACCCGACGACCGATAGGTGTCGATGCGGATGTCGGATTGGTTCACTTCGATCTCGATGTTGTCGTCGACCACCGGATACACTTTGACGGAAGTAAACGACGTGTGCCGCTTGGCTGCGGAATCGAAGGGCGAGATGCGCACCAGCCGGTGCACGCCGCTTTCGGATTTCAGCCAGCCGTATGCATTGTGCCCGGTGATCTTGTAGGTTGCGGATTTGATGCCCGCCTCTTCGCCCGCGCTCTCTGCGTTCAGCTCGACCTTGTAGCCCTTTTTCTCGGCCCAGCGGACATACATCCGCGCCAGCATGCTGGCCCAATCGCAGCTTTCGGTGCCGCCCGCGCCCGAGTTGATTTCTAGGAACGTATCATTGCTGTCGGCCTCGCCGTCCAGCAACGCCTCAAGCTCTTTTTGCGCCGAGGTCACGGCAAGGGTCTTCAACGCGGCTTCCGCGTCGCTGATCACCTCTTCGTCCGCTTCCATCTCGCCCAGTTCGATCAATTCGACATTGTCGGCCAGATCCTGCTTGATGCCCTCGTAGGTGCCGATCGCATCGACCAGCGCCTGCCGTTCGCGCATCAGCTTTTGCGCCGCCTCGGGGTCGTCCCACAGCTTTGGGTCCTCGACGCGGGCGTTGAATTCTTCCAGCCGGTATTGCGCGGTCTCCACGCCCAGACGCTGCCCCAGCAGCTCCAGCGACTTTTCGATCTCGGCAACGGTGTTTTGGGCCTCGGCGCGCATGGCTCGTGTCCTTCGGGATGGTGTTGAAAGCTGGGTGTAAACCAGCGCCGGACAGGCGGCAAGCCGTCGGGTGACAAAGCATACCTGTCTGACGCTGGATTTTGGAGGCTAGTAAAGCCCGCCGGAGCTGAGCGTGCCGAAGTTGGCCTTTGGTCCCACAGTGGCCTTTTTGCCGGAAGAGGTGGTCACCTCGCGGCCCGTTGCACGGCCTACTTCTTCGACCAGCGGCAGGTCGGCGCCCATGGCAAAGCCGCCATCGAACATCAGACCAAACAGCGGCTCTTCGCCATCGCGGAAGTATTCGGCCACCACGCTTTCGCCCGAAGCATCGTCACTGAGACGTGCGCCGGTGAAACGGTCGATCTTGATGAAACGGCCACCGGGGGGCACCGTGAAATCGCCGCCGCCGTATTTCTGGGTCGCCTCAAGCATGAAACGCTGGAACACAGGGCCGCACATGCCGCCACCGGATGCGCCGTTGCCCATGTTGCGGGGTGTGTCAAAGCCGATGTAGCAGCCAGCAACGATGTTGCTGGTAAAGCCCACGAACCAAACGTCCTTGTTGTCGTTGGTGGTGCCTGTCTTGCCCGCCGTCGGCACCGGCAGGTTGACCGAGCCGCTGGCGGTGCCGCGATCCACCACGCCGCGCATCATCGATGTCAGCTGGTAGGCGGTGATCGGGTCCATCACCCGCTCGCGGTTCGATGAGATGCGGGGGCCGTAGCCGGGATCGAGACTGGCAAGCTGGCAGTCGTTGCACACCCGTTCATCGTGGCGATAGACGGTCTTGCCATAGCGGTCCTGCACCCGGTCGACCAATGTCGGTTTGACCCGCTCGCCACCGTTGGCGAACATCGCGTAGGCCGCAACCATCTGATAAAGCGTGGTTTCCTGCGACCCGAGCGAGTTGGCAAGGAAAGTGCCCATCTGGCCGCGCTCGTAGACGCCGAAGCGCTCGGCATAGCTGGCCACGGTTTCCATGCCGATCTCCTGGGCCAAACGGATGGTCATCAGGTTCCGCGACCGCTCGATGCCGGTGCGCATCGGCGTCGGGCCGTAGAACTGGTTCGATGCGTTCTTGGGCCGCCACAGGCCCTGGGGCGTGTTGATTTCAATCGGAGCGTCGACGATGATCGTCGCGGGCGTATAGCCGCTGTCCAGCGCTGCGGCATAGACGAAGGGTTTGAACGACGACCCCGGTTGACGCTTGGCCTGAGTGGCGCGGTTGAAGACCGAGTGCTGATAGCTGAATCCGCCCTGCATCGCGATCACACGGCCGGTGTTGACGTCCATCGCAACAAAGCCGCCCTGCACCGCAGGCACCTGCCGCAACGACCAGCCGCCGTCGCTTTGGCGCACGTGGACCACATCGCCCACGTCGAAATTGGCGGCAAAGTCGCCCTTGATCCATTTGATGTCTTCGCGCGGCACTTCGCCAATGCCCTGCCCTTCGATCCCCAGCACGATGCGCTGGTCACCGACTTCGCGCACCACCGCCGGATACCACTGACCGTTGAGATCGACGTCGCGTGCCACGACCACGCCGTTCAGCGCCTCTTCCCATGCGTCGCCGGTGGCGATCTCGGGTTCGATCTTTTTGCCGGTGCCGCGCCAGGTCGAGCGGCTGCGGTCAAAGTTCTCCAGTTCGGTGCGCAGGGCATCGGCGGCGACGGGTTGCAGTTCTTGATCAATCGTCGCGCGTACGGTCAGACCGCCGGTGAAAAACTCGCCCTCGCCAAAGTTCTCGGACAGCTGGCGGCGGATTTCATCGGTGAAATAATCGCGCGGCGGCAGCTCGTCCTTGAAGCTGCCAAAGTCGCCGTTCTGCACGGAGCGCAGCGGCTGGCTAAGCTCTTGCTCGTATGCTGCCTGGGTCAGATAGCCGTTGTCGTGCATTTCGCCCAGAACGTAGTCGCGGCGCGCCTGCAGACGGTCCTTGCGACGCACCGGATGGTAGTCCGACGGTGCCTTGGGCAAGGACGCCAGAAACGCCGCTTCGTGCGGGGCAAGCTCGCTCAGGGTCTTGTTGAAATAGGTCTGGCTGGCCGCGGCCACGCCATAGCTGTTCTGTCCGAGAAAAATCTCGTTCAGATAGAGTTCCAGAATTTTCTCCTTGGAGAGCGTCTCTTCGATCCGGCTGGCAAGGATGATTTCCTTGATCTTGCGCTCGGCCTGACGGTCGCCGGACAAAAGGAAGTTTTTCATCACCTGCTGTGTGATCGTCGAGGCCCCGCGCACGTCACGCCCGCGCGAGCGCACCGCATCGACCGCCGCCGCCGCGATGCCGCGCAGGTCATAGCCGTCGTGGGTGTAGAAATTCTTGTCCTCGGCGCTGATAAACGCCTGTTTCACCAGATCGGGAATGGTGTCCGCAGGGGCAAAAAGCCGCCGTTCACGGGCAAATTCGTCGATGATCTGACCCTGACCGCTGTAAATGCGGCTGATCGTGGGCGGCGTGTATTGCGCAAGGCTTTCGTGGCTGGGCAGATCGCGGCCATAGACATAGAAAATCGCGCCGACACTCATTGCGATTGCCAGAATTCCCATGGTCAGGGTCGTAAAGATACCGCCGAAGAACGACAGGATGAATCGGAACACGGGGGGCGTCCTTTTTGAAATCTGCTCAGGGCAGCTGTATAGGCTACCGATGGCGGCGGGTCAAAACACGTATGGGTGTCACAATGGCATAATCACGCTTACGAACTGGTGGTTTGGCCAGATAAATGGTCGGCCTATTTGCGCACCAGCGGGCGCTGCGCCAGATCGGAAGACCGCCATGCCAGAATCCCCTCGGCCATGGCCGCTGCAATCCCCGCACGCCAGACCGGATCGCGCAGGTTTGTCAGATCGCGTTTCGAGCTGAGAAAGCCGACCTCGATCAGGATTGACGGCACGTCGGCGCTGGTCAGCACCGAAAAGCCAGCCTGACGCGCAGGGTGCGAATTCATCGGCCCGCCCGCAGCCTGCATCGCCTCTATCAAAGCGGCAGCAGCCTGTTCGGACCGTGGCGCGGTTTCCTGACGGGCCAGATCCATCAGCACGCCCGCCACCTGATCATCGGCCCCGCTCAGATCGGCACCGGCCAGAATGTCGGCCCGGTTGTGCTGGGCGGCCAGCTGTTCGGTCGCGGCGTCGCTGGCCTCGTCCGCCAGCGTATAGACGGTGGCCCCGCTGGCCCCGCCCTCGCTGAGGATATCGGCGTGCAGCGAGATGAACAGATCGGCATCGACCGCATGGGCCATGTCCACCCGTCCGGGCAATGACACGAACCGGTCGTCGGTGCGGGTCAGAACGACCTCGGCCTGCCCGCTGCGGCGCAAAGCCTCGGCCAGCGCCTGTGCGACCTTCAGCATGATGTCCTTTTCCTCGACGCCGTCGCGCACAGCGCCGGGATCGACGCCACCGTGGCCGGGATCGAGCACAACGACAAAGCTGTCATCGGCCTTGCGCGTCGGTTGCGGTTGGGCTGCTTGCGTGGCCCATGCGGCATCCTTGGGGGCACCTGCGCCCACGCCAAAGGTCTCGGCGTCAGCGGATCTGAACGCCACCGTCAGCATCGCGGTTCCGGTGCTGTCGTCCACCGGCATCGCGATGTTCGAGGGCAGCATTGGTTCCGCCAGATCCAGCACCAGCCGCGACCAGCCCGGGCGGAACGGTCCAAAGCGCACGGCGGTGACCTTGCCCGGCTTGGTCAACAGATCCTGCGCCGTGACCTCAGCCCAATCGGCTTCGCGGAAATCGATGACCAGCCGCATCGGATCGTCCAGATGGAACACCCGGAACGGCACGCCCTGACTGAGCCCGATGGTCAGCTTGGTGTTGCCAAACCAGCTTTCGGAAATGCGGCTGCTGTCAGGATCGACGCGGGCCAGCGCGGTCAGCTCGTCCGCCTGGGCACGCGGCGCGCCGATCAGAACCAACGCAGATATCAACATGATCACGTATCGCATTCTGCCAGTCCTGCAGGTTTTGTTATCATTTTGCAGTAAAGATATCGCAGCCAATCCGCAGGCGCCAGAGCTTACCGAAGGTCGGGGCTCAGCGCGCATCCATGAATGACTTGAGCCGCTCCAGCCCTTCGGCGATGTCCGCAGTGGCCCGCGCATAGGAAAATCGCAGGGTGTGGCGACCGCGCAGCGGATCGAAATCCAGCCCCGGCGTGACCGCGACCCCTGCCCGTTCCAGTATCTCGGCGGCAAAGGCGCGGCTGTCGTCGGTCAGGTCAGACACGTCCGCATAGACATAGAACGCGCCGTCGGGCGGGGCGATGTTGGTAAACCCCGCCTTGGGCAGCCCGTCCAGCATCAATGCCCGGTTGGCACGGTACACGTCCATGTTGGCCTGCAACTCGTCCTCGCAATCCATCGCCGCAAGGGCCGCGACCTGGGCTGCATGGGGCGCACAGATGAACATGTTCTGCGCCAGACGCTCGACGACGCGCACATGGTCCTGCGGCACCACCATCCAGCCGACGCGCCAGCCGGTCATCGAGAAATACTTGGAAAACGAGTTGATCACATAGGCCTCGTTGGTCAGCTCAAGTGCTGTGACGGCCTTCGCCTCGTATTCGATGCCGTGGTAGATTTCGTCACTGATGAACGACGCCCCCTTGGCATGGGTCGCGTCGATCAGCGCACCCATCGCGGCGTGATCCAGCATGGTGCCCGTGGGGTTGGCGGGTGAGGCGACCATCAGCCCGGCAATGTCCATATCGGCAAAGTCCGCAGGCACCGGCTGATAGCGGTTCTCGGGCGCCGTGGGCAGATCGACGGCCTGCAAATCCAGAGCGCGCAGGATCTGGCGGTAGCTGGGATAGCCCGGCGCGCCGATGGCCACACGGTCGCCGGTGTCAAACAGCGCGGTGAACCCCAGGATAAAGCCACCCGACGAGCCCGACGTGACCACCACCCGCGCAGGGTCCAGATCGACATTGTACCACTCACCATACATCCGCGCGATGCGCGCACGCAAAGCGGGCAGCCCCAGCGCCACGGTGTAACCCAATGGCCCCGCGTTCATCGCACGCGCCAGCGCGTCCGTCGCCCCGCGCGGCGCGCCGGTGCCGGGCTGGCCCACCTCCATGTGGATGATGTGACGGCCTGCATCCTCGGCGGCGCGGGCGGCCTCCATCACGTCCATCACGATAAAGGGATCAACGGCGCTGCGTCTTGAGGTTTTCATCACTTGTCTCCTATGCTGCGCGAATGTCGACTTACCGTGCTTTTCACAGGGCTTTGCCTCTGGCGTCAATGGGGGCAATTGTCCTTGGGTCAGCGCCGAACGCGGCACCCTGCCGGGCCGGATGGAAGACCCAGAAATTTACACCAGACGCGCCAGCGCGCTGCTGGACACCCCGATCAGGCCCTTGGCAACCGACGCAGGATGTGCTGATTGCCGGTGAACGCGCCGAAAAACGCAAAAACGGAGACACTCCATGACACTTACCCGCCTTTTCGCCGCAACTGCGGCCACGATCACGCTGGCATTGCCCGTCGCTGCCTTCGACGTCTCGGAGATGTCCGACGATGAGCGCAGCGCCTTTGGTGCCGAGGTGCGGGCCTATCTGCTGGAAAATCCGCAAGTGATCATCGAAGCCGTCAACCTGCTGGAAGAGCAGCAGGCAGCGGCACAGGGACAGGCTGATCTGACCATGGTTTCGGACTACGCCGACGCCATCTTTGACGACGGATTTTCATTCGTCGGCGGCAATCCCGAGGGCGATATCACGCTGGTCGAGTTTCTGGATTACAAATGCGGGTATTGCAAACGCGCCCACGGCGAGGTGGCCAAGCTGCTGGAAACAGACGGCAATATCCGTCTGATCGTCAAGGAATTCCCGATCCTGGGAGAGCAGTCAATGCTGGCGTCGCGCTTTGCCATCTCGTCGCTGATCGTTGAAGGCCCTGATGCCTACGGCGCGTTGAACGACGCGCTGATGATGTCGAACGGCGAGCTGAGCGTGCCGGTGATGAGCCGTATGGCCAACACGCTGGGCTTTGATGCGGATGCGATCGTCGCTGGCATGGACAGCGAGGAAGTGGCCCGCCGCATCGCCGAGACGCGCGCGCTGGCGCAGCAGTTGCAGATCACCGGCACGCCCACCTTCGTGATGCACGACGAGATGCTGCGCGGCTATCTGCCCTATGATCAGATGATGCAGATTGTCGATGAAAAACGCGGGTAAGCGTTTGAAACTGCGGTAGGTTCGGGGGCGCTGCCCCCGCGCCTTTGGCGCTCCCCCGGGATATTTTCAGCCAAAAGAAATCGCGGTTACTCGGCGGCCTGTTCTGAGGCTGCTTCGGCGGCTGCTTCGGCGGCAGCCAGTTCCTCGGCCTTTTTCTCGACCTGTTCGACGATGTGTTCGATCATGTCGGCGTTGGATTGCTTGTGGCTTTGCTTGCCCGCGAGATAGACCATGCCCGCACCGTTGCCGCCGCCGGTAAAGCCCACGTCGGTCATCAGCGCCTCGCCGGGGCCGTTGACCACGCAGCCGATGATGCTGAGGCTCATGGGTGTCTTGATGTGGGCCAGACGGTCTTCGAGGATTTCGACGGTCTTGATCACGTCGAAACCCTGACGCGCGCAGCTGGGGCAACTGATGATGTTGACGCCGCGGTGGCGCAGGCCCAGTGATTTCAGAATTTCGTAGCCGACCTTGATCTCTTCCACCGGATCGGCAGAGAGGCTGACGCGGATCGTGTCGCCGATGCCCATCCACAGCAGGTTGCCCATGCCGATGGCGGATTTGATGGTGCCCGAGGTCAGCCCGCCTGCCTCGGTGATGCCAAGGTGAATCGGCGCGTCGGTGGCTTCGGCCAGCTTTTGATAGGCGGCGGCGGCCATGAACACATCCGAGGCCTTGCAGCTGATCTTGAACTCGTGAAAGTCGTTGTCCTGCAGCATCTTGATGTGATCGAGACCGGATTCGACCATCGCGTCGGGCGTCGGTTCGCCGTATTTGTCCAGCAGATGCTTTTCCAGACTGCCCGCGTTGACGCCGATGCGGATCGAGCAGTTGTTGTCGCGCGCGGCCCGGATCACTTCCCTGACCCGCTCTTCGGACCCGATGTTGCCCGGATTGATCCGCAGACAGGCGGCCCCCGCCTCGGCGGCCTCGATGCCGCGTTTGTAGTGGAAATGGATGTCCGCGACGATCGGCACCGGTGAATTGGCGCAGATCTCTTTCATCGCGCGGGCGCTGTCCTCGTCGGGGACTGAGACGCGCACGATGTCGGCACCGGCCTCGGTGGCGGCATTGATCTGCGCCAGAGTGCCCGCGACATCGGTGGTCAGCGTGTTGGTCATCGTCTGCACAGTGATCGGTGCACCGCCGCCGACGGGCACGCGGCCCACCATGATCTGGCGGCTTTCACGGCGGTAGATATTGCGCCACGGACGGATGTGATTAAGCGACATGTCGCGCCTCTCTCGGCTATCGGGTTCCTGAACAGACCTAAGCGTTGCGTGCGTGCGGCGCAACCTTCAGGCGCGGGTGGCCCCCACGACTGTGATCATTTGTCCAACAAGGGAATGTTCAGTCGGGGATAACAGTGGCAAGCGCCGCCGCCGTTGCCTCGGCATAGCGCACGAGGCCGGAGTCCGTGGACACGTCGACCGGAAGATATGTTTCCTGCAGACCGGCGATTTCCAACGGCAGATTCGAGGTGATTGCGCCGTTCGGGCCAACGGGGCCGTAGAACTTGCCGTTCATCGCGAAATAGATCGCACCACTTTCACCGGTGCGCAGCACGGGCGGCTCTTCGGTGGCGGGGGCAGTCCAGGTGTCGCCGGGCTGCATCACGGTTTCATAGATCACGGTACCATCGGCCCCGCGCACGCGCACCCACGACGGGCGCACAGCGACCATCTGCAGTACGGGCGCCTGGGTTTCAACCACTTGCGGGACCGCCGGAATTTCGGCTTTCACCGGATCCGCGCCCGCCATGACCGGCGCTTCGATGCTTGGAATCTGCGCAAAATTGCCCACCGAACGCGGATCGATCGTGGCGATGGGCGCATCACGCGCGACCAGAACAGGCACATCCAGCGCTTGCGGGCGGTAGAGCCGGTCCAGCGCATCGATACGCGGCGTATCAAGCGCAGAAGGCGACGAGTCCGACGCCCCGTCCAGGCTGGGCTGTTGCACCGATGCGCTTTGCAGCGGATCGAGGTCCGACAGCACAACAGGCGTCTGGTCTACCGGAGACACCTGCACCCGCTGCACTTCTTGCAGAACCGAATAGCCGCCAAAACCTATGGCACTGATCAGCGCGATCAAAACCAGCGAGGACCCGATGGCCCCCGGCTCGATCCGGCTGAGAAATGCCTCGCCCGTAGGGGCGAAGGGCGTGCTGGGTGCGGAAAAGATATCTTTGGTCCCACGATCGCGCGCAAGACGGTCTTCGCGGGTTGGCTTTTTGATCACCGATGCTTCGGCAGACATGCCGTGGGCCACGGAGAACCCGCTTTCGGTGCAAAAAGCCGCAAAGGCGCGGTCGGGGTCCATATCCAGATAGCGTGCATAGGAGCGCACGTAGCCTGCGATAAAGCCGGGGGTGTCAAATGCGCCGGGGTCGGTGTTTTCGATGGCCGCGATATAGCTGGCCTTGATCCGGAGTTCGCGTTGTACGTCGAGCAGGGATTTGCCAAGCGTGGCGCGCTCACCGCGCATCACATCGCCAAGGCGCAGCTCAAAATCGTCAAAACCTTTCGGATCTGCGTTCTGTTCAATGATCTTGGGAGACTTCCGCCCGATCATACCCATGCCCCGTATTGCCCGATTATTGGAACCTGTGCGTCATGCCCGATTCGACGCTGGTTTGTTGTTAAACACTGCCTAACACATGGGAAACCGAAATTCACCTACTCGTGAGGTCAGGCGGACAATTCGGCGCGATTCAGCGCACATTGTGACCACAACCCGTCCATCGCCTTGACCAGAGCGTCCAGTTCGCGCGGCCCATGTACCGGCGAGGGCGTAAAGCGCAAACGCTCGGTGCCGCGTGGTACGGTGGGGTAGTTGATCGGCTGAACATAGATACCGTGATCTTCCAGCAGCATGTCGCTGAGCAGCTTGGTGTGCACCGGATTGCCGACCATGACCGGCACGATATGGCTGCCGTGGTCGATGATCGGCAGACCCATCCCCTTGAGCCGCATCTTGAGGATGCGCGCCTGCAACTGGTGCGCCTCGCGCAGCTCAGGCGCGGTTTTCAGGAATGCGACGGAAGCCGCAGCACCGGCAGCCACCGCAGGCGGCAGCGAGGTGGTAAAGATGAAGCCCGGCGCATAGGACCGGATGGCGTCGCACATGCGCGCGCTGGCCGCGATATAGCCGCCCATCACACCGTAGGCCTTGGCCAACGTGCCGTTGATGATGTCCAGACGGTCCATCAGACCATCGCGTTCGGCCACACCGGCGCCGCGGGCACCGTACATGCCGACGGCGTGGACCTCGTCGATATAGGTCAGCGCGCCGAACTCTTCCGCCAGATCGCAGATCGCTTCGATTGGCCCGAAATCGCCGTCCATCGAATAGATCGACTCGAAAGCGATCAGCTTGGGCGTGGCAGGATCGTCGGCCTCGAGCAATTCGCGCAGGTGTGCCACGTCGTTGTGCCGAAAGATACGCTTGGAGCCGCCATTGCGGCGCACGCCCTCGATCATGCTGGCGTGGTTCAGCGCGTCGGAATAGATGATCAGCCCCGGAAACAGCTTGGGAAGCGTGCTCAGGGTGGCGTCGTTGGCGATATAGGCCGAGGTAAAGACCAGCGCCTGTTCCTTGCCGTGCAGATCGGCCAGTTCGGCCTCGAGCCGTTTGTGGTAGACCGTGGTGCCAGAGATGTTGCGTGTGCCGCCCGAGCCTGCGCCGGTGGCGTTGATCGCCTCGTGCATCGCTTGCAGGACGACGGGGTTCTGGCCCATGCCCAGATAGTCGTTGCCGCACCATACGGTGATGTCCTGTTCGGACCCGTCGGGGCGTGTGCGTACCGCGTGGGGGAACTGGCCATTGCGCCGCTCGATGTCGATGAAGGTGCGATAGCGACCTTCTTCGTGCAGTTTGTTCAGTGCGGCATCCAGCTGTGCTGCATAGTCCTTGGTGTGATCCACGAAAGGAAACTCCTGGTCGTTGGGACGGCGATGCATTTGGCGATCATGCCCCTTTAGAAATAGTATTTGGAACGATTATAGGGTAGCGCCCCGAGTTTCAATGTATATGCCTTGCGCACGATGTCGCAGCGTTGATCCAGATCAAATCACATTTTTTACCACGAAAAGGTAGGGTTTACCTGACTGTCAGCAGCCGCATGATAAGCGCATGCTGAAGTTGTGATGCCGGTGGTTTTCCTGATTTCATACCGGCAAAGGGGTAATTTTTCCACCCCGTAAAGGAGGTGCGGCGCGCCGTTCGGGCGCCGCACCCCGCACCGATATTTCAAGGTGCCCAAAGTTTTGAAAGTTTTTGAAAGATCATTTTTCGAAAGGTCCTGGTATGTCTGCCTCAATAGCCTTTTTGCCCGTTCTGATCCTGATGCTCATCACCGCCGGCGGCTATGCGCTGGCGACGATCGGCATGACGCTGTCCTTTGATGTGCCTCCCGCTTTGAGCATCGCGATTATAGCGCTCGGGCTGGCCGGTGCGGTTCTGGCCGAGATCACCCTGTTGCGCCACGCCAGCCTGCCACTTGTCTATCTGGGCGTCGTGGTGACCGAAACGCTGCTGGTGCTGATCTATGCCGGCTGGTCGCACAGTGGCATCAGCCTCGCCCAGGCGGGCGGTGCCGCTTTGGTGCTGGCAGGGTTCGCGCTGGTCTGTGTGGACCACTAGTCTACCATTGGGCTACCGTTGGGGATGGCACCCGTCGGGGCACTGGACACCACCACGCGGGCTGGTACGGTCGCTGCAAATACCGAATTTGCAAGGAACCGCCTCATGTCTCTCGACGCCACACTCGCCCATATCGACGCAAACCTGTCGCAAGCCACCGACCGGTTGCTGGAGCTTTTGCGTATCCCGTCGATCTCGACCGATCCGGCCTATGCCGCCGATTGCAACACCGCCGCAGACTGGCTGGTGGCCGATCTGCAAAGCATCGGCATCGACGCCACCAAACGCCCGACGCCCGGTCATCCGATGGTGGTGGGCCATGTGGGCGGCGACGGCTACAGCAAGGGGCCACACCTGCTGTTCTACGGGCACTATGACGTGCAACCCGTTGATCCGCTGGAACTATGGGAGCGCGATCCCTTCGATCCCCAAGTCGAGGATACAGCCAAAGGCAAGGTGATCCGTGGCCGCGGTGCCGCCGATGACAAGGGTCAGCTGATGACCTTTGTCGAGGCCTGCCGTGCATGGAAAGCGGTGAACGGCACCCTGCCCTGTCGCATCACGTTCTTTTTCGAGGGCGAAGAGGAATCCGGTTCGCCCTCGCTGGTGCCGTTCATGAAGGAAAACGCCAAAGAACTGTCCGCCGACTTTGCACTGATCTGCGACACGGGCCTGTTTGAGAGCAAGACGCCCGGCATCGTCACGATGTTGCGCGGCATGATGGGCGACGAGCTCACGATCACCGGGCCCAGCAAGGATCTCCATTCGGGCATGTATGGTGGTGTCTCGATGAACCCGATCCGGGTGCTGACAAAAATCCTGGCCGGGCTTCACGACGATCAGGGCCGCATCACCCTGCCCGGTTTCTACGACGGCGTACCCGAACTGCCCGACGAGCTGCGCGCGCAGTGGGAGGGCCTGTCGTTCGATCACGACGCATTCCTCGGTGATGTCGGCCTGTCGAACCCCGCAGGCGAACAGGACCGCACCCCGATCGAGATGATCTGGTCGCGCCCCACCTGCGAGGTCAACGGCATCTGGGGCGGCTACACCGGTGCGGGTTTCAAGACCGTGTTGCCCGCGCAGGCACATGCCAAGATCTCGTTTCGTCTTGTGGGCGATCAGGACCCCGACGCGATCCGCATGAGTTTCCGCAAGATGGTTCAGGACGCCCTGCCCGCCGATTGCACCGTCACGTTCAAGGACCACAGCAATGGCCGCGCGTCGGTGTTTGAAACCGACGATCCGGCATTCGAGGCCGCGCGTCAGGCGCTGAGCGACGAATGGAATGTGCCTGCGGCCTATATCGGCTGCGGCGGCTCGATCCCGATTGCGGGGCATTTCCAGAGGATTGTAGACACGACCCCGATGCTGATCGGGTTTGGCAAGGACGACGACCAGATCCACTCACCCAACGAGAAATACGACATGGAGAGTTTTCACAAGGGCATGCGCAGCTGGGTCCGCATCCTTGCGGCTCTGAGCAGATAAACGCCACTGCGCCCCTTCATCTTGCAGGGTAAACTCCGGGGGTGTGGGGGCTGGCCCCCACTTATTGCGTGTGTGGGGGCTGGCCCCACTTCTACCCTGTGTGATCCAGCTTCCAGAACGAAAGGCGAGACGATGACGATACAAGGTTTCTCCAGCGCCACAGCCGAGGTCAACGGCCAGCGCATCCACTACACCATGGCAGGCAGCGGCCCCCCGCTGCTGTTGTTGCATGGCTTTCCGCAAACGCATGCGATGTGGCACGGCATCGCGCCGACGCTGGCGCAGCATTTCACCACCGTCGCCGCCGATCTGCGCGGCTATGGGGCCAGCTCGAAACCCCACGGCACCGAAAACTACAGTTTTCGCGAGATGGCAGGGGATCAGGTGGCGCTGATGGCGCATCTGGGCTTCGACAAGTTCCACCTTGTCGGCCATGACAGGGGCGCACGCACCTCGCACCGCGCGGCGCTGGATCACCCGGACGCGATCCGGTCTTTAACGCTGATGGACATCGTGCCGACGCATCTGCTGCTGGACGATCTGCAACAGGAGGTGGCACGTGCCTATTACCACTGGTTCTTTCTGGCCCAGCCCGCCCCGCTGCCGGAAACGATGATCGGCCATGATCCTGACGCCTATTTCGAATACTGCCTGACCGGCTGGGGCAAAGGCGGGCTCGACACCTACGACGCCGCAGCGCTCGACCAATACCGCACCGCATGGCGCGACCCCGACACCATTCGCGGCATGTGCGAGGACTACCGTGCGGCGATAGACCATGACATGGCGCTCGACGCCGCCGATCTGGACCGCCGCGTCACATGCCCCGCGCTGGTGCTCAGCGGTGCAAGCGGTGTCATGGCGAAACATTACGATGTGGGGGCAACGTGGGTGGACCGATTGACGAACATGCAGGTCGACAGCTTGCCGGGCGGACACTTCTTTCCCGATCAATATCCATCAGAAACGGCTGACAAGATTTTGAAATTCCTGCTGAAAGTGGGCTGAGACTTCTTTCGCGGCACATGGCACCGGCAGGACTTTTCAACGCAAGGAGCCACCCCGAAAACACAAAAGACCCGCCGTTTCCGGCGGGTCTTTGTTTACGCAGCAGTGGCGCGGTTGACGGGGCTCGAACCCGCGACCTCCGGCGTGACAGGCAGCAGATACGGCTCACAAGTATTTGAACAGACACGAAAAAATAGTTACCCCACAAGGGCTTATATCGGCCCCTTGTGAGTAAGTCACTGTACATAAACAACAATAAACGATGGCAAAAAGGGCAAGCTGTGACAGAATATGGACAGAAAAGATTGGACGAGATCATAGTAACCTCTTCACAAGAAGATGGTCTACTCTCGCAGATTGAATGGGAGTACTTCGCGATCAGCGAGGGGGTCACAAAATCTCCAGACCAGCTACAGGAAGTCGACCTTGGAAATTCAGTCATCTGACAGTCAATGGGTCGGCTCATGCGTCCTTTCTACCGGACCGTTCGGGCCATGGCACGCATTGCGGTGGAGCTCAATAAGTTTTGCCTGGTCCATTAGTGCACCTCCTGCTGGTTAGGGCAGTCCAGATGGGCGAGCATTACAGCTTCGCGGCAGGTCGTTACACACCTGGTCGAGATATTGAGCGACATCTACACTTACACGCATAAATAAGCGTCTGAATACACTTACACGTATGAGTAAACGTATCAGTACAACCACACGTATAAGTAAACGTGTGAGTACGCTTACACGTATAAGTAAACATCTAAGAACACGTCTGGCACTTCCGATTTTTCTGGCCTTGTTATGTGAGCTTATAAAAAGTTTGTATGCTCACGGAGGCGCTAATGACCCAGCAAGCTAACTACGACGAACGCATTGATATGTTCCATGCGATGTACGGATACGAAGGCGATCCGGCCGTTACCTTAGGTGATTACCTTAAGAAGGAGGGCGAAATCATTTGCGCGATTTATGGTGAGAAACTCGGAAATCAGGCAATGCACCAGATCGCAGATCCCCTCTCCTTACAACGGGAATTCTATTTTCAGCACCAGGCCATCGTGGTCAAAATCGGTCTCCAGCTTGCCACCCAGATTTTGCTCGATCTGACCTTCGACAAGGACGTAGCCAAAGCCGTTGCGCTCCGGCTCTTCTATCTGGGGTCCGCCGCGTTCGTGC
>JAGXHE010000191.1 GCA_024636445.1 Sulfitobacter sp.
CACATCATCTGGCCCTGCGTCATGCCGATGGACTGCGCGGCCTCCCACTGGCTGCGGTCCACGCCGATGATCGCGGCGCGGATGGATTCCGCCATATAGGCTGAAAAGTGCAGCGTCAGTCCCATGATCGCGGCCGTCACGCCGTCAATCTGGGTCAGGAACGGCAGCACTTGCGGCAGACCGAAGTAGAAAAGGAACAGTTGCACCAGCAGTGGCGTGCCGCGAAAAAAGCTGATGAACAGCACCACGAACCAGTCCAGAACCGGCACTTTCGCCACCCGCTCGACCGCCAGCAGCGCACCGAGGATCAGGGCAAGCACCATCCCTGCCCCGGCCATGAACAGCGTCAACGGCACATAGCCCAGAATGACGGGCACCAGCCCCAGCATGTAATCAAGGTCAAGTGCCCGCATGGGTCAATCCGCCGTAGTGATGTCAGTGCCAAACCACTTCTGCGAAATATCGGCCAGCGTGCCGTCTTCCCGCAAGGTGGTCAGCGCCACGTCGATGCGGTCGCGCAGCGCACGGCCTTCATCGGTGTCGCGAAAGGGCAGCGCGTTACGGATCTCGGAAAACGGCTGTCCGGCCAGTTGCAGCGGCAGCGGGCTTTCCTGGATCAACTGCGCCGAAGACACCCGGTCCATCACGAAGGCATCCACGCGCCCAAGGGCCGTGTCCTGTGCGATGTTGGATTCATAGGTCTTGATCTCGATCTCGTCGGCATAGGGCAGCGCGTTCAGCAACTGCTCGAAGTTCGAGCCGAGGTTGACCGCGACGGTCTTGCCACGCAGATCCTCGACACCGGTGATCTCTTCGTTGCCCTCTTTGGTCACGACCTGAGCCCCGTCGAAAACATAGGGCGCGCTGAATGTGAACTTGGCTTCGCGCTCGGGCGTGATGGTGATCTGATTGGCGATCGTGTCGATCCGGCCCGCGTCCAGCGCGCCGATCAGTCCCGAGAACGCCATCGTCTCGAAGGTGACCTCCAGCCCGGTCTCCTGACCCACCGCATTCATCACGTCGACTTCAAAGCCCTGCAATTCATCCAGCTTGACGAAGGTGAAGGGAAAGTATCCCCCCGACATGCCGACGCGCAGCGTATCCGTGTCTTGGGCAATGGCGGCGCCACCCCAATTTGCGGCAAGCGCGGTGGCGGCGATGATCTGTTTCAGCATTGTTTTTACTCCTGTTATCCTTACCCCTCGAGATGTCATCGGACGCCATCCGCTTCAACACGCAGCACGAATGAGGGACATTGGTCTGGGCCAACGCTTGGGCGCAAATGCCTGTTCCAGCAGCATCGGCAGAGGCGAACAGCGTGCCAACTCTGACCGCGTGGCGGAACGATGTTCTACCGCTGTCGTCGGAAATGGAGGCAAGCAAAGCGGCTATGCTTGGCTTGCATCACTCATGTCTGGTGGTGCGCAAGGTGCAAAGATCTGATCGGCAAGAGCCATCACCCACCCCGCCCGCAGTCAAGGCGCAAAGTACCGCCAACCTCTCGGTGTTTCGCTCAGCTTCTGTTGGCGATCTGATGTCAGGCGGCAAACGACACCCCGCTCAAGCAGGCTCGCCGCCGTTTTCGGGAAAGAAACAGGCCGCCGCGTGGGGCGCATCCGGCAGTATCGGACGTTCGGCGCGGCATTTGTCCTGCACCTTCCAGCAGCGCGGTGCGAAGGGGCAGCCATCGGGGATCGACAGCGGCGACGGCAATTCGCCCTCCAGCTTGATCCGTTCCTTTGCCCCGCCCGGATCGGCCTTCGGCGTGGCTGAAAGCAGCGCCTTGGCATAGGGGTGATAGGGCGCGCTGAACACCGCGTCGCGGCTGCCTTTTTCCACGGCGCGGCCCAGATACATCACGATCACCTCGTCGGCCACGTGACGCACCACGCTCAGGTCGTGGCTGATGAACAGATAGGCCAGTTGCAGTCGTTCCTGCAGATCGACCAGCAGGTTCAACACCGAGCTTTGGATCGACAGATCGAGCGCCGAAACAGGCTCGTCCAGCACCAGCACCTTGGGGTCCAGCATCAGCGCGCGGGCGATGGCGATACGCTGGCGTTGACCACCCGAGAACATGTGCGGATAGCGGTCGTAATGTTCGGGCCGCAGACCGACCAGCCGCAGCATTTCGCGGGCTTTTTCCTGCCGCTCGGCCTTGGACATCGACTTGCGATTGATCTTCAGCGGCTCTTCGAGAATCGCGCCGATGCGCTGACGCGGGTTCAGCGACCCGTAGGGGTCCTGAAACACGATCTGCACCGCTTCGCGCATCGACGCCCAGCTTTCGGGCACCATCGGTTCGCCATCGAGCGTCAGTTGCCCGGCGGTCGGCTCTTCGATCATCGTCACCATGCGCGCCAAAGTGGACTTGCCGCAGCCGCTTTCGCCCACCACCGCAAGCGTCTTGCCGGGGTAGAGATCAAAGCCCAGACCCGCGACCGCCTTCAGCGTGCGCGACTTGCGCAGGAAGCCCCCCGATACATCGTAATGCCGCTCAAGCGCGGTTGCCGTCATCACCGGTGTCGTCATGACGCAACCCTTTCATCCGTGTTCAGCGGGTAGAAACACCGCGCATAGCCAAGATCCGAACCAAGCGGCGGAGGCGGCTCTGCGCGGCATTTGTCGTTGGCGAACTTGCAACGCGGCGAGAACATGCAACCCTTGGGCCGGTCAAACTGTCCGGGCACCACGCCGGGTATCGTCGGCAGCCGCTTTTCCGTCGCGCGTTCGGGCAGCGCGTCCAGCAGCGCCGAGGTGTAGGGATGGTGCGGCTGGTGAAACAGCGGCATCACCGG
Organism: Sulfitobacter sp.; assembly: GCA_024636445.1. Lineage (GTDB taxonomy): Bacteria > Pseudomonadota > Alphaproteobacteria > Rhodobacterales > Rhodobacteraceae > Pseudosulfitobacter. Next base: position 2,799 of record JAGXHE010000191.1, read on the forward strand.
CTGTTCCTCGATCTTCTGGCCTGCATATTGCACGCTGACGCGTTCCGCCGTTTCGGCCACGACGCCCATGTCATGCGTGATCAGCACCAAACCCATGCCGTTCTCGTCGCGCAAGGTTGCCAGCAAGTCGAGGATCTGCGCCTGAATGGTCACATCCAGCGCCGTTGTCGGCTCGTCCGCGATCAGCAGCTTGGGTTTGCATGCAATCGCCATTGCGATCATCACACGCTGGTTCATGCCCCCCGACATCTGGTGGGGAAAGGCCGAAAGCCGCTTTTCGGCGTCGGGAATGCCCACCTGTTCAAACAACTCGATGGCGCGGGCATGACGCTCGCGGCGGCCCATCTTCAGGTGCTTGCGCAGCGCCTCGCGGATTTGCCAGCCGACGGTAAAGCACGGGTTCAGCGACGACATCGGCTCTTGGAAGATCATCGCCATATCCTTGCCGACGATCTTGCGACGGGCCGAGGGCTCCATCGTCAGCAGGTCTTTTCCATCAAAACTCATCTCATCCGCAGTCACGGTCGCGGTCCACGGCAGCAGACCCATGACCGCCAGCATCGACACGGATTTTCCCGAGCCGCTTTCGCCCACGATGGCAAGGATTTCGCGTTCGTTCACGTCTTGGTCGACGCCGTCAACGGCGCGGAACTGGCCCGAGGCGGTGGCAAAATCGACGCTTAGGTTTCTGATATGCAAAAGGGCCATGCGCTAGCTCCGCTTGAGTTTCGGATCAAGTGCGTCGCGCAGGCCGTCGCCCATCAGGTTGATCGCCAGCACGGTGACAAGGATCGCAAGACCGGGAAAGGTGACGACCCACCACGCCCGCAGGATGAATTCGCGGGCCTCGGCCAGCATGGTACCCCATTCGGGCGTCGGCGGCTGCGCGCCCATACCCAAAAAGCCCAGGGCCGCCGCATCGAGGATTGCAGTCGAGAACGACAGCGCCGCCTGCACGATGATCGGGGCCAGACAGTTGGGCAGCACGGTCACAAACATCAGCCGGAACGTGCCCGCCCCGGCCACGCGGGCCGAGGTCACGTAGTCCTTTTGCCGCTCGGACAGCACGCTGGCGCGGGTCAGGCGCACGTAATGCGGTTGCAGTACGATGGCGATGGCGATCATTGCGTTGGTCAGCGACGGGCCCAGGATGGCCACCAGCACCAGTGCGAGCAACAGCGAGGGGAAGGCCAGCACGATGTCCATGATCCGCATGATGATGCTGTCGACCCATTTGGGCGAAAAGCCTGCGATCAACCCAATGATGATGCCACCGGTGGCAGCGATGGTGACGACGAAAACGCCCACAAAGAACGAATACCGCGCACCCACGATCAGTCGCGACAGCATATCGCGGCCCAAAGGATCGGTGCCGAGGATGTGGCTCCAGGTACCGCCCTCTTGCCAGACGGGCGGTTGCAGGGTTGCTTCGCGGAACTGCTGGGTGGCGTCGTGTGGCGCGACCCACGGGCCGAAGATTGCCAGAAAGGCAAAGACCGCAAAGATCGACAGACCGATCAGCGCGCCGCGGTTTTCGCGGAAATAGAACCAGAACTCACGCAGCTGTCCGGGGCGTTTGTGGACCATCTCGGCTTCGGCGGAAAGGGCGTCATCCATGTTAGCGCTTCCTGATCTTGGGGTTGATGACGCCGTAAAGCATATCAACCGTTAGGTTTACGATCATCACCATCACGGCGATCAGCAGCAGCCCGCCCTGCACCACCGGATAATCACGGCGGAAAATGCTGTCGACCATCCACTTGCCGATGCCCGGCCAACTGAAAATGGTCTCGGTCAGGATCGCACCCGCCAGTAGGGTACCGACCGACAGGCCGATCACAGTGACCACGGGGATCAGCGCATTGCGCAGCGCGTGAATGCCGTTGATGCGCGCCGACGACATGCCTTTGGCACGGGCTGTGCGAATGTAGTCTTCGCCCAGAACCTCCAGCATCGCAGAGCGGGTCTGCCGTGCGATCACCGCCAGAGGGATCGTGCCCAGCACGATTGTCGGCAGGATCAGGTGACGCACCGCCGAAGCAAACGCGCCCTTCTGGCCGGACGCCAGACTGTCGATAATCATGAAGCCGGTGGGGTCTGGAAAGTAGTACAGCAGGTCGATGCGCCCAGACACTGGCGTCCATTGCAGGTTGCCCGAGAATACGATGATCAGCAGCAATGCCCACCAGAAGATCGGCATCGAATATCCCACCAGCGCGGTGGACATCAGTGCGCGGTCAAAGAACTTGCCCCGGTTCACGGCTGCAATCACGCCCGCAGGCAGGCCCAAAACGATCGAAAAGATCATCGCGAACAGTGACAGCTCGAGCGTGGCGGGGAACAGGGCAAAGAATTCGTCCCAAACCGGACGTTTGGTGACGAAAGACGTACCCAGATCGCCCTGCAGCACGCCCGTCAAATACTGCCAGAACTGCACGTAGATCGGCTGGTCAAAACCGTATTGTGCGGCCAGCTCGGCATAGCGCTCGTCGGAAACGCCACGCTCGCCCGCCATCACCTGAATGGGGTCGCCCGGCAGCGCACGGATAAAGCTGAACGAAATCAGCGTGACCCCGATGAAGGTCGGGATAAAGGTCAACAGCCGTCCAAGGATGTAGTTCAGCATGGAATCACCATCAATTCTTTGGGGAACCGCGTCAGCGTTTCATAACCGTCTTCGGTCACCAGAACGTCGTCCTCGATCCGCACTCCGAAGTTGCCGAGCTCGTAAAGTCCGGGCTCGTTGGTGTAAACCGTGCCCGCAGGTAAAGCCATCATGTTGCCCCGCATGATATAAGGCGCTTCGTGCACCTCGCGGCCCAGCCCGTGGCCGGTCTTGGTGCGGATACGGTCGGCGTAGGGCGATGCTTCAAGCACACCGATCACCGCGTCGTCGATTTCGTGGGCGGTCACGCCCGCGCGAGTGACAGCAAGCCCGGCAAGATTGGCGCGCAGCACCGTGTCATAGACGTCGCGCGCCTCGTCGCTCAGGTGGTTCAGAAAAACCGTGCGGGTGATGTCGGCGGAAAACCCGTCGTATTGCGCGCCAAAGTCGAACAGCAGCGCGTCTCCGGCCTTGACCTTATAGTCATGCCGCGCGTGGGCGTGCGGTTGCGCCGAGTTGTCACCGGCGGCGACAATCGGGACAAAGGCCAACCCATCTGCGCCTTCCTCGAAGATCATGCGGATGAGCATCTGTTCGATCTGCTTTTCGCTCTGGCCCAGCTTGACCGTATCGAGCGTGCGGTGCAGCGCGCGTTCCGAAATGTCCACGGCCTTGCGCAGTGCTGCCACGTCCTGTGGCGTCTTGATCATCCGCAAGCCTGAAATCTCGCGTTCACCATCTATGATGCGCAGATCTGGCTGCGCGGTCTTCAGCGCGTGGTGCACAAAAACGCGCATCACCTGCCCTTCGACCGCAAGTGATTTAATGTTCAGGTGGTCCATCAGCCCGGCAAAGGCCGCATCGTATCCGGTCTGGTCCTTCCAGTCGAAAACTGCGCCGTCAAAGCCCACGTGACGCCAGCTTCCCAATTCCAGATTGGGCACGATGGCGGCGGGCGGCTTGTCGGCAGGAATGACCACCAAAAACGGCCGCTCCATGCTCATGAAGCTTTGACCGAGCGCGCGGCTGAAATTCGGCCCCGGCACCAGTGCCACGGCGTCCACATCCAGTTGCCCGGCCACTTCGGCATAGGCGCGCAGGCGTGTTGAAAGTGTATCCGGCACAGGTTTGCTCCCGATCAAGCTGAAACAGAAGAGGCAGCGCCATAGACGCTGCCCCTGATTGCATGTGGATCGCTTATTGCGACAGGCCGACCTGATTGAAGATGTGGCCGCCCAGCGGGTGCACGACATAACCTTCGACTTCGGGACGCATGGTCATGAAGACGACCGAGTGCGCAATCGTGGCCCAAGGTGCTTGATCCTTGAAGATCACTTGCGCTTGCTCATAGAGGTCTGCGCGTTCGTCTTGTGACGACTTGACCTTGGCTTCCTGGATCAGCGCATCGAATTCCTCGTTGCACCACTGCGCACGGTTGGAACCGCCAACAGCATCGCAGCCCAGCAGAACGGCCAGGAAGTTGTCGGGATCGCCGTTGTCGCCGGTCCAGCCCAGCAGAACCGCGCCATCACGGTCTTCGGCCTTGGACCGCTCAAGGTATTCACCCCATTCGTAGGACACGATTTCCACGTTCACGCCGATCTCGGAGAAATCCTCCTGCATCAGCTCGGCCATGCGGCGGGCGTTGGGGTTGTAGGGACGCTGTACCGGCATCGCCCAGATCTTCAGCGACAGGTCGGTAACACCTTCTTTTTCCAGCATCGCCATGGCGGCCTCTGGATCATAGGCGTCGTCCGTCACGTCCTGATTGTACGACCACATGGTCGGCGGCAGCGGGTTCTTGGCAATTTCGCCCGAGCCCTGGAACACCACGTCGATGATCGCCTGCTTGTCGATCGCCATGTTCAGTGCCTTGCGCACATTGGCATTGTCGAAAGGCGCCACTTGGGTGTTGTAGGCCAGATAGCCCACGTTCAGCCCTTCTTGCTGCATCACCACGATGTCTTCGGCGTCTTGCATCGCCTGAACATCCGCGGGGTTCGGATAGGCCATGACATGGCATTCGCCCGCCTGAACCTTCTGGTAACGCACCGAAGCGTCCGGCGTGATCGCAAAGATCAGGCTTTCGACCTTGGCCGGGTCACCCCAGTATTCGTCGTTGCGCAGATAGCGGATGACCGCGTCTTTCTGGTAGGCTTGGAACGTGAACGGACCGGTGCCGATGGGCGCCTGGTTCATCATTTCCGGTGTACCGGCTTCCATCATCGCGTCGGCGTATTCTTTCGACTGGATCGACGCAAAGTCCATCGCCATGTTGGCGATAAACGGTGCCTCGGGACGGGTCAGGTTGAACACCACGGTATAGTCGTCGACCTTCTCGATGCTCTCGACCAGATCGGGCATCGACATGGAGTTGAAGTATTCCCACGTGCCGCCTGAAACGGTGTAATATGGGTTTTCTTCGTTGCCCTGACGGTCAAAGCTGAAGATCACGTCGTCGGCGTTGAAATCGCGCGTCGGCGTGAACTGGTCGTTCGAGTGGAACTTCACACTCTGGCGCAGTTTGAAGGTGACCGTCATGCCATCTTCGGACACTTCCCAGCTTTCGGCCAGACCGGGAATGGTTTCGGTGGTGCCGACCTTGAATTCGGACAGGCGGTTGTAGATCGGGTGGCTCGACGCATCGAAGGTGGTGCCGGACGTGTAGAGCGCCGGGTCAAAGCCTTCGGGCGAGCCTTCTGAGCAATAGACCAGCGATTGAGCATGTGCCGACACGCCCAGCGTGCTTAGCAACAGGCTCGTGGCCATGAGTTTCTTCAAAGACATATCATTTTCTCCTGTTTGAGATTATTGTTCTGCGGCGATTTCTTGCCGCCGCAGTGACGGGTTTCAGCGCCTGAGCGGTAACATCTCGCGGACGTTATCTTGCGCGGCCTCCGACTGTCCGATTTGCCCGGACTTGTCGTATTCCATCCGGCCCACCCAAAGGATGCGGGCAGGGGTTTCTGTCTTGTTCGACCAGCAGTGCGGCGTGTCACCCAGATAGTGCAGGCTGTCGCCCTCACGCATCAGGTATTCACGTTCGCCCACCATCTGCGAGATCTCGCCCTCCAGAATGTAGATGATCTCCTCGCCGATGTGGTTCACCACTTCGGAGCCATATCCCGGCGGCACGTTCATAACGTAGGATGTCAGTTCGTGCCCCGAAAACGACGCGCCGATCTGTTCGTATTCCACCGGAGAGCCCGCGACGGAGAACCGCGGACGGTTCGCCCCGCGTGTCAGGCTGTCGACGGCGCGCGGTGAATGGACAAAGTGGTCGAGGTCCACCGCCAGCGCCGTGGCGATCTGGTTCAGCGTGCCCAGCGACGGCGTCGCGTTGCCGCGCTCAACCTGGCTGAGATAGCTGACGGAAACACCCGATGCGGCAGAAAGCTGCTGCAATGTCATCGCCAGCCTGCGTCGCTGGGTACGCATGCGTGCGCCCAACAGGCTGGGGGATTTCTCGGGTGCCGCGTTGCTTTGCATCGGTGATTATGGTTTCTCCCTAGACCACTCATCATGGTCGTGCCGCGCAACCTGAGCCTGAACGGTGTCGGGGTCAACAATAAAAATTATTGTCTGAGAAAAATTTGGGTGTTCACGCATCAGCAGTTTTACTGCCAGCCCGGCCAAGACTTGCGCGGCCAGCTTCAGATCCTGCGGGTTCTTCCCTCGCAGGGCGTTTTTCGGTTTGGAGGCAGCGATTGAGCCCTCGGGCTTTGGTCTGATCCTAAGCGCAGAAGGCGGGCTCGACACCATTCTGGCTCAGTTGGTCCACCAACCAAAACTCGATATGGAACGTCGTACCAAAGCCGACCCGGCTTTCGTAGAACAGCTCTCCGGACAATTGCTTGGCCAGTTGCTTTGAGATGTGCAGACCCAGCCCGGACCCTTGGGTGGAGCCTTGTGCACTGTTTTCAACCTGCTCGAAGCGCCCGAAGACCTTGTCTTCCATGCCGTCAGGAATGCCGCCGCCGGTGTCCTTGATCG
>JAGXHE010000192.1 GCA_024636445.1 Sulfitobacter sp.
CATGTGTTCGCCGCGGATACAGGGCACGGACGACCCGCCGGGGATCACCGCCTTGAGGTTGTCCCAGCCGCCGCGAATGCCGCCGCAATGCTTTTCGATCAGCTCTTCGAAGGTGATCGACATGGCCTCTTCGACGACACACGGATTGTTCACGTGGCCCGAGATCGCGAACAGCTTGGTGCCCGCATTGTTCGGACGACCAAAGGACGAGAACCATTCAGGGCCACGGCGCAGGATCGTCGGCACCACGGCGATGGATTCGACGTTGTTCACGGTTGTCGGGCAGCCATAGAGACCCGCACCCGCCGGGAATGGCGGCTTCATCCGGGGCATGCCCTTCTTGCCTTCGAGGCTTTCGAGCAGGGCGGTTTCCTCGCCGCAGATATAGGCGCCGGCACCGTGGTGCAGGTAGATGTCGAAATCCCAGCCGGATTTGGCGGCGTTCTTGCCGACCAGACCCGCGTCATAGCATTCGTCGATGGCCGCCTGCAGTGCCTCACGCTCGCGGATGTATTCGCCGCGGATGTAGATATAGCAGGCCTTGGCGTTCATCGCGAAAGACGCGATCAGGCAGCCCTCGATCAGCGTGTGCGGATCGTGGCGCATGATCTCGCGGTCCTTGCAGGTGCCGGGTTCGGATTCGTCGGCGTTGACCACCAGATAGGAGGGGCGCCCGTCGCTTTCCTTGGGCATGAACGACCATTTCAGGCCGGTCGGAAAGCCCGCACCGCCGCGACCGCGCAACCCGCTTTCCTTCATCTGGGACACGACCCAGTCGCGGCCCTTTTTGATGATGTCGCCCGTACCGTCCCAATGGCCGCGTGCCTGCGCGCCTTTCAGCGTGCGGTCGTGCATCCCGTAGAGGTTGGTAAAGATCCGGTCCTTGTCCTGCAACATGTCCGTTCAGCCTTTGTCTTGTCGGCGCGCGCGCCAGATGTTGAAACCCATCCACAACGCCCAACCGAAACCGGCCAGCGCTGCAAGGTCAAAGAAGGCGTGGGTCCGGCTGGTCCAGCCGAGATAGCCCCCCGCGATTGTCGCACCAAGCCAGAAAAGTGCCACACCGGCAATCCACAGCGCCAAGCGCTGCCCTGCCCTGTTTTCCTTGTCCTGACCTTGCATGAAACCTGTCGGCGTTTCGGAAACGCCGCCTTTCCTGACCTTGTTCGAAAATTACGTGCTGCGACCCTTGTCCAGCTCTCTGGCCTGTTTGACCCATTCATCACGGCTGACCCGACCCTTGAACCCCACAAGGTTCTGATCGGCCCATTTGACTTCTTTCTTGCGCCACGAGGCCACCTGCGAAAAGTGGTAGATGCCCATGTCGTGCAGCAGCGATTCCAGTTTGGGACCAACGCCTTTGATCATCTTCAGATCGTCCGGTCCACCCTCGCGCGGCGCGCTCAGGGTCTTGGGCTTGCCATCTGGGGCAACGGCGGGGCGTTTGGCGGGCTCTGCTTCGCCCTGCGGCTTTGCCGGTTTGCTGCCCGAACCACTGCCCGAAACATCGTCAACAACCGGCTCGGCGGGCGTCGATGCGGCAGGGATCGCCTGAACCGGTTTTTCCGCAGGCTTGTCTGCCGTCTCGTCCGCAGGCTTTTCATACTTCCAGTCGCCCTTGCGCGCGGCCAGTTCTTCCTGACCCGCCAGACGTGCGCTGGGTTTCACCGTCACTGCCTTATCCGCTTTCGCAGGTTCAGACGCAGCAGGCGTGGCACCCTCCGCCGCAACCTCTGTCTCGGGCGCGGTGGCATCGGCCACCGGTGCGGTCTTGGCCGCAGGCTCGGGCTTGGTCGCCGCCGGTTGCGAGGCTGCCGGTTTTTGAGCGGGCGGTTTTTGAGCTGCCGGTTTTTGAGCGGGCGTGCCCTGTGACTGTGCAGACCGCGGAGGGCAAAGCACGGCTTTCATCAGAAATCCAAAGACGCCGAAGACAATGAGGCCAAGGATGAGCGCGCGGAAAAAGCCCCATCCGCCGAATGCGAGCAGCAGAACGGCCAAGACCGCCCCCATGATCGCCGAAAGAATCCAGCACTTGCGTGTGCAGTCCTGCATCGCTTTGTCATCGTTCATCATTGTCCCTCTCCTGAAATCTTATCTATTCTTTATGGTTACCGTCCTTTTTGGCACGGGTCGAATCTTTGCTCTCTGCGCCTGCGGCCAGCTTGCGGGCCTGATCGACCCAACCGTCGCGGCTGGCGCGGCCCTTGAACCCTGCAAGGTTCTGGTCGGCCCAGGCCACCTCGGCGTCGGTCCAGGCGGCGATCTGGTCATGATGATAGATACCACTGTCGTGCAGCATCGCCTCCAGCTTTGGACCGATGCCCTTGATGGACTTCAGATCGTCGGCGCGGGCGTCGCGTGGCGCGTCCAGCGTGACCGGCTTGCTGCCCGAACCGGTGGTGCCGTCCTCGGGCGCTTCGGCGGGTGTGTCGGTCTTGGGTGCCGCGCCTGCGGCATGGTTTTCGCCCTTCATCGCATCGGTCTGTTCCGCAGGCGCGGTCTTGCCACGCTTGGGTTTGGCCCTGGACGCATCTTCGGACGCAGGGGCCGGTGCGACCTCGGCCTTGGTTTCGGTGACCGGGGCAGACGGCGCGGTGCGGGTCTTGGGCTTGGCCGGCGGCTTGGTCGAGGCGTTGGCCGCCTTGTCCTGCCAGGGCGTGACCAGCGGCACCTCGGTCCCGTCGATCCGTTTGACCGTGTCGCCGATGTCTTTGGCCAGCTGGACGCTGGCGTTGTACTGGGTCTTGCCGCTGTCATATCCGGTCAGCGAGGTCAGACCGCTGAGCGGCTCGGAGGCGTAGCGCCCGTTCTGCGGACCCGGCGTGGGCACGCGGCCCGCCGACAGCTCCTCGATGATCTCGCCCATGCGGTCGGTGGTCAGATCCTCGTAGTAGTCCTTGCCGATCTGGGCCATCGGCGCGTTGGCGCAGGAGCCGAGGCATTCGACCTCTTCCCACGAAAACTTGCCGTCCGCAGACAGCTCGTGCGGTCTGGCCGCGATCTTTTCCTTGCACACGGCCATCAGGTCTTCGGCCCCGCAGATCATGCAGGACGTGGTGCCGCACACCTGAATATGTGCAACAGAGCCAACCGGTTGCAGCTGGAACATGAAGTAGAACGACGCCACTTCGAGACCGCGGATAAAGGCGAGGCCCAGCATTTCGGAGACGTGTTCGATCGCGGGGCGCGACAGCCAGCCCTCTTGTTCCTGCGCGCGCCACAGCAGCAGGATGATCGCGCTGGCCTGACGGCCCTCGGGGTATTTGGTGATCTGCGCCTCGGCCCACGCCTGATTGGCGGAGGTGAAGGCAAAGCTTTCGGGTTGGTCTGGGTGCAAGCGGCGGAGCATCAGTTCGACTTTCGGTTCGCGTGGCGAAGGCAGGAGCCTCCGGCGGGAGTTTTACGGGCAAGATGAAGTGCAGGGGAGACCATGCGGCGGATCACCGGTCGATCTCTCCGAACACAACATCCATCGTGCCGATGATCGCGGCGACGTCGGCAAGCTGGTGGCCACGGCTGATGTGGTCCATCGCCTGCAGGTGCAAAAAGCCCGGCGCGCGGATCTTGGCGCGGTAGGGTTTGTTGCTGCCATCGGCGACCAGATAGACGCCGAATTCGCCCTTGGGCGCTTCGACGCAGCAGTAGACTTCGCCCTCGGGCACGTGGAACCCTTCGGTGTAGAGCTTGAAGTGGTGGATCAGGCTTTCCATCGAGGTTTTCATGTCGGTGCGGCTGGGCGGGGTGATCTTGCCGCGGGCCAGAATGTCGCCCGGTGCTTCGCGCAGCTTGCCGATGGCCTGCTTGATGATGCTGACCGACTGGCGCATCTCTTCCATGCGCACAAGATAGCGGTCGTAGCAGTCGCCGTTCTTGCCCACGGGGATCTGGAAGTCGAACTCGTCGTAGCATTCATAGGGCTGCGACCGGCGCAGATCCCATGCAAGGCCCGAGCCGCGGACCATGACGCCGGAAAAGCCGTATTCGAGAATGTCCTCTTCGGTCACGATGCCGATGTCGGCGTTGCGCTGTTTGAAGATGCGGTTCTCGGTCAGCAGCCCGTCGATGTCGGCCAGCACGGCGGGGAATTCGTGCGCCCACTGTTCGATGTCGTCGAGCAGCGCGTCGGGCAGGTCCTGATGCACACCGCCGGGGCGGAAATAGGCCGCGTGCAGGCGCGCGCCGCAGGCCCGTTCGTAGAAGATCATCAGCTTTTCGCGCTCTTCAAAGCCCCAGAGCGGCGGGGTCAGCGCGCCCACGTCCATCGCCTGCGTGGTCACGTTCAACAGGTGGCTGAGCACGCGCCCGATCTCGGAGTAGAGCACCCGGATCAGCGAGGCGCGGCGTGGCACCGGCGTGCCGGTCAGCTTTTCGATGGCCAGACACCATGCGTGCTCCTGGTTCATCGGGGCCACGTAGTCCAGCCGGTCGAAATAGGGCAGGTTCTGCAGGTACGTCCGGCTTTCCATCAGCTTTTCGGTGCCACGGTGCAGCAGGCCTATGTGCGGATCGCAGCGTTCGACGACTTCGCCGTCGAGTTCCAGCACCAGGCGCAGAACCCCATGCGCGGCAGGGTGTTGCGGGCCGAAGTTGATGTTGAAGTTGCGGATCTTCTGCTCGCCGGTCTTGGCGTCGGTCGATCCGTCATCGTAGCGGTTTGTGCGAATATCGCCGTCCATCATAGCAAGCCTTTTACGGGTTTCCCGATAGCATGGGCGCGGGCGCGAACCATCCTATCTGGCGTTTTCAAAAAGCGGATCGCGCTGGCAAGCAACACGCATGTTGCGACCAGCCACATGATTCCTGTCAGGGATGATAGCATCCTAACGCTTCTCCAACTCTTGCAGCTTCACGCCCATCCACCACAGCAGCACAATGGTGCCCAGCGGGATCAGACAGATCGCAGCCCAGTATTTATGGATGCCGAAGAACGGCAACAGCTTGACCATCGGAATGGCCGTCAGGGCCGACAGGATGAGCCACCACAAGCCGCCCATTATGTCTTGTCCTTGGCGGCGGGGCCTTGTGCGGCCTTGTCGTCGCCGGGCAGGATGTATTCGGCACCTTCCCATGGCGACATGAAATCGAACTGTCGGTATTCCTGCACCAGGCTGACGGGTTCGTAGACCACGCGCTTTTGCGCCTCGTCATAGCGGACCTCGGTGTAGCCGGTGGTCGGGAAATCCTTGCGCAGCGGATAGCCGCGAAAGCCGTAGTCGGTCAGGATGCGGCGCAGGTCGGGGTGACCCGAGAACAGGATGCCGAACATGTCGAAGACCTCGCGCTCGAACCAGTTGGCCGAGGGGTGCACGCCGGTGATCGACGGCACCAGTGCCTCTTCGCGCACCGAGACGCGCAGGCGGATGCGGTGGTTCTGGTACATGCTGAGGAAGTGGTAGACCACGTCGAACCGCTTGGCCCTGCCTGTGTAGTCGACCGCCGTGATATCGACCAGCGACGAAAACCGGCAGGTCGCATCGTTTTTCAGAAACTCGACCAGCCCCACGATGTTGCTGGGCGTGATGTCCAGGTTCAGCTCGTCATGGGTGATGTCCCAGGCCAAGACGCAATCGGGGCGCTTGGCCGCGATATAGGTTCCCAGTTCGTTCAGTGCATCGCTCATCGGTTATCCTTACC
>JAGXHE010000039.1 GCA_024636445.1 Sulfitobacter sp.
AGCTTCTGGTGGCACGTTTGCTGATCGAAAGCGGTGCCGATGTGCCCTATGTTGGCACTGCCTGCCCCAAGACGCCATGGTCCGCAGACGATGCCGCGTGGCTGGAGGCCAAGGGCGTCAAAGTCAAATACCGCGCGTCGCTGGAAGACGATTGCGCCGCGATGGAAGCGATCAGGCCCGACCTTGCGATTGGGACCACCCCCGTCGTCCAAAAGGGCAAAGAGCTGGGCATCCCGTCGCTCTACTTTACCAACCTGATTTCGGCACGGCCTCTGATGGGCCCTGCAGGTGCCGGTTCGCTGGCGCAGGTCGTGAATGCGGCAATCGCCAACAAGGAACGGATGGACGGCATGCGCGCCTTCTTCGAGGGTGTAGGCTCTGGCGACACGGCAGGCGTCTGGGAAGGCGCCCCGAATTTGCAGCCGTCTTACCGTGCGACCAACCTCAAGAAACTGGAACGCGCCGCGAAAGCCGCCAAAGCAGCGGAGATGATCTGATGCTTGTCCAAGACCACGACAGAGCCGGCGGATATTGGGGTGCGGTCTATGCGTTCTGCGCCGTCAAAGGGTTGCAATGTGTGATCGACGGCCCGGTGGGCTGCGAAAACCTGCCCGTAACATCGGTGCTGCATTATACCGACGCCTTGCCGCCGCATGAATTGCCCATCGTCGTCACCGGTCTGGGCGAAGAGGAAATGGGGTCGGGCACAGAGGAATCGATGAAGCGTGCCTGGGGTGTGCTTGACCCTGCATTGCCCGCCGTGGTCGTGACCGGTTCCATCTCCGAGATGATCGGCGGCGGCGTGACCCCGCAGGGCACGAACATCCAACGCTTTTTGCCGCGCACCATCGACGAGGATCAGTGGGAATCCGCAGACCGCGCGATGACGTGGATCTTTACCGAATTCGGCATGACCAAGGGCCGTATGCCGCCCGAGAAGAAGCGTGAAGAGGGGGCAGCCCCCCGCGTCAACATCCTTGGGCCGATGTACGGCACGTTCAACATGCCGTCCGATCTGGCCGAAATCCGGCGTCTGGTCGAAGGTATCGGCGCCGAAGTCAACATGGTGATGCCATTGGGCGCGCATGTGGCCGAAATGCGCGGACTGGTGAATGCGGATGTGAACATCTGCATGTACCGCGAGTTTGGCCGTGGCCTGTGCGAAGTGCTGGGCAAGCCGTTCCTGCAGGCACCCATCGGCATCGAGAGCACCACGAAGTTCCTGCGCACGCTGGGCGAGATGCTGGGGCTTGATCCCGAGCCGTTTATCGAACGCGAAAAGCATTCGACCATCAAACCGGTCTGGGACTTGTGGCGCTCGGTCACACAGGATTTCTTTGCGACGGCATCCTTTGCCATCGTCGCCGGCGAGACCTATTCGCGCGGCATCCGCAACTATCTGGAAACCGATCTTGGCCTGCCTTGCGCCTTTGCCGTCTCGCGGTTGCGCGGCAAGAAGACCGACAACGACAGCGTGCGCGCGATGTTGCATGAAAAGCGCCCCCTGATCGTGATGGGGTCGATCAACGAAAAGATGTATCTGGCCGAGATGAAGGCAGGCTTCGGCCCCGCGCCCTCGTTCATACCAGCATCCTTTCCGGGGGCCGCGATCCGCCGTGCGACCGGCACGCCCTTCATGGGCTACGCAGGCGCTACATATTTGCTGCAAGAAGTGTGCAACAGCCTGTTCGATGCGCTGTTCCACATCCTGCCGCTTGGCACCGAAATGGACGCTACACCGGCCACGCCCACATCCCTGCGCCGCGACTTTCCATGGGACATGGATGCGCAGGCGCTGCTGGACAAAATTGTTGCAACTCACCCGATCCTGACACGGATTTCCGCCGCGAAAACCCTGCGCGATGCCGCTGAAAAGCGGGCGCTCGAAAAAGGGGCCGAGCGGGTTTTCTTGGAAATTGTAGAGGATCTTCAACCAGCTTTGGGAGGAACCAAATGACTGATTTGACCAACACGCCCACTCAGATGACTGGCGATGCCAAACGGCATTGGTCGTCAAAAGGCGAATACACCTTCTATTTCGCGCTGATCTTTCTGGCCGCCCTGCCGATCTGTTTGATCCGCTGGATGTGGACAGCGATCAGGCAGACGCAACTGCCGCACCAAGACCCCGTTCGCTGGGCATGGCGCGAAGCGCAAACGATCACGCCCCGCATTTTTTGGGCATAAGTTTAAGGCCCTCAAAGTTTTGAGGGCTTCGAAATCCACTGCCCATTTGGGCGGTAGATCAGGGCGGGGGATGATCCCCTGTCGTAACCCGGTCGCGGGGGGTGCGCGGCGTCAGTACATATTTTCAGGAGAAAAACATGGCTGATAAAACTGACCTGAGTTTCACGGGTCTCACAGACGAGCAAGCGCAAGAGTTGCACTCGGTTTACATGAGCGGATTTGCGATTTTTACGATGATCGCCGTTGTTGCTCACGTTCTGACGTACATCAAACTGCCCTGGTTCGCCTGGGGCTAAGGAGAATATTTCATGGCACAGTTCTACAAGATCTGGCTGATTTTCGACCCCCGCCGCGTTTTCGTCGCGCAGGGTGTGTTTCTCTTTTTGCTGGCGGTGCTGATTCACCTCGTGCTGCTCAGCTATCCAGAGACAAACTGGTTCGTCCGCGCCTTCAGTGACGCGGCCGCGGTTGTCGAATAACTCGGCTTTTCAAAAGAGCTACGGGCGACGTGATGCGCCGCCCGTAGCAAACAACAATTAGAAATTGAACAACCAGATGCCCGCACGGCGCTGACGGAATGGGAGAAAGAAGATGGCACTGCTCAGCTTCGAGAGAAAATACCGGGTCCGAGGGGGAACATTGGTTGGTGGCGACCTGTTCGATTTCTGGGTTGGGCCCTTTTATGTCGGTTTTTTTGGTGTCACGACGCTCTTTTTCTCAGCGCTCGGCACCGTCCTGATTTTTTATGGTGCGTCACTGGGGCCTACGTGGAATCCCTGGCTGATTTCCATCAACCCGCCCGCTCTTGAAGTGGGCCTGGGGGCTGCACCATTGGCAGAAGGCGGGCTTTGGCAGATCATCACGGTCTGCGCCCTGTTCGCTTTTGTCAGCTGGATGATGCGCGAGGTCGAAATCGCCCGCAAGCTGGGCATCGGCTATCACGTGCCCTTTGCCTTTGGCATCGCAATTCTGGCCTATGTCACGCTGGTGATCATCCGCCCCGTCCTGTTGGGCGCTTGGGGGCATGGATTTCCATATGGTATCTTCAGTCACCTCGATTGGGTGAACAACGTCGGATACGCCTATGGCAACTTCCACTATAACCCTGCACACATGGTCGCGGTCACTTTCTTCTTCACGACCTGCTTTGCACTGTCGTTGCACGGCTCACTGGTGTTGTCCGCAGTCAATCCGGGCAAGGGCAAGACGATTGCCACGCCTGACCACGAAGACACGTATTTCCGCGATCTGATCGGCTATTCTATCGGGCCGCTTGGTATCCACCGTCTGGGTCTGTTTCTGGCTCTGAATGCCGTGGTCTGGAGCGCGATCTGTATCGTCATCTCCGGCACAATCTGGTTCGACAGCTGGTCGAGCTGGTGGGACTGGTACGCTGAATTGCCCTGGTGGGCGGATCTGTAGGAAAGGAGAAGATCATGGCTGAATATCAAAACATCTTCACGCAGGTTCAGGTACAGGGGCCGCCCGAACTGGGCATGGACCCGACCGGCGTCATCACACGGGACCGCACAAGGACAGTTGGATTTTCCAAACTTCTGGGCACCTTTGGCAACGCACAGCTTGGGCCGATACACCTTGGGACCTTTGGTGTGATTTCACTGGCCAGCGGGCTTATCTGGTTCTTCATCATCGGGATGAACTTCTGGGCGCAGGTCGGCTACTCTCCCGCACTGTTCCTGCGCGAGCTGTTCTGGCTGTCGCTTGAGCCGCCCGCTGAGGAATACGGTCTTGGCATGGCCCCGCTGAACGAGGGGGGGTGGTTTCTGATTGCCGGCTTCTTCTTTGCGGTGTCGCTGCTGACCTGGTGGATACGCACATATCTGCGTGCCGAAGAACTTGGCATGGGCAAACACGTCGCGTGGGCCTTTGCCTCGGCGCTGTGGCTGGTTTTCGTGCTGGGCCTGTTCCGGCCGATCCTGATGGGGTCATGGTCACATGCGGTGCCGTATGGTGTCTTTTCGCACCTAGACTGGACCAACCTGTTTTCGCTGACTTACGGCAACTTGTTCTACAATCCGTTCCACGCACTTTCGATCGTGTTCCTTTATGGCTCGGCCCTGCTGTTTGCGATGCACGGCGCGACCATTCTGGCGGTCAGCCGCTTTGGTGGCGAACGCGAGATTGAACAGATCGTGGATCGCGGCACGGCCTCGGAACGCGCCGCCTTGTTCTGGCGCTGGACCATGGGCTTTAATGCGACGATGGAGGGTATCCACCGTTGGGCCTGGTGGTTCGCCGTTCTGACAACGCTCACCGGGGGCATTGGCATTCTTCTGACCGGCACCGTCGTGGACAACTGGTTCATCTGGGCACAAGAGCATGGCTATGCGCCGGAATTCTGATCCTGAACGAACATCTGAGAAAAGGAAATGACCATGAGCGACAACAACGACTATCTCAGAACAAACGCATCAGGCAGTTTCAGGCTTCGTGCCGATGTGTTGGCGCTGATGATGAAGGGCGCGGGCTATGCGGCGATCTTCTGTCTGGTGATCTGGTTCTCGATCGCAGTGATTTACGGGGTAGGCAAGCTGTTGCCACCTGAATCCCGCGATACCCAGGACCCGACGCCCTACTCTTTCAACCTGACCGTACCATCGGTCGTTCAGGTCTGAGGACCCTGTTGGCAGGCCGCTGTCTGGCCTGCCGACCACGTGTTTCGGGCATCTGGTCCCTAGGTGCTCGGAAATGTCAGGATCTCGACGTCCTGACTCTTCCTGTTGGCTACGGGAGGCTGATGTAGGTGAGCCATGCGGTTTGCCCCATCAGTTTCCCGGCCAACAGGGTAGCCAAAACGTCGAGCTTATCTGTCGAGAAAGGACCGTCCCATGACCCGTCCCGCAACCCCTATTCTGGACCGCATCACCGCACCGTCGTGTTTGAAGGCGCTGAGCGATGCGGATCTGTCCCGCCTTGCAGATGAATTGCGCGGCGAGGTGATTGCCGATGTCTCCGAAACCGGCGGGCATCTGGGATCGTCGCTTGGCGTGGTCGAATTGACAGTGGCGCTGCACGCTATCTTCGACACGCCGCGCGACAAGCTGATCTGGGATGTCGGCCACCAGTGCTATCCGCACAAGGTGCTGACGGGCAGACGCAACCGGATGAGCACGCTGCGCCAGGAAGGCGGCATATCCGGTTTCACCAAACGCAGCGAGTCCGAATACGACCCGTTCGGGGCGGCCCATTCATCTACTTCGATTTCCGCCGCTCTGGGCTTTACCGTCGCGCGCGATATGGGGCAGCCGACCGGCGATGCGATTGCGGTGATCGGCGATGGGTCGATCAGTGCTGGTATGGCCTATGAGGCATTGAACAACGCCGGGGCCGAAGGGCGCCGGATGTTCGTCATCCTGAATGATAACGAGATGAGCATCGCACCGCCCGTGGGCGCGATGTCGAAGTACCTTTCGGGCCTTTATGCATCTCCGCTGGGAAACCTGCACACAATGGCCGAAGGCTTCGAGGCCGCCTTGCCCGGCCCGATCCGCGATCACGCACGCCGCGCGCGGCAACTGGTCACCGGTGCTATGGGCACGACAGGTACGTTGTTTGAAGAACTCGGCTTTCAGTATATCGGCCCGATCAACGGCCATGACATGCCGCAACTGCTGGCGGTCCTGCGTGCCGCACGCACCCGTGCGACCGGACCTGTGCTGATCCATTGCTGCACCGTCAAAGGCAAAGGCTATGCGCCGGCTGAAAACGCGGCCGACAAATACCACGGCGTCGGCAGCTTTGACGTGCAAAGCGGGGCGCAGGCGAAAAAGCGGGCCAATGCCCCGAGCTATACGAAAGTGTTCGGCGATGCGCTGACCAAGCTGGCCGAGGTCGACCCGACCATCGTGGGCATCACCGCCGCCATGCCGTCGGGCACGGGCATGGACATCTTCGGCAAACGGTTTCCAAAACGCATGTTTGATGTGGGCATCGCCGAACAGCATGGCGTGACCTTTGCCGCAGGGCTTGCGGCAGGGGGGCTGAGACCGTTTTGCGCCATCTATTCCACCTTCCTGCAGCGCGGCTATGACCAGATCGTGCACGATGTTGCCTTGCAAAACCTGCCGGTGCGCTTTGCCATTGATCGCGCCGGACTGGTCGGCGCCGATGGTGCGACGCATGCAGGTGCTTTTGATGTGGGCTATCTTTCTGCCTTGCCGAATATGACCGTGATGGCCGCCGCAGACGAGGCCGAGTTGGTCCATATGGTCGCCACCGCCGCCGCGCATGACAGCGGCCCGATTGCGTTTCGGTATCCGCGCGGTGCAGGCGAAGGCGTGCCGATGCCCGAGATTGGAACCGTGCTGGAGATCGGACGTGGCCGCGTGGTGCGCGAAGGGTCTGACGTGGCGCTGTTGTCGTTCGGCGCGCATTTGGGCGAGTGCTACAAGGCCGCCGACCTGATGGCAGCACATGGTGCTTCGGTGACAATCGCGGACGCGCGCTTTGCCAAGCCGCTGGACCACGATCTGATCAAGCAGCTGGTCAGAAACCACAGGGCGCTGATTACGATCGAACAGGGTGCCCAGGGCGGCTTTGGCGCGATGGTGCTGCACTATCTGGCGGGCGAAGGGTTGCTGGACGGCCATCTGGCCGTGCGCACGATGACGTTGCCCGACCGTTTCATTGATCAGGCAGCACCGGACGCGATGTATGCCGATGCGGGTCTGACCGCGACGGATATCGCGGCCACCGCGATGCAGGCGGCCAAGATCGGGCTGGGAAAGATGGAAATTCTAAAGGGTTGATCAGGTGGCGGCGGTAACGCCGTCGCCAAAGATCATGTCGCTGTGCTGCGCCATGTAGATGCGCAGCCACGGGGTAAACCGTGCCGGATCAGCCTTGATCATCTGCCTGAGCTTTCCAGGCGTGACCCACTGCGTCGCCATGACTTCGTCAGGGCTGGGATCAACGGCCACCCCAGAGGGTGCGCTAGCCAGAAACACCTCGACCACCTCATGTTCGATCAAGCTGTCGCCCACGTCCGCGCGGTATTCGACCTGACCGCGATACTGCGGCGTCAGTCCCGTAATCCCCAATTCTTCGTCCAGACGCCGCACCGCGCAGACGCTGGCCGCTTCGCCCCATTCAGGATGCGTGCAGCAGGTGTTCGCCCAGAGGCCGGGTGTGTGGTATTTCCCCATGGCACGCTGCTGGATCAATATGGCATCGCCAGAGACGACAAAGACCGACACCGCCATATGCTTCAGCCCGCGCTGGTGTGCCGCCAGCTTTTCAACGGGCTGAAGGGTCCCGGAGACCCAGGCGGGGATCATGATCGTCATCAGATGCGTGTGGCGGACACCAGCCGCGTCAGATGCGCCAGATTTTTCAGGCCGATTTTCAGGTGGGCCATCGGCCGCGCCTTGACCAGACGTTTGTTCATATAAGCCTCGAAGGTCAGTTTCTGCACATCGACATCGTGGCACAGCGACACAAACCGTTCGCGCCGCTCGTCACTGCGATAGTACGCATTCTGCATGGCACCCAGCACTTTGAAAACATTCTTGTGCTCGCGCATGAACAATTTGCGCGCCAGTTGCAGGTCCTTGATCCGTCCGGTTGTCAAAAATGCACTTGCGGCGGTGGCGGCCACACGGCCCCCGACCATGGCGTAGTAGATGCCCTCGCCCGATGACGGGGCCACGACACCTGCCGCATCACCGGCCAGGATGACATCACGCCCGTTGTCCCAGCGGTCCATCGGACGCAGCGGGATCGGCGCACCCTCGCGGCGGATGGTTTTGCAGTGCTCAAGGCCGGATGCAACGCGCAGTTCGGCGGTGGCCTTTTTCAAATCCACGCCCTCGACGCCTGTTCCCATGCCGACACTGGCAGATTTTCCGTGCGGAAACACCCAGCCGTAGAAATCGGGAGAGATCGCACCGTCATAGATCACGTCACAGCGCATCGGATCATAGGTCAGCGACTGCTCTGGCGCCTCGATGATTTCGTGGTAGGCGATGACATAGGGGATCTTGTCGCCGCCCGGCACCTCGGCCTTGGCCACGTTCGAGCGCGCACCGTCCGCGCCGATGATCAGTCTGGTTTGCAGCTTGACCTCTTCGCCGCTGGCCTTGTCGCGATAGACGACGTGTTTGGTGCCGTTCTCACGCTCGAACCTCAGAAAGGTGCCGGTCAGGCAATGCGCACCGGCCTGTGCGGCGCGGTCACGCAGGAAGACGTCGAAATGTTCGCGGTCCACCATGCCGACATATCCGTTCTCAATCGGAATATCGACGCAGCGCTGCGTCGGAGAGATCATCCGCGCGGTGTTGATCTTGGCCACGATCTGCGCATCGGGAATGAGGAAATCCTCGATCAGGCGGGGCGGCACAGCGCCCCCGCATGGCTTGATCCGACCGGCCCGGTCGATCAGCGCCACCTTTTGCCCTGACCTTGCCAGATCTTCGGCAGCGGTGGCTCCCGAGGGGCCGCCTCCTATTACGACAACATCATACATCCACGTTCTCCCAACGCCAAAATCGGTTCAAGCCAAAGCCCGCAAGGCAAAGGCCGCAATCATCATTCCGGATACGTAAAGCGTGACGCCGGTGCCATTGTACCAGGGCGCCTTTGCCTTTGGATCGAGCAGCAGGACCGTCATCGCCCAGAACTGCCCGGCCAAGACGGCGGCGATCGCCACGCCGAAAAACGGTTTATCCCATGCGAACATCAGCGCAATCACGACCACCTGCGGCACCGCCATGATCCAGCAGGCAACCTTTGCGGCGCGTTCGGGGCCCAGCGTGACCGGCAGTGAATTCACCCCGGTCTGCTTGTCTCCCTCCAGCGCCTTGAAATCGTTCAGTGTCATGATGCCATGCGCGCCTACTGCATAGAGTGCTGCAACCACCACCACCTGCCAGGACGGCGCACCGACGGACAGAACGGCAGCCCCGGTAAACCAAGGCAAGCCCTCGTAGCACAGGCCGACCAGACCCGGCCCCCACCAGCCGGATTTTTTCAGCCGGACGGGTTCCGCAGAATACGCCCAGGCCGCCAGCACGCCAAAAACGGTCGCGCCAAAGCCCCAGGGGCCCAGTTGCGCGCCCACGATCAGCGACAGGACCGACATGGCCAACGCGATCCACAAACCCCAACGGCCCGGAATGCGCCCTGACGGAATTGGGCGGTCGGGTTCGTTGATGGCATCGACATGGCGGTCGCACCAATCGTTGGCGGCCTGGCTCATGCCGCAGACAATCGGACCGGCCAGCAGCACACCCAGGATCACGACGCCCCAACGGCCCTCCGGTGACACGCCAGAGGACACCGCGCCGCACAGATAGGCCCACATCGGCGGGAACCAAGTGATCGGTTTTATCAGCCACAACATTGCTGCAGGCTCTGGCAGGCGTCTTGGCGGCAAGGTGATGCTATCTGTCATAGTGTAAATTTAATCTGACACTTGTCGAGTCTACAAGCGTAAACTATTCAGAGCGCATTTGCCGCCGGTTTGACTGCATCTTTGCCTAGCCTTTGGTCGCCCGAACCGTGTCGATCATCAGCTGGACGTTCTGAGGGTCGGCGTCGGGCGTGATGCCGTGACCAAGGTTGAAGATGTGCGGCCCGTTAGACAGCGCATCCACGATGCGGCGGGTCTCGTCGACCAGCGCGTCGCCGCCGCTGACCATGTGCGACGAGGCCAGATTGCCCTGCACGCAGCCGCCGTTCTGGACGTGGCCGGCGGCCCATTCGGCGCTGATGCCGTCGTCCAGTGCGATGCAGTCGGCACCGATTACGGCGTGCAAGCCTGCGTATCTTTCGCCCGCACCACGGGGGAAAACGATCACCGGAACGTCCGGGTGCGCGGCCTTTAATGCGGCGGTGATCCGGCGCAGCGGCTCTATCGAATAGCGGAGGAAATCGTCGCCAGTTAGCGAGCCTGCCCAGCTGTCAAAGACTTTGACGACTTCGGCACCCGCTTCGATCTGTGCTTTCAAGTAGCTGATGGTGGCTTCGGTAATCAGCTCGATAAGCTCATCAAAAAGCTCCTTATTTTCGGATTTCAGCGAGTGGGCCGGACCTTGATCCGGCGTGCCACGACCTGCGATCATATAGGTGGCCACGGTCCACGGAGCGCCTGCAAATCCGATCAGGGTGGTCTCTTCGGGCAGCTCCTTGGTCAGGATCTTCAGCGTTTCATATATGGGGGCCAGGTGGTCGTGCACATCGCCCGCAGGCTTCAGCGCACTCAGCTCGCTGGGGGTCGTGATCGTCGACAGTCGCGGCCCTTCGCCGGTGACAAACCATACGTCGGCACCCAGGGCCTGCGGCAGTAGCAGGATGTCGGCGAACATGATTGCCGCGTCGAACCCATAGCGTCTGATCGGCTGCAACGTGACCTCGGCGGCCAGCTCGGAGTTGTAGCACAGCGACAGGAAGTCCCCCGCCTGCGCGCGCGTCGCACGGTACTCGGGCAGATAGCGTCCGGCCTGCCGCATCATCCAGATCGGAGGTGTCTCTGTCTTTTCGCCCGCAAGCGCACGGAGGATGGTTTTCTGGGATTTCATTGCGCCACTTTCTTCTAAATTCAGTCAATCAATCATGTACCGCAACAAACCCGATACGCAACAGTTGTCAGGATAAGTTTACATGTTTAGAGGTTGTATATGCGATATTCTCTGCCTTCCCCCGCCCAACCCTTGAACATCGGCACCCGTGGTTCGCCCTTGGCGATGGCCCAGGCCTTCGAGACGCGCGCGCGTCTGGCGGCGGCTTTCGACCTGCCGCCCGAGGCCTTTCACATCGAGGTGATTTCGGTCACCGGTGACCGCATACAGAACCGCCCGCTGAAAGAGATCGGGGGCAAGGGGCTGTTCACCCGTGAAATTGAACAAGCGTTGCTGGACGGGTCCATCGACATCGCCGTTCATTCGATGAAGGACATGCCGGTCGCACAGCCCGGTGGGCTGCTGCTGGACACCTATCTGCCGCGTGAAGATGTGCGGGATGCGTTTATCGCGCTGAACGGTCGGCCATTGTCCGAGCTTGCCTCGGGCTGTGTGGTGGGCACATCCAGCTTGCGGCGTCAGGCACAGGTGAAACTGCGCCGTCCCGATCTGAAGGTTGTCGAGTTTCGTGGCAACGTCCAGACGCGCCTGAAAAAGCTTGCCGATGGCGTGGCCGATGCGACGTTTCTGGCAATGGCGGGTTTGAACCGTCTGAACATGCACGAGGTGCCCAAGGTCGCGATTGCCGCAGACGATATGCTGCCTGCCATCGCGCAAGGGGCCATCGGAATCGAGCGGCGCGCGGACGATCTGCGGGCGGCTGACATGCTGGCCGCGATCCATCATGGGCCCACGGGTCAACGGCTGGCCGCCGAACGTGCGTTTCTGGCAGAACTTGACGGATCTTGCGAAACGCCGATTGCCGGATTGGCCGAGCTTGACGGTGGCAGCCTGCGGTTGCGCGGAGAAGTGCTGCGCCCTGACGGATCGGACGCGATTGGCGATGACATGACTGTCCCTGTCGAAGACGGCGCAGAGGCAGGGCGCATCATGGCGCGCAAGTTGCTGGCTGAGGCCGGGGACGGCTTCTTTGACTGGCGCGCTGCGTAACGCCATGGCGCTGACATCGGCAAAACGCGTACTTGTGTTCGGGGCGACGGGCACGGCCGGACAAGGCGCTGTGCGCGCATTGATCGAGGCGGGTCATGCAGTTACCTGCGCTGTGCGCCGTGAACAACCGGACCTTTTCGATGGATCGGTTCGACAAGTTTCTGTCGATCTCAGCCAGACGGAAAGCGGTCTGATGGACCGTTTCAAAGGCCAGCGGTTTGACGTTATGGTATCTTGCCTTGCGTCGCGCACCGGCAGTCCGCGCGATGCGTGGGCGATAGATCACCTCGCACATCTCGAAGTTCTGAAGCTCGCGCAGCTTGTCGGGGCCACCCAGTTCATTCTGCTCTCGGCCATCTGCGTGCAAAAGCCGCTGCTTCAGTTTCAGTACGCCAAGCTGGCGTTCGAGGCGGCGTTGATCGCGTCGGGCATCACCTATTCCATCGTCCGGCCCACGGCGTTCTTTAAATCCTTGTCGGGCCAGATCGACCGGGTGCGGCAGGGCAAAGCCTTTCTGGTGTTTGGCGATGGCACTCTGACTGCGTGCAAGCCGATCAGCGATGATGATCTGGGTCGGTTTATCGCGGGGTGCATCGACGATCCTCAAAGGCACAATCAGATCCTGCCCATCGGTGGGCCCGGGCCTGCGATCACCCCATTGGATCAGGGCAACGAATTGGCACGGTTGCTGGGCAAGCCGGCAAAGTTCCGACATGTGCCTCTTGGGTTGCTGGATGTGATCGGCGGCGTTTTGCGCGCGGGCGGTCTGGTCAGCGCAAAGCTGCGGGACAAGGCCGATCTTGCCAGGATCGGGCGCTATTACGCCAGCGAATCCATGTTGGTTCTTGACCCAAAAACAGGGCGATACGGCGCCGACGCGACACCGTCTTTCGGCTCTGACACCTTGTTCGGCTACTACGCGCAGGTGATTGCCGGTGACCGTCACGTGCAACGCGGCGATCACGCGGTTTTCTGAAAAGGGCTCAGGCCACGTTGACGCTTTGCGAGATGGCGCATTGCTTCCAAAGAAATGTCAGCGCCGAAATCAGGTAATCAATGTCCGCGTCCGTGTGCAGCGGCGAGGGCGTGAACCGCAGACGCTCGGTGCCTTTGGGTACCGTGGGGTAGTTGATCGGCTGCACGTAGATGCCCCAGACGTCCATCAGGTAATCTGCCAGCATCTTGGTCTTGACCGGGTCGCCGATCATCACCGGAATGATGTGGCTGTCGTTGGCCATATGCGGAATGCCCTGATGATCCAGTGCGGCACGCAGGCGCGCGACCTGCCGCCGTTGACCAGCACGCTCGACCCCGCTTGTCTTGAGATGTGCAATCGAGGTGCGGGCCGCTGCGGCCACTGCGGGCGGCAATGCGGTGGTGAAGATGAATCCGCTGGCGAAAGAGCGGATAAAGTCGCACAGCGCTGCCGATCCGGTGATATAGCCGCCGACGCAGCCGAACGCCTTGCCCAGTGTTCCTTCGATCAGAGTGATGCGATGGGCCAAACCCAGCTCTTCCGACACGCCGCCGCCGCGCGGGCCGTACATGCCGACGGCGTGGACCTCGTCGATATAGGTCATCGCACCGTATTTCTCGGCCATCTCGACAATCGCCTCGATAGGGGCAATGTCGCCGTCCATCGAATAGACGCTTTCAAAGGCGACGATCTTGGGGCAGTTCGCCGGGATCGCGAGCAGCTTTTCCTCAAGGTCGGCCACGTCGTTGTGTTTCCAGATGACCTTGCGCGCCTTGGAATGGCGGATGCCTTCGATCATCGATGCATGGTTGCCTGCATCGCTGAGTATGACACAATTTTCCAACCGGCTGCCCAGCGTCGACAGCGATGACCAGTTCGACACGTAACCCGATGTGAAGATCAACGCTGCTTCCTTGCCGTGCAGATCGGCCAGTTCCTTTTCCAGCAGCAAATGATCGTGGTTCGTGCCGGAAATGTTGCGTGTCCCGCCTGCGCCCGCGCCGGTGCGCCGCACGGCTTCACACATCGCATCGACCACTTTGGGGTGCTGACCCATGCCCAGATAATCGTTCGAGCACCAGACCGTCACTTCGCGTTGTTCGCCGTCCACGTGGTTGGCCGCGCGGGGAAACTTGCCGCATTTGCGTTCAAGCTCGGCGAAATAGCGATAGTTGCCCTCTTTTTTCAGCTCATCAATCTGGTTCTGGAAAAGGGTGTCAAAGTTCATGGGACTGTCCTGTCTTTGTGGTCACGGGAAGCGATGGAAGCATCCAGCGCCAGAGTTTCGCATCGGGCAGCGGGATCACCATCAGCCAATGCTCAAGGGTTGCCAATGCCGCGAGTGCGGTCAGTAGAGAGAAACCGGCGATATAAGGGGCGGTTTCGGCCCCGATCAGAAGGGTGCCAAGATATACGGTGGTCAGGCTGAGCACCGAGATACCGATGCCAAAGACCGGCGTCGCATGGCCTTGGCGGAAATAGCTTTTGAGGTGCTGCAACCGCGCCGGTACAAATTCGGTATTGATGCGCGGGACGCCAAAAAACAGGTTCAGCTTGGCCGAGATGCGCGCGCCGAACAGGATCAGATAGGACCACAAAGCGACTTCGTTTTCCGCGCCAAAGGTGGCCACGGTCACGACCAGTACGCCGATCAACAGCAGCAGCTCGTGATAGGATAATGTGTGCCACGCGCGTTCAAACCGTGCCCAGCCGGTCAGACCGACAGGGCAGGGGCGGCGTTCGGGGCCAGCGATGACCCCGGACAGAAACGCCAGTTCGATCCAGCCCCAGACAAGCATCACAGACAGAAAGGCGATGTAGACGTTCACCACTGTCATGGCCTGTGCAGACACCACCAGCCCCGCCACGCCAGCGGCGAAAAGCGGGGTCGACAGCGCAACCAGCAAGCCGTGGTTGCGCGTCTTGGAACGGTCCGCCTTGCGCACGATCAGCAAGATGATTCCCGTAAAGAACCACCAGGCGAAAATTGCGAAAAGCGCTGCTATCCAGGGATTGCCCAGCATCAGTAGGCAGGCTGCATGCGGGGGTTGTCGGGCACGACATGCTTTTGCGCAGGGATCGTATAGAGCGCCACGAACGCATAGGTCGCCTTGGCCATGCCGCCGACGCGGGTAATCGTCCCGCCTATACCGCCACGCTTCTTGCCGACCGCCACTTGCCGCGATGCTGCTTCCATACGGTCCAGATTGGGGCGCCAGCGCGGGTGGTCGATGTCCAGCGTCATTGGAAATATCTGCTTGGAGATCTCGGAGGTTTTGCGGAATACTTCCTGCCCGTACCACGTGACGTCTACGCCAAGCGCTTCGTGGAACAAGGGCCGCTGGTGGTCACGTACCCACATGGTCGAATAGACCGCTGTGAGAAAGAACTTGATCCACAGCTTGTTTGAAAATGACTGCGTCAGCTTGGGGTCTGTCTTCAGCAGCAGGGCAAAGGCCTCGCCGTGCGAGAACTCGTCGTTGCACCATTCGCGGAACCATTTGAAGATCGGGTGGAACCGCTTGTCGGGGTGTTCTTCGAGGTGGCGGAAAATGGTGATATAGCGCGCATAGCCGATCTTCTCGCTCAGGTAGGTCGCGTAGTAAATGAACTTGGGCCGGAAGTAGGTGTACTTCTTCTGCTGGGTCAGGAACCCCAGGTTCACCCGAACGCCCGCTTCGCGCAACGCGTCGTTGATGAAACCGGCATGGCGGGCCTCGTCGCGGGCCATCAGCTGGAACAGCGTGGTGATGTCCACGTTCGACCCGCGCCGCTTCATTTCCTTGTAGAGCACGCAGCCCGAGAATTCGGCGGTGCACGACGAGATCAGAAAGTCGATGAACTCGGCCTTGAGCGCGGGGTCCATCCCCTCCCAATCCGCTTCCCATTCATCGGTCTTTTTGAAGTGTCCCTTGTTGGGGTCTGATTTCATCTGCGCAATCAGACTGTCCCATTCCTCGCGGACGGGGGTCACGTCGATCGAGTCCATTTCTGCAAAGTCGGTGGTGTAGAACCGCGGCGTCAGCAACGTGTTCTGCATGGCGATTTCGGTGGCGGCATCCGAGGTCATAACGCCTTGATCCAGCGCGTCCTGGGCTGCAATCGCCTCTTCGGCGGTGTTGGCATAGGCGGAATGGCTGGGTGTTTGGGTATGTGCGTTCATGATAGGACCTCCTCGGAGAACGAAAATTCGCAAAGTTCCATGAACTCGAAATCACCCGTTGCGCGTGTCCACATCTGCTCGATT
This sequence comes from Sulfitobacter sp., assembly GCA_024636445.1. Lineage (GTDB taxonomy): Bacteria > Pseudomonadota > Alphaproteobacteria > Rhodobacterales > Rhodobacteraceae > Pseudosulfitobacter. The sequence continues at coordinate 15,998 of JAGXHE010000039.1, forward strand.
TTCGAGGCGCGGATGATGGTGGCGGTGCGGTCCTCGACGACCACCTCACCATAGGGCGCCATGATCTCGGCGCCATGTACCTGAACGGAATCACCGGGGTTCACGACAGCCCCGTTGTTGAATTTCACATGCGCCGACAGCTCCTCGAAACGATGCGAGATCGTGACGGTGCAGGGCGCGGTTTCCTTTGATCTTGTCAGAAGTCCCATTGATTTTATCCCTATTGGCTTAGTGGTTCAGTCGACCAGCCTGGCGAAAGCTGCGACATTGTCTTGGCCGTATCCGATCAGTTCGATCTTCCAGCCGGTGGTGTCATCAATTACGGCCACGATGCCGTTGGCGCGGCGCACGACACGCACCGGCGCGTCGGGGGCTGCGGCCTGAACGTTACGTTCGCGTTTGACCGAGATCCAGACCACGTCAATGAATCCGGATTTGTTTTCGGTGGAATGGGCGATCTGGGTGCCGTTGCTGTCCAGCACTGCCACACCGTCGCTGCGCGATCCGTCCAACGTAACCGAAATTTCACGCAGGATGTCGCTGTGGGGTGCAACCGACCCGACGGCACGACCGCTGAACGAGGCGTAGCTGACCAGAGCAAGCGTGGACAGCATCAGGGCGAACATGCCCTGCACCATGAATTTCGGCACCAGATTGCGGTGGGGGTGCTTCATCTGTTTGGAAAGTGCGTATGTTGTCTTGATGTCCATTGTGATCACTCCGCCGCAATCGCATCGGCCGCAGGCGCGGTCGCCGGGGTGATGCGGGTGATTTTGGGTTGGGAAACACGCGTTTCCGCCGCGTCGGCAAAGATTGCGGCCACACGGGCAGCATCGGGAATGGCGCGGAACGCGGGCTGTGTGCGGGTGATGTGCCACGGGCGCACATGCGGCCATGTCATCAGGTAGGACACGCGCGCATCGCCGATCATTTCAAATGTAATGGTGCCCAGACCGGATTTGCGCACCATCGCCTGTGCGTTGCCGATGCACACGAACGGCAGGTTCAGCGTCATGGTCAGAGCCGCACCAATGCGCATGCAGGCGCGTTTGTTGGTCAGGGTATAGACGGTGCTGCGTGCCTGAATCGCGGCAAGGCCCAACAGCATCAGCCCGACGATCACGCCCGCCAGCAGAAACGGCAGTCCGTGCGCCATGGCAACGGTCAGCGACACATCGGCGCTTGAAATGATCACCCGCCCGATGGCAAGCACCGCAAAGTAGCCCAGTACCCAATTCAGCTTCCATGCGTCCTTGGCCAGACGCAACGCATTGGGACTGCCTTGCCAAAGAATATGTTCGTCCGCTGGCAGTGCTTCGGGCAGTCCCCGAACGGGTTCGAAGTTGAAATCATCGTGGTCCATTTTCTGTGCCCCTTGTGTTGAAGCGCCGGGCCTTGGCTGAGGCCCGGCATGTTGGTTAAAGCTGTGTTTCCAGACGTGCGGGATCAGCATAAAGCGTGCCGCCGCCGTAGTAGGCCATGATCTTTTCTTCCTCGAGCAGCGTCACCTGATCGTTGCTCTTGTGCGTCGGCACACCGGCAAAATCGCCGCTGTAGATCGACCGCACGACCACGCGATTGCCTTTGATCTTGCAGAAGTTGATCGGGATCAGCCGTATCTGGCCGGTGCCCTCGGGATTGAGATCGACGGTCAGAAAACGGACCATCTGCTCGGGCACGTCGATCCACATGTCGATGATGCGGCCGATGACTTCGCCGTCGCCTGCCACCACGGCCTTGCCCCGTGGATCACGTCCGCCAGAGATCTTGAAATCGGGCATGGAAGACATCGGTTTGATCTTGGGCAAGCCATGTGCGTCCAGTTCGGGAACGTCGCGGCGCGGTGCCCACGAGGCGGGGCCGACGCCGTCTATCATCGGATTGCCTGTCGGCAGGAACGGCGAGCCTGCAGTTTTCGATGTGGGTTCCAGTGCAATGTTGTCACGATCGCCGCGCTGGCCCGATGGGACCGTCACTGCGCCCCGACCGTGGGGCAGATGGAACGTCTTGTCTTTCGGAACCGGAAACGGCCCCTGGTTCGGTGATGCGCCGCCAGCATCGTTTTCCAGCGGATAGCCTTCGCGCATGTTTTCGGTCTGCAGGTAATACACAAGCAGGGCAAAAAAGATCCAGAACATCCAGATCGCGGCGCTGGCCAAGTCAAAGTTTCCAAAAAATTCGGTGCCAACCATAGGGATCTCCTTTTCAGATCAGGTAGGAAAATCGGACAGTTCAAGCTTGACCGATTCATTGGAGTGAAGCCCGCGTGCCCGCACAAGCGGACCCAGAGCGATAAGGGTGATGAAGAGCAGTACGATTTCTATCTGGTAGACGGCAGAGTATCCGGTGGACGCCTCTGTCAGCGCCGGACCAAGCGAGCCGTTTGCAGCTGCCGTGTTCACCAGATCGCGGATCGCGCCCCCGATGAAAATCGAAAGCCCGGCACCCGTCGCCTGTGCAGCACCCCAGACACCCAGTGCCAGACCGCGACCGGCAAAGCCTGAGACCTTGATCGTCATGGCCGCCATGAGGGTCGAGACCGCAAACAGGCCGCCGCCAAGTCCGATCAGTGCGGCACCGGCGAAAAACAGGATGGGTGATGCCATAGGGGCGGACAGCAACACGCAGCTGAACGCGACGATGCCCACGATCAGACCCCGCCCGCCGATGCGGAAAGGATCGGTGCCGCGTGCCAGCCAGCGCGCCGCCAGAGCAAAGCCCAAAAGCGCGCCCGCAGACCACATCGCGGTCAGCAAAGTCGTGGACGAGACCGACAGCCCGAGGATCTCGCCGCCATAGGGTTCCAGCAGCACGTCTTGCATGTTGAACGCAACGGTGCCGACGAAGATCGTGAAGATCAGACGCAGCACGTCGTTTTCCTTGGTGAAATCAGCCCAGGCATTCAGAAAGATCGGGCGTTCGGCTGTGCGCTCTGCCTTGGTCATCGGAGACATCTTCTCTTGTTTCCAAAGCGCGATCACGTTCAGCACCATCGTCACAACGGCCGCGCCCTGCACGACCTGCACAAGCAACAAGGATGTGTAGTTGCGCAGCAAGGTGCCGATGATCACGGCAGAAAGACCCATGCCCAGAAGGTACATCACGTAAAGCAGCGAAACGACCTTGGCGCGGGTTTCCTCGGTTGCGCGGTCCGCAGCCAGGGCAAGGCCCGCAGTCTGGGTCATGTGCATGCCAAGACCGGTCAGCAAGAACGCAAGCGCCGCCGCGGCCTGACCGAAATCGCCAGCATCAATGGCGGAATCGCCTGCCAGCACCAACAGGGCCATGGGCATGATCGCCAGCCCGCCGAACTGCCAGAGCGTGCCGAACCAAAGGTAGGGAATACGCTTCCACCCGATGGCCGAGCGGTAGTTGTCGGATTTGAACCCCAGCAGCGCGCGGAAGGGTGCGATCAACACCGGGATCGCGATCATCGACGCCACGATTATCGCTGGAACCGACAGCTCGACGATCATCACGCGGTTCAGGGTGCCCAAAAGCATCACCGCCGCCATGCCGACCGAAATCTGGAACAGCGATAGACGCAGCAGCTGTGACAGCGGCAAACCCTCGCTGGCCGCGTCCGCGAAGGGCAGCATTTTCAGCGTCATGGTTTTGATCGAGCGCTTCATGATCATGGGCGGAACTCCAACGCCTGTGAAATGTAGAAACCGGATGTCACCCGTTCGATCTCGCGGATCTTGCCGCGGGTCTGGGCCGCGATCGCGGCGGGTGTGTGCGGCACCATCGTGGGAGACCGATCAGTGCGTGGAAACAATTTGCCCATCCGCCACATCGCCATCAAAAGCGGTGTGCGCGGAGCTACGGTAAAGACCATGTTCGTGCCGACGCGTGGGGCCACATCGTCCAGGATGCGCCCGATGTCGGTGGCTGAATAATAGATCAGGCTGTCCATCGCGATGATGTGGTCGAACCGGCCCAGACCCTTGTCCAGCATGTCGCCCGCCTCGAGACGCAGCGACCCTGCCACGTGGGCGGGGCGGCGCTTTTGCGCGATGTCGATCAGGCGGGGCGAGATATCAATGCCCACAACATCAGCACCGCGCGTGGCCAGTTCGAACGCCAAGGCGCCCGTGCCACAGCCCGCATCCAAAATCCGCGCGCCGTGCAGGTCGTGCGGCAGTTGCGCAATCAGCAGATCACGCATCCGGTCACGGCCTGCCCGCACGGTGGCGCGGATGCCCGACACGGGCGCGTCAGATGTCAGACGCTCCCATGTGCGGGTGGCTGTGGTGTCGAAATAGGTTTCGACACGGTTGCGGGTGGCCTCGTATGTCATCAGTCGAAACCCAGCAGATCAAAGATTTCACGGTCGGGCAGCGACTTGGGTGCCATCGGCTCGGTTCCGCCCCACAGGGTCTCGGCCAGACGGATATATTCCTTCTGAACGGCGGCGATATCGTCATCGAGGTCCATCTCGAACAACGTCTTTTTCTTCAGGCGCGACCGGCGGATGGCATCCAGATCGGGCAGGTGTGCAAGACGGTTAAAGCCCACGGTCTGGCAATAGCGGTCCACCTCGTTGGTGTCCTTGGACCGGTTGGCGACGCATCCTGCCAGACGCACCTTGTAGTTCGTCGACTTCGCTTCGACCGCCGCGATGATCCGGTTCATCGCGTAGATGCTGTCAAAGTCGTTGGCCGTGACGATCAGCGCGCGGTCGGCGTGTTGCAGCGGGGCTGCAAAGCCGCCGCAGACCACATCGCCCAGCACGTCGAAGATCACCACGTCGGTATCTTCCAGCAGGTGATGCTGCTTGAGCAGCTTCACGGTCTGGCCGACGACATAGCCGCCGCAGCCCGTGCCCGCAGGCGGTCCGCCTGCTTCGACACATTTGACGCCGTTGTAGCCCTCGAACACGAAATCCTCGGGGCGCAGTTCCTCGGCGTGGAAATCGACATCTTTCAGGATGTCGATCACCGTCGGAACCAGTCGGCCCGTCAGCGTGAAGGTGCTGTCGTGCTTGGGGTCGCACCCGATCTGCAGAACGCGCTTTCCCAGTTTGGAGAATGCCGCCGACAGGTTCGAAGAGGTGGTCGATTTGCCGATGCCGCCCTTGCCGTAGACGGCAAAGACCTTTGCGCCTTCGATCTTGGCGCTCTCGTCCTGATGCACCTGAACGGAACCTTCTCCGTCCCCTCCGAAGATGGGTATGTTTCTATCGAGTGGGCTCATTTTGGTCCCTTTCCAAAAGTTTGGGTCATTCGGCTGCAATGCCCTCTAGTCTGTCTTCGATTGAGTCTGCCGCGTTCTGCAACGCTGCCAGCGTCGCCGCATCGGGTGTCCAATAGGCGCGGTCAGAGGCTTCCAGCAGGCGGTTTGCCATGCGCATGGACGACTGCGGGTTGAGGTCCGAAAGCCGTTTGCGCATGACTTCGTCCAGCACAAAGGTCTCGGACAGTTCGCGGTAGATCCACGGTTCGACCTTGCCGGTGGTCGCGGACCAGCCGACGGTGTTGGTGATCTGTGCCTCGATGGTGCGCACACCTTCGTGGCCGTGTTTCAGCAGCGGTTCGTAGAATTTCGGGTTCAGACTGCGGGCGCGGGTTTCAAGTGCGACCTGGTCTTGCAGGGTGCGCACTTTGGTGCCGCTGCGGGTCTGGTCTCCGATGTAAATAGGGGTCTCCGCGCCGTTCTTGGCGCGTTTGACAGCGGCGGCAATGCCACCCAGCGTGTCGAAGTAATGGTCGACCGTGGTGATGCCCAGTTCGACCGATTCAAGGTTCTGATAGGCCAGATCGACGGTGCGCAGCGTGTCCTGCAGCAGGGCTGATTGCTGCGATGCCTCGCCGTCGGTGTCATAGGCAAAGCTTTTGCGCGCCTGATAGGCATCCGCCAGATCGCCCTCGTCGTCAAAGGCAGAGCTGTCCACCAGCTGATTGACGTTCGAGCCATAGGCCCCTTCGGCATTCGAAAAGACCCGCAAGGCGGCGGTTTTCATATCGCATTGCTGCGTTTGGGCAAAGGCCAGCGAGTGGGCGCGGATCGGGTTCAGGTCCAGCGGCTCGTCCGCCATCGCGCATTGCAGCGCCGCATCGGCCAGCAGTTTGGTCTGCAGCGGCAGAAGATCGCGGAAGATACCCGACAGCGTCATCACCACGTCGATGCGCGCACGGCCCAGATCGGCCAGCGGCACCAGATCAGCCCCGCACAGCCGTCCGTGCGTGTCGAACCGCGGCTTTGCGCCCATCAGGGACAGCGCCTGTGCAATAGGGCCGCCGTTGGATTTGATATTGTCCGACCCCCACAGCACCAGCGCAACCGTCTTGGGCAGGCTCGCATGGGTGTTCAGCAGTTCCTGCGCCTGACGCGCGCCATCGGCCATCGCAAAGGCGGTGGGCATGCGGAACGGATCAAACGCGTGGATGTTGCGGCCCGTGGGCAGGATCTCGGGCGCGCGGATCACGTCGCCGCCGGGCACCGGTTTGATGAACTGACCGTTCAGCGCGCGCATCAGCGCCTCAAGCTCGACGGTGCGCGACAGATGCCCGCGTGCGGTCTCGCGTGCGGCTTTGGTGTCAAAGCTCATCAGCGCAAGGGTGTTTTCGACAGCCTCGGGCGACATAGCGCGTCCGACGATGTGCAGACCGTCAGGGATCAGCGCCGCTTCGGTTTCCAGCAGTTTCAGCCAAAGCGTGTTCAGATCGCTGCCGTCCAGATGCACGATCTCGGCTTGCGCGCGGATCAATTCTTCCAGCTCCGCACGGCCTTCGTCGTCCACGGCCAGACCACGCCATTTGGCCAGACTGTCCTTTACGTCCGCCAGTCCACGGTAGAGTCCCGAAGACTGCAGCGGCGGCGTCAGATGCGTGATCGTCACGGCATTGCTGCGGCGTTTCGCAAGCGTCGCCTCGGAGGGGTTGTTGGCAGCATAGAGATAGACGTTGGGCAGATTGCCCATCAGCCGCTCGGGCCAGTCCTTGCCGCCCAGACCGTTCTGCTTGCCGGGCATGAATTCCAGCGCACCGTGCATGCCAAAGTGCAGGACCACGTCTGCCCGCAACTCGTTTTTCAGATAAAGGTAGAAGGCGCTGAACGCATGTGTCGGGGCAAAGCCGCGCTCGAAGAGCAACCGCATCGGGTCGCCTTCGTAGCCGAACGTGGGCTGCACGCCGACAAAAACCTTGCCGAACTGCGCCCCCAGAACGAATACGTCCCGACCGTTTGATTGCACCCGACCGGGGGCGGGCCCCCACGCGGCTTCGATCTCGTCCAGCCATGGCGTGCCCGAAACGATGGTGTCGGCGCTGACCATTGCAGCGACGTTGGCATCCTGCCCGTAGGTTTGCGCATTGCCGTGCAGGATGGCATCGCGCAGAGCGTCAACGGTCTCGGGCGGCTGGAGGTCATAGCCGTCGCGCGCCATCTGGTGCAGCGTGTTGTGCAGGCTTTCAAAGACGGACAGATAGGCTGCGGTGCCCACGGCACCTGCGTTCGGTGGAAAACCGAAGATGACGACGCCCACGGTCTTGTCCGCATTCTTCTTGCGGCGCAGCAGTGCCAGGCGTTCGGTCTTTTCAACCAGCGCGTCGATACGCTCAAGACATGGCGCCATCGCCTTGACCATACCCTGCGCGGCGCAGCGGTGTGCGCAGCCCTGACAGCCTTCGGGGGCATGGCGTCCGGCAAAGACGGTCGGGTTGGTCGCGCCGTCGATCTCGGGCAGGGCAACCAGCATGGTGGCTTCGATCGGGCTGAGGCCCTGACCGCCATCCGCCCATTGGGACAGCGTCTGAAATTCCAGCGGCTGGGCCGCGACATAAGGCACGTCGAGTTCGCTCAGCGCCCGAATAGCACCTTCGGTGTCATTGTAGGCAGGGCCACCGACCAGCGAGAAACCGGTCAGAGAAACGATGGTGTCAATGCGGCCCTTGTGGAAGGCATCGATTGCGGGCCGTCCGTCCAGACCGCCGGCAAAGGCCGGGATCACCCGCAGGCCGCGGGCCTCAAAGGTGCGGATCACGTGGTCGTAGTGGGCTGTGTCGCTGGCCAGAATATAGCTGCGCAGCATCAACAAGCCGATAGTGGGGCCTGTTCCTTTTAGATTCAGATCGGCCAGATCGGTCGTGATGCGCTGCCCCGGCAGATCGGGGTGGTACAGACCGACTTCGGGATATTCGACCGGCGCTTTGACCACCGTGCCGCGCCATTCGGGCCGCGCTGCATAGCGCGAGACCAGGAACCGAACCAGACTGTCGATGTTGTCGTCGGAACCGCCCAGCCAGTATTGCATCGACAGGAACCACGCCCGCAGGTCCTGGCTTTTGCCGGGGATCAGGCGCAGGATCTTGGGGATGCGGCGCAGCATTTTCATCTGGCCTGCGCCTGCGTTGCCGGATTTCTTGGCAGGCTTCAGCTTTTTCAGCAGCGCCATTGCACCTGTCGCCGGACGCATCATGTCCAGATCGCCCATCTTGGTCAGCTGGACGATTTCCTGATCGGCAATGATACCCACCATCGCGTCGCAGGCATCGCGCCGCGCCTTGAGGTCGGGCACGATTGCCTTGATGTGATCTTCGAGAAAAATGACCGAAGTTACGATGATGTCGGCGGCCTGGATGTCTGCCTTGGCATTGGCCAGTGCAGCCGCGTCCTTGCCCCATTCGGCAGCTGCATGAATGTGCAACTCAAGTCCGGGAAAGTCATCCGCAAGCCCCGATGCCGCACGCGCGGCAGGGCCAGCCGCGTGGCGGTCCAACGTCAACAGAACGACGTTATAGGGCTTATGCATCATGTCATCGCGCAAAATGGGCCTTCGCTTCGTAAAGGGTGTCGAGGCTGATTTCGTGCAAGCCTCTTTCGGTCGCGTAGAATTCGGTGTTCCGTCGGGCTTTGCCGCGCACGAAGAACGGGATTTTCTTCAGCTCTTTTTCCGCCTCGGACAGCCAGATGACATTGTCGTCCTGCGGGGCCGCTGCCGCTGCCGCGTCAGGTGCGGGTGCGGCTTGCGGTGCTGCGTGGCCACCGTGGTGGCTGGGGCCTGCGGCATCGTTGAATTCAAAGTCTTCGCGGAACATGTGCAGCAGGTGCTCTTCCAGCCCCATGACCAGTGGGTGAATCCACGTGTCGAAAATGACGTTGGCCCCCTCGAACCCCATCTGCGGGGAATAGCGGGCGGGGAAATCCTGAACATGCACGGGGGCAGAGATGACCGCGCAGGGGATGCCCAGACGTTTGCCGATGTGGCGTTCCATCTGGGTGCCAAGGATCATTTCGGGCTGCAGCGTCTCAATGGCGCGCTCGACGGCAAGGTAGTCGTCGGTGATCAACGCCTCGACGCCGTATTCCTTGGCCAGCGTGCGCACATCACGCGCATATTCACGGTTGTAGCACCCCATGCCCGCAACCTCGAAGCCCATCTCGTCGCGGGCGATGCGGGCTGCGGTTTTCACGTGCGTGCCATCGCCAAAGATGAACACGCGCTTGCCCGTCAGATAGGTGCTGTCGACCGAGCGCGACCACCAGCTTTGACGCAGACGGTCGCTGTCGATCTGTGCTGTCGAGCCTGAGAGCATTCGGATTTCCTCGATGAAATCCCACGTCGCTCCCGCACCGATCGGTACGACCTTGGTGTAGGGTTGACCGAATGTCTTTTCGCAATGCCGCGCCGCCTGTTCGCCGGTTTCAGGGTACAGCAGCACGTTAAAATGCGCCTGACCCATCCGGGCGATGTCGCCGGGCGTCGCGCCCATGGGGGCGGTCACGTTCACCTCGATCCCCAGCTCATAGAGCAGGTTGGTGATCTCTTGGACGTCGTCGCGGTGACGAAAGCCCAGGGCGGTTGGGCCGATGATGTTGCAGCTGACCCGCGCGGTTTTCTCTGCCGGTTTGGCCAGATGCCGCACGATCTGAAAGAATGTCTCGTCCGCGCCAAAGTTCTCTTTGCGCTGGTAGCTGGGCAGTTCCAGCGGGATGACGGGGATCGGCAGGCCCATGGTTTCGGCCAGACCGCCGGGATCGTCCTGTATCAGCTCGGCGGTGCAGGACGCGCCGACGATGATTGCCTCGGGCTTGAAGCGGTCATAGGCATCCTGACAGGCCCTCTTGAACAGTCCTGCGGTGTCGGACCCCAGATCGCGCGCCTGGAATGTCGTATAGGTGACGGGCGGGCGGTGATCGCGACGCTCGATCATGGTGAACAGCAGGTCGGCATAGGTGTCACCCTGCGGGGCGTGCAAGACGTAATGCAGACCCTTCATGCCGGTGGCGACGCGCATTGCGCCAACATGGGGCGGGCCTTCGTATGTCCAGACGGTCAGCTTCATTGCGCGGCCTCCAGTGCGGGGCCGTTCAGGATGCGTTTGCGGCGCAAGGGGCGCGCAAAGAGCGAGGCCAGATCGCCCGCCTGTTCGTAGAAATGCACCGGGGTGAAGACCAGCTCGATCGCCCATTTGGTCGACAGACCCTCGGCTTCGAGCGGATTGGCAAGGCCAAGGCCGCAGACCGTCAGATCGGGGCGTGCCGCGCGGCAGCGATCAAGTTGCAGATCGACGTCCTGCCCTTCGGAAATCTGTGGGCCTGCGGGCAGCAGATCCAGATCGGGACCATGGATTTCGTCGTGGATATAGGGCGAGCCGACCTCGATTGCGGTCATGCCACATTCACGGGTCAGAAACCGTGCCAGTGGAATTTCCAGCTGGCTGTCGGGGAAGAAAAACACCGACTTGCCGTCCAGTGCCTCGGCTGCTTGGGCAACCGCCTGACGGGCCCGGCGACGGGGCGCTTCGGTGACCGCGTCAAAGGTGTCTTGGGTCACGCCAAATTCGGCTGCAATGGCGGCGAGCCAGGCGGTCGTGCCTTCTTCGCCAAGGGGGAAGGGGGCGGCAAGATGGCGTGCGCCACGCCGGACAAGGGCCGCGTGCGTGTCGCTGAGGAACGGCTGGGTCAGGGCAAACACGGTGTTCGGCCCTACGGCCACATCCGCATCAATGGTGCGCGCAGGCAGAACCTGAACCGGTCCGACACCCATGTCGGCCAGAAGGCTGAGCATCTGGTCCTCGACCACGTCGGGCAATGCGCCGACGACGACCAGATTGCGCTCTTGTGTGTCGGGCAGAACAGGCACCATCGACGCCAGACAGGCATCTTCGCCTTGCGTGAACGTGGTTTCGATGCCCGACCCGGAATATTCCAGCACCCGCACCTTGGGTGCGTAGAGTTGCGTCAGCCGTTCGGCGGCGCGGCTCAGGTCCAGTTTGATCACTTCGGACGGGCACGATCCCACCAGAAACAGCTGCCGGATGTCGGGACGGCGTGCCAGCAGCGTCTCGACCTCGCGGTCCAGCTCGGCGTGGGCGTCGTTGAGGCCCGCCAGATCCGATTCTTCCAGAATCGCGGTGCCGAATCGCGGCTCGGCAAAGATCATGACGCCAGCGGCACTTTGCAAAAGGTGCGCGCAGGTCCGCGATCCAACGACCAGAAAGAACGCGTCCTGCATCTTGCGGTGTAGCCAGATGATGCCAGTCAGCCCGCAGAACACTTCGCGCTGGCCGCGTTGTTTCAGGACGGGCGCGGAGCGGCAGCCCAAGGCGGGCGGTGGTGTCATTTGGTCGTTCATGTCGCCACCTGCATCTGCAGACGCGCGACGCGCAGTTTCCACAGGAACTGACCCGCGTTGATGACATAGGTCGCATAGGCCAGCAGGATAATGGCGATCAGCACATCGGGCGATATCGAACCGGTCAGCAACCCGTAAAGATACAATGAATGAAGGGCGATCACGACAAAGCTGAACACATCCTCCCAAAAGAACGCGTCCGCGAACAGCCACTGGCCGAACACTACTTTCTCCCAGATCGCGCCAGTGATCATGATCAGATACAAAAAGCCGGTTTTGACGATGATGGACGCCGTCGCGACGCCGTAGCCTTCGCCGCTGGTCATGTAGCGGACGACCAGTGCCAGTGAGACTAGAAAGACCACAAATTGAACCGGTGCAAGAACACCCTGAACGACAGTCCAGACCGTCGCATCACGGCGCGCGCGTTGTTGGGGCGTGTAAAGCCGGAACTGCTGCGATGATGTTGCGCTGGTCATTGGTGCCCTCCCCTATTGGCCTCATGTCTTCTACTGAATAATCTGGCAGGGCCGACGGGGTGTGTCAACTTTGATTTACACTCAGATCCAACAATTGCATGTGAATTGGGGCACTTTATCTGGATATAAGGCCTTTAAAATAAGACTCTCGAAAATAGATGTCATAATTAATTGACATATTTTGTTTGATAGAAGACGCTCCAGAGCATCTTGACCGCTGCTGGGCCCGGACGGCTTGGGCCAGGTCTTCTTTGGGGGAGTGATGTGTTTCAGAATCAGCAAGCGTTTCTGGCGGATATGTCGCGTGAGATTGATCGCGTGGCGCTTCACGCTCTCACGGTACTGATCTCGGCCAGAGATACAGACGCACCCGACGCGGCGCATGCCGACACAGCCAAACCCGCACTTTGTCTCGATGATATGAACAGGCGTCTGTATGAAGCCGCCATCTCGCAAGACCGCAATCTGGTCTGGACGACGGTCCGCTCCATGCAGGATGCGGGCCTTTGCAATCAGGTGATTAAATCGGCGTTCGTGCCTTTTGTCGCGCGCCAGCTTGGTGCGGACTGGCTGGCGGACAAGGCCACCTTTGCCGCTGTCACGATCGGATGCGCACGGCTTCAGGCCGTGGTCAGCCGTTTGGGTGACGCGTCGCCCTTGGTGCAAGATGCGGGCGTGCGGATCAGGTGTCTGGTCATTGTGCCCGAAGGTGACCAGCACACGCTGGGTGCTGTCGTGCTGGCCGACCAGTTGCGCCACCGCGGGGCCGAGCCTCAACTGGTGCTGGGAATCAGCGAAGCTGCACTGGCACGGCTTGTGCGGTCCCAGGCCTTTGACACCGTGATGATCTCGGCGTCCCAAGGCAGGTCCATCGCGCATTTGCGTGCGCTCGTGGACAGCAGCCGACTGAAAACCCGTGGCCCGAAAGTCATTATTGGCGGTGGGATTCTAGACCAAAACGTCGATCTCAAAGCGGAGACCGGGACAGACTTCTTGTCTGGAGATGTGCACGAGGCGCTTGATTTCTGCGCCTGAGACTGTTTTTAAGCTGAAAACTAAAGATAGATCTGCGTGCCCGTAGAGCAAGCTTTTATCCGAGCGAAGGATTTCGACCAATGACGTCACATGGTGAAAATGCTTGGGCACATGGGCTGTTGCCCATGATTGACCCCAAGGATGTGACGGGCATCGTTTCGCGGATCTCGGATCTGGCGCTGGTTCTCTCCGATACGGACAAGATCACGGCGGTCTCGTGCAACCCTGACTTTGTCGGGCGGCAGGCCGTCGAAGCATGGAAAGATCTGCCGGTTCAGGACATCCTGAATGTAGAATCGGTTCCAAAGTTCGAAACGCGTCTCAAACAGTTCAAGGAAAGCTCGGGCAGCGCAAAGGCTGTCGAGCTGAACCACGTCGCGGTCGACGGTCTGGGCGAATTGCCTATGCGCTATAGCCTGCACGCCATCGGGACCGACGGCGAGATTTTGATGCTGGGCCGCGACATGCGGCCCATAGCCGACATGCAGCAGCAGCTGGTTTCGGCGCAGATCGCTTTGGAGAACGACTACGAATCGCAGCGCGAACATGACACGCGGTTTCGCGTGCTCATGGAATCTTCCAACACGGCGACGGTTTTGGTGTCGGTGAAAACCGGCAATGTTGTCGCGTGCAACGCAGCGGCGGAAAAGCTGCTGGGCAAAGCCCGTGGTGTTCTTGTCGATGGCCCGCTTGATCCCGAGTTCGAATCCAAAGGGCGCGAGAATGTGATCAACCGCTTGGTGTCCGCAGCGTCAGAGCAATCCATTTCACCAGTCATTGCAAAGTCCAGGCTGACCAAGTTGATGCTATCCTTGCGCCCCTCACTTTTTCGAGGCGTCAACGGACAGATGTTGCTGTGCAAGATCACGGTTGCAGGCGGACAGGACGCTTCGTTGGACCAACTTCAGACCCAGCTTTTGGGGCTGTACGACAGCGGCGTGGACGCGATCGTTTTTGTCGATGCGTCAGGTCAGATTCTCAGCGCAAACGACGCCTTTCCCAAACTTGCCGACATCACACATTCCTACAGCCTCCAGCACCGGTCGGTTGCCGAATTCCTCGGTCGCGGGTCGGTTGATGTGAATGTAATGCTGGAAAATGCACGACGCACGGGTCAGATGCGCCTGTATGCGACGAAACTGGTCAGCGAGCACGGGTCCGAGCGCGCAGTAGAAATTTCAACCACCCAGATCAGCGCGGGCGGCCAAACCATCTTTGGGATGATCATTCGAGATTCCAAACGTGTGGAATCCGCAGGCGGCACTAAAAAGCAGATCACGGATGTCGATATGCAATCGGTGATCGAACTTATCGGTGGCCAGTCTTTGAAGGATATCGTGGCTAAAACCACCGATGTGGTTGAAAAGATGTGCATCGAAACAGCAGTGGAAATGACTTCGAACAACCGTGTGGCCGCAGCCGAAATGCTGGGCCTGTCGCGTCAGTCACTGTACGTTAAACTTCGAAAATATGGTCTGCTCAGCAAAAGCTGAACCGTTTCCGTTGTTCCTGTCGCAATGTGCCCCTGTTCTGAGAGTCTTGCGCTCCCAGAGCGCGGCCATCTGCTCGCGCGCCTCTTCGACGGACCCTGCGATGCCGTCAAATCCCATCAGCGCCAGCGTCGGTCTCATTTTCTCAACGTCTTGCCCGCTCACCAACAGATAGGCCTGCGGACAACATATGTGCAGGGCGATGACCAGTTTTGACAGCTTTTCGATCGAATGGCGTCCAGACATGGACAGACCGACAATGCCCTTTGGCTCCTGTTCGATCTCGGCGACCAGCGCGTCGTGCGTCAGCCCAAGCTTGAGCGAAATATCCCAACCTTCCTTTCGGAACAGGTCAGCGGCCATTTTCACACCCATCGTGTGATCTTCGCCGGGAACCGAGGCAAAGATCGCCGATTTGGTCTGGGTGTTCACGGCCGGTTCGAACAGGTGACGCATGCCGCGCATGATGGCTAGCATCCGGCTGCTTGCGACGGTCACTTGGGTCAGGCTGGCTTTGTCTTGCTCCCACCAATCGCCCAGCATCCGCGCTGCACCGGCAAGGTACTTGAGGTAAATCTGTTCGGTGCTGACACCTTCGGCGCGCAGTGTGGCGATCATGTCCACAGCGGCCTTGGGATCGTCCGAGAGCAGTTCGTTGCACAGCTTTTCCAGATCGGCGTCGGACGTGACCAGCGTCGGGTATTCGATTTTCTGACCCTTCAATGCGACGCGGCGGATGACCTCACGGGCCAGACTCAAAACTGTATCTTCCGGAAGACGTTCTTTAAGTCGGATGATGTTTGCCTGGCTTCTCTCGTAGACCCGATATTCAAGCGGCTCTCGGAAAGAAATTTCCGTCATCATGTTCTGTTCTCTTGGCATCTCCGATGTCTCCCCCGATTCAAAAGGCACGTAGCTGCCTTTTGCCAACTGAATTTGCTAGCTTTCTGTCTGTGGGGTCCTCACGAGGTTTTACCCAAGTGACGAGCTTGTCTTGAATTCGATACTGAGGCCTCCCAACCTCAAAGTAGCGAATGGCTCGGGATCGTTGTTTAGGTTCGAAGTGTTCATATTTTCGAATAAGACTTTGTCGCACCATGCAACTTCAGCAAGTAGAACTGCGCTTGGTCGGACAGCTCTCTTATTCGTAATTTGAAAACAAAACCTGCGGTCAAGAACTCCACTTTATCTGGGTTTCAGCTTAGAACAGGCCAAAGTCCGAGTAACAGTTCGGAATTCCCACCGCGTATAATTACCTGCGCGCTTTTGCGTGAACCGGCGTGGACTAGCCCAGCATCCGGATCAGATCGGCGATGCCGCGTGCATGCATCTTTTCGCGGATACGCGAACGGTGCCCTTCTACCGTGCGCTGGCTGACTTTCAACTCGTTTGCGATCTCTTTGTTCAGCTTGCCCAGCAGCAGATGGTGCAACACTTCACGCTCGCGGTCGGTCAGTTTCGCCAGACGGTTGGAGACGATCTTTTTCGAAATAACAGGGGGTTGGCGATTGAACAGCATGCCGATTGCCATGTTGACAGCATTCAGGATGTCTTCGGCGCGCGCGGGTTTCTCGATGAAATCAATCGCCCCTGCGCGCATGGACTGTACGGCGATCGGCACGTCGCCGTGGGCTGTGACGACAACAGTCGGCAGCGAAATTCCCAGTTCGTTCAGATGGGCCTGTAACTGCGTCCCGCTCATTCCGGGCAACCGCACGTCCAGCAGCAGACAGGCTTTGCGGTCGGGGTCGAACACCCTGAGGAAATTTTCGGCCGAGGCGCAGGGAATCGTCGCATGCCCATGTGCACCCAAAAGCGCACACATGGATTTCAGCACGCCAGCGTCATCCTCTACCACGTAGATGGATAGATTCTCCTCAAACCTATTCATCATGTTCCCCCCTTGCCGGTAGCGTAAACCCGATGGTTGCGCCGACCGTGGACGGCTGCACCCAGATGCTCCCGCCATGAGCCTGGACTATAGAACGACACAACGACAGACCAATGCCCATCCCTTTTGTTGTCGATGCGTGAAAAGGTTCAAAGATATATTTTTGCATTTCGGCCGGAATACCGGGCCCTGTGTCCTGTATCAGGACCTGAACATCCCTGTCGTCCTTGGTCACCGAAATCGTCAAAGCCTGCGTCTGCGAAGTGCGCATCGCGCTGATGCTGTTGCGCACAAGGTTCAGGATCACCTGCCCGATCTGCACCGGATCAGCCAGCACTTGTGGCAGGTCGTCCTCTGCCGAGATATCCACCTGCAACCGTGGCAACTGGCTGGAAACAAACGCAAGATCTATGCCTTGCGTGATGGCTGTCATCACATCGATAAAGTCCGCGTTCAGGTCGCCCCGCGTGATGAAATCCCTGATCCGGCGCACCAGATCACCCGCCCGCGTGGTCTCGGCGATGGCGTCGTCCATCAGCTCACCGGCGCGTTCGGGCATCTCGATCTTGGCGTTGATAAACTCCTGCCGACAGGCGCTGACGTAGTTGGCAACTGCGGACAGCGGTTGGTTCAACTCATGCGCAATCGCCGAGGCCAGCTCGCCAAGTGAACTGGCCCGTGCCGCATCCAGCAAGGCGTGCCGCAGCCGGATCTCCTCGGCTTCCGAGGCGTGTTGCGCATCGCGGGCCAGACGTTCTCGCTCCAGACTGTTCAGAGCAAACAGGGCACGGCGCAGGATACGCAGCGCGTCGCTGTCGGTGTCGTCAAAAGGCTTGCTTCTGTCGCGCCGCTCCTCGCGCCACAACGCAAACGACCCACGCGGAGACAGGCGTGCAGTCCCATCCTTCCCGACGGTTTCGACCTTTTCCGGCTTGCCTGCCCAGCGGATCGTCTGGTCAAAGTTGGCGCGCAACAAAACAAGGTGGTCTGCGCCATCTTCCGAAAGATCTAGATATGCGGCACCCGCCGCCACCTGCATCTGCTCCGCATCCATATCCACGACGGCAGACAGGGTTTGTGTGGTCGCCACACCATCCACAGACTGCGCGCGCAGCGGGGCGAAATCCAGCGGTGTTTCGGGCACTGTTCCGCTTTGGATCACGTCCTTGCCCAGAACCAGAAGCATGCCTTGGGTGCCGGTCAGCTCCATCAAGTCGCGCGCATGTTCCTGGACCAGATCGCCAAGCGGTCGCCCCGAACGGGCCTGTTGTTCGATGTGAAACGCTGTCTTTTCGGCCCTGATACTTTTCTGAAGTTTGTTCGTATTTTCAATACTTTGCAACAAGGCAGACGTGGTGCTGCCCAGCAGTTCGGCAAAGCGCAGCCTGCTGGAAGACACCAGTCGCGGGCCGTAGTGATGGCACGCAACAAGGCCCCAAAGGCTATTGTTGGTGATCAGTGAAATCGACATGCTGGCGCCGACGCCCATGTTGTTAAGATATTCGACATGCACAGGTGCGACGGCGCGCAGTTTGGAAAACGTCAGGTCCAGCGGCTGCGCTGCTTCGGCATTTGCGACCTCTCCCGAACGGTTAACAATCGGACTCCGAGCGCCGTTGATATCCGGGATCGTGCGCATGACGTTCAACACGAAATGCCGTCTCGCCGGTTCCGGGATGTCGGATGCAGGATAATGCAACCCGAGGAAGCTGTCAGGCCGGTTGGTGCTTTCCGCGATCACCTCGCCGTGCTTGTCTTCGGCAAACCGGTAGATCATCACGCGGTCAAAACCGGTGACATCGCGGATGATTTTCGCGCTGGCATCCGCAAGTTCGCCCAGCACGTCCGGTTTGAACAATTCGGTGATCACTCCGCGCCGCAACAACTCGTCTTCCCATACGGCGGCGGGCTTTGGCTCAGGCGTGACAAATTCCAGGATAATATGGGCATCGCTGCGATGGGGCAGGCACTCGGCGTCAATGCGGGTGCCATCCGGTCCGTCAAAGCTGAAAAACCATGGTTGCAGCAGCTCGGGCGTGGTGGTGGTGAGTTCAAGTGGGGGCAACGCCGCCGCGTTCTCTGCGCCAATCACAAACGCCAGCGTCTGGCCGAGGATCGTCTCGGGCGCGTGGCCTATATAAGTCGCCGTGTTGAGACTTGCGTATTCGACAATGCCAGTGGCGTCGTTGACTGCGATCAGCGCGCCATGGGGCTGGACAGCGCCGATCAGGTGTATCGGCTCGCGGTCACAGGTCGTCAGATCAACCTGATCGGTCGTCACGTATCTACCCTTTGCAAGACAGGCTGCGTCTGATCCAGAGGTGCAAGCCATTCGGCCAGAACGTCGAACGTATCGCGCGCACCCGTGACCAGATCATCAAGCGTTGTTCCCTGCGCGTGCCGCTGTTCGAGAAAGTCATTTGCCAGCGTCCAGCGCTGTGCTTTCTGCGCCCGGCACCACGCCCAGAAACGGCGCCCCTCGCAACCGTCTGCGCCGAGCAATTTTTGCGCTGCGCGGTCGATCTGAGTTGCCCCCAACGTCGCCCCTTCGATCACGTACAGCACTCCCCCAAGTGTTTCCGGCGTCACGATGTCCGCCGCCCGCGTGCACCGCGGGCCATTTTGCTTATCTAGCGCGGTTGCGTTCAGATCAATCAAGTCCTGCGCCAAAAGGTCAGATCGCCGCACATAGGCATAGCGGGCGGCAGCGTCGGGCATACTTGCTATCGTATGTTCGATGGCCCGATCCAGCGGTGCGTAAAAGCCGTGAAACCGCTGAACCAGCTGCGTGTATGCGCCCAACTCAAGGCTGCCCTCGAACAACGCCACAAACGAAGTGTGCAGGTGCAGCTTGGCATGGGCTGCGTCCGTTTGCTTTCGCACGACGTCGCGCACAGTTTCGATTTGCCGAGGACGAAGATTGGTCAAAAACTCAACTCCATTCGAGTGTCGTGAATTTTTCGTCAATATGCGCAGCCCGTTATATGGCTCTGACGCGCTTCGTTGTCTCGTGACGGGTCACTTTCCAACAGCCTCGGCCGATCAAGGGGGTGTGGTGGGCAAGGCCAAAGAACATGCAAAACCGCGCTGCAATCAGGTTCACGTCCTGATGAGTGGCCAGCATGCAGCGGCTTTCTTGCAAAAGCAATGCGGCAGCACTTCACATCTGATTGCGGGCACGATCTGTGTGGGAACCTCTGACCGCGCCGATTGGGCTGCGGCCAGCGTGTTCAGGTCTTCAGCGTGTAGCTGGGCAGTTTCAGGAACGCATCCTTCAGCGCATCGCCCCAGCCGTTCGAGATCGCCTGATAGACGCTGTCGGTGGCATCAATGCGGGTCATGCGCATAGGGTTCAGGCTGTCGCGATCATAGATCATCAGATCGAAGGGCAACCCGACGCTGAGGTTCGATTTCACCGTTGAATCGAACGACACAAGCAGCAGTTTCACCGCATCTTCAAAGCTCATCTCGCGGTCATAGGTCCGCACCAGGATAGGCTTGCCGTATTTGGTCTCACCGATCTGGAAAAAGGGCGTATCGTCGGTGATCTCGATAAAGTTGCCTTCGGGGTAGATCAGGAAGATCGTCGGTTTACCCGTGCCGATCTGGCCGCCAAGGATCACCGACGCGCGGAACTGATCCGCGGCCCCCTGACCATTGGGCGACGAGTTCACGATAACCTCGTTCAGGGTGTCCCCGACAAGGCGTGCGACCTGAAACATGGTCGACTGGCGCAGGATCGAAGGATCACGCTCTTCTGTGGTCTTTGACCGCTCTTCCAGCAGGCTGATCATCGCTTGCGTCGTGGCAAGGTTGCCCGCGGTCATGATGACGATGGATCGTTCGCCCGCCACTTCAAAGCTGAAAATCTTGCGGGTCACCGCAAAGTTGTCGACGCCCGCGCTGGTGCGCGTGTCGGCCATAAAGACCAGGCCTTTATCAAGGCGCATTCCGACACAGTAAGTCATGATGGGCAATCCAAAGCAGTTCCGATGCTCGTGATTACTGCTGGACCTGCAAAGACACAATCATCGATTCATCGGCAGAGCCCATACGCATCCCTTCTATTGGAGATGCTTCTTTTGCGTCACGGCCCAAAGCGATGCGGATATAGCGTTCATCAGGCGAAATACCGTTCGAGACGTCGAAACCGACCCAGCCCAACGTGTCCAGATGCACCTCGGCCCATGCGTGGCTGGCGTCCTGATCGACCTGATCGTCCATCATCAGATAGCCCGAGACATAGCGTGCGGGCAGCCCCGCCAGACGTGCGGCGGCGATGAATATCTGGGCGTGGTCCTGACACACACCTTTGCCACCGGCCAGCGCCTCTTCGGCGGTCGTGGTGGCCTGGGTGTGACCCGCTTCGTAAGGCACCGCCTCGATGATCGCCTGCGACAGCGCGTGCAGACCGGCCAGCAGATCGTCGTGCTTGTCCAGCGTCTTGGCAAAGGCCTGGATCTTTGGGCCTGCCTCGGTGGTCAGTGTCGGCACGCGCAGCAGGTACAACGGCACGCGGCCATAGACCTTGCCAAAGACACCCTGGGTGTTTTCGGTATTGATGACGCCGTGCGCCGTGATCTCGACTGAATCACCCTCGGGCGTGATCGAGACCAGATCGGTCTGGTTGCCGTGGTGGTCCACATAGGAACATTCGATCTTGCCGCCGGTGACGGTTAGGTCCCAGTTGGGGATCGACTGCATATGCGACGCCACCGGCCGAAGCCGGATCTTTTGCAGCCCGTAGATGACGGGTGCGTCATAGGCGTAACGGGTTGTGTGCGTGACGTGCAGTTGCAACGGAAAAATCCTGCCCTGTGATTAGTGAATGAAACGATAGTCTTTTTCGATCTGCGCGCCCAGTGCCGCGACATCCGAGATGATCGTGCCCAAAACGTCGTGCAGACCTTCTTCGATGATCGAATGAATGTCGCGCCCTTTCAACCGTGCGTTCATATGCTCGGCCATGTCTCGTGACGGACGGCGGTCGCCGTATTCCTCGGACAGATAATCCAGGTTTTCCACGATCTGCCCGGCGCAGTAGGCCAGCGACCGCGGCATCCGACGGTCAAGCACGAGGAAGTTGGCGATGTTGGTCGCGGTATATTCCTCTTCGACGGCCCAGCGGTACGAACGGTGTGCCGACACGGACCGCAGCAGGGTTTCCCACTGGACGTTGTCCATCCGGCTGCCAACCAGCGATGGCGACGGAAGCAGCGTGTAATATTTCACGTCGATGATCCGCGCGGTGCTGTCCATGCGTTCGATGAACGTGCCCAGACGGCAGAAGTCATAGATGTCGTTGCGCAGCATGGTGCCGTGCAACGCCCCGCGCACCAGCGCCGATTGCTGGCGAATGATCGACAGCACTTCGGGCAGGTCGGTGTCGGGCACCGGATTTTTCAAAAGCTCGGTGATCACCATCCACGTCTCGTTGACCGCAGACCAAACTTCGGTGGTCAGCGCGGTGCGCACCAGCCGCGCATTGTCGCGCGCCTGCTTCACAACGGACAGAACCGAAGACGGGTTGTCGGTGTCGCGCAACATATAGTCGATCACGTTTGTGCTGCTGAATTCGGAATGTTTGGCGGTGAAACCCTGTTGGGCCGCCGAGGTGATGATGACCGATTTCCATTCGGTCTCGGTGTTCGTCGAGCGTGTCAGTGCGATGCGAAATCCGGCTTCGATCAAACGGGCGTTGTTTTCCGCCCGTTCCAGACCCCGGAACATCCAATACAGACCGCCTGCGGTTTTTCCCAGCATATCAGTCTTCCAATACCCATGTGTCTTTGGTGCCGCCGCCTTGGCTTGAGTTCACCACAAGCGACCCTTCCTTCAGCGCCACACGTGTCAGCCCACCCGGCGTGATGTGCACCCCCTGGGGCGACACCAGCGCAAAGGGGCGCAGATCGACGTGGCGCGGGGCCAGTCCCGCATCGGTAAAGATCGGCACTGTGGACAGCGACAGCGTCGGCTGTGCGATGTAATTCGAAGGGCGCGCTTTCAGTTTGGCACGGAAATCCTCGATCTCCTGCTTGCTGGCGGCGGGGCCGACCAACATGCCATAGCCGCCTGAGCCGTGCACTTCCTTGACCACCAGATCGGCCAGATTGTCCAGGACGTATTTCAACGAATCCGCTTCCGAGCAGCGGAAGGTCTGGACGTTCTTCAGGATCGCACGTTCGCCAGTGTAGAACTCGACGATTTCGGGCATGTAGCAGTAGATCGCCTTGTCGTCTGCGACACCCGTTCCCGGTGCATTGGCGATGGTGATGTTGCCCGCACGGTACACATCCATGATGCCCGGCACGCCCAGCAAAGAGTCAGGATTGAACGTCAGAGGATCAAGGTATTCGTCGTCGATCCTGCGGTAGATCACGTCGATCACCTTGTGACCTTCGGTGGTGCGCATCGCGATCTTGCCGTCAACGATTCGCAGGTCATGTCCTTCGACCAGTTCTACGCCCATCTGGTCGGCCAGGAACGAATGTTCGTAATAGGCCGAATTGTGGATCCCCGGCGTCAGCACCGCCACGGTGGGGCGGCCTTCGCAGCTTGCGGGCGCACAGGCGGCAAGCGACCGGCGCAGGTTCTTGGGATAGTCGCTGACCGGCTGCACTTTGATCTTGCTGAACAGTTCGGGGAACATCTGCAACATCGTCTCGCGGTTTTCCAGCATGTAGCTGACACCGGATGGGGTGCGTGCATTGTCCTCCAGAACATAGAATTCGCCCTCGCCGGTGCAGACGATGTCCGTGCCGACGATGTGGGTATACACATCTCCGGGTGGCGAAAATCCGATCATTTGCGGCAGAAATGCGTCGTTGTTCTGGATCAGTTCGACCGGAATGATGCCCGCGCGCAGGATGTCCTGTCGGTTGTAGATATCGTGCAGGAACGCGTTGACCGCGCGCACGCGCTGGTCGATGCCGCGGCTGAGCTTGGCCCATTCCGCCGCCGTCAGGATGCGCGGCACCAGATCGAAGGGGATCAACCGTTCTTCGGCGTCGGTCTGTCCGTACACGTTGAACGTGATGCCAGTACGCCGAAAGAAGGCCTCGGCATCCTTGGCTTTGCGGGACAGTCGCGCGGTGTCTTGCCGCGAGAACCAGGCTTCGTAATCAACATAGGGCGTGCGGACGCTGTCCTGCCCCATCATTTCGCTAAAGTGTTGGCTTTGTGATGTCATGGATCAAGACTACATCTTTGTAATCGATGCGCAACAGGGTCGTTAACGACCTACTTTCAAGCCCGCAGAAACGCTCAATTTATTGCTCAATTTTCAGGCAAGGCGCGGCGGACCCGACCGGTGCGTCCGGACGCTGACGTAGGGTCGGCCAAGCGACGCGTCCAAGGCCATGTCGTCAAGTCGAAAGACCACGCCACCGCCCAAAGCGCGACGCAGCATTTTTATGGCCTTGGCGTTTCACAGACCCTTGGCAAGGAACCACCAAGCATGATGTGGTCTGCTTCAGCCCCGATGGCCCAGGAACGCCCCAATGACTGCACCTAAATTCAACCAGCCCAAGCACAACGCCTATGATGTCATTCTGATCGGTGGCGCAATGTACGGATCATCGGTGGCATGGTGGCTGACCCATCTGGGTTTTGACGGCCGCATTCTGGTGGTCGAGCGCGACCCGACCTATGCGATGTGTTCGACCGCGCACACCAACAGCTGCAT
The DNA here is from genome assembly GCA_024636445.1 of Sulfitobacter sp. Taxonomy (GTDB): domain Bacteria; phylum Pseudomonadota; class Alphaproteobacteria; order Rhodobacterales; family Rhodobacteraceae; genus Pseudosulfitobacter. The sequence continues at coordinate 40,155 of JAGXHE010000039.1, forward strand.
CCGCCAGCAGTTCAGCAACCAAATCAACGTACGCATTTCGCAGTTCGGGGCCGATTTCGTGCAGAACATGCGCCATCACATGAACGACGACCCGGCGGTGCCGAACCTGCCGATCCAGTCGTTCGGATATATGTATCTGGCCGAGACCAAGGCACAGGCCGAAAATCTGGCACAGGCGCAGCAGGTGCAGGCCGAGTGCGGCGCGGGCACACGCCACATGACAGCGGCCGAGATCAAGGCGGCCTATCCATTCTACAACGTCGATGACATCGTTGCAGGCAATCACAACCTGATCGACGAGGGCTATTTCGACGGCGGCACCGTGTTCGACTGGTTCCGCAAGAAGGCACGCGCCAACGGCGTGGAATACGTGGCGAACGAAGTCGCGTCCCTGACCCTGAACGCAGGCGGCACGCAGGTCACTGGCGTGACGCTGGCCACCGGCGAAACCGTGGCCTGCGGTGCCGTGGTGAACGCCGCGGGCCCACGCGCAGCACAGGTGGCGGCGATGGCGGGCATCCCCCTGCCGGTCGAGCCGCGCAAGCGTTTCACCTTCGTCTTTGCGGCAGCAGAGCGTCTGGACCGCGACCTGCCGCTGACCATCGATCCCAGCGGCGTGCACATGCGCAGCGACGGGTTGTATTACATGGCAGGCTGTCCGCCGGACGAAGACCATGCCGTCGATGCAGACGATTTCGCGCCCGATCATGGCATCTGGGAAAACAAGGTCTGGCCGGTGCTGGCACACCGCGTCCCGCAGTTCGAGCGGATCAAGCTGGTGAACGAATGGGTGGGGCACTATGCATACAACACACTCGATCAAAACGCCATTCTGGGGCCGCACCCGGAGGTGTCGAATTTCATCTTCGTCAACGGGTTCTCGGGCCACGGGCTGCAACAGGCCCCCGCCATCGGACGTGGCACCGCCGAGATGATCATACATCGGGGCTACCGGTCGCTTGACCTGACCTCGTTCCACTTTGACCGGATCGCACAGGGCGCAGGCTTTGTCGAAAAGGCAATTATCTAAAGGCCATCACCTAAAGGACTATACTATGCTGGAAAAAATCGTACTCACAGGCGCCGCCGGCGCGCTGGGCCATGCCTTGCGCGAACAGATGTCGAAAATGGCCAGGGAGCTGGTATCGACCGACATCGCCGAGGCCCAAGGCGATCTGATGCCGAACGAAACATGGGTCACCGCCGATCTGGGCGATTTCGATCCGGTGCTGAAGATGATGGAAGGTGCCAGCATGGTTGTCCACTTCGGTGCCATCGCCAATGAATCCGATTTCGAGTCGATCCTGCATTCGAACTTTCGCGGCACCTATAACATCTGGGAGGCCGCACGGCGGCACGGGGTGCAGCGGGTCGTCTATGCTTCGTCGATCCATGCGGTGGGGATGTATCCCAAGAACGAACATATCGGCGTGGATACTCCGCACCGCCCCGACACGTTCTACGGGCTGGCGAAGTGCTTTGGGGAAAATCTGGGCCGGATGATGTGGGAGAAAAACGGGATCGAGGCGGTCTGCCTGCGCATCCTCTCCGCCGCCCCCGTCCGCAGCACCCGTGCGCTGGGCACATGGCTGTCGATGCCCGATCTGGTGCATCTGGTCACCCGCGCGATCGACACACCAACCACCGAATTCACCATCATCTACGGCGTGTCCAACAACGATCGCTGCCCGGTGGACAACTCTGGTGCGTCGTTTCTGGGGTACAAGCCGCAGGACAATGCGGAACAGTTCGCGGAAGAGATCTTTGCCGAAGCCACCCCCGCCGATCCGTCCGACCCCGCGCAGACCCGCCATGCCGGTCCCTTTGCCACGATCCCGTTCGGTCAGGGTGTCGATCTCAGCAAGATGGGCGGCAGCCAGTCCGAGGATTGATGAAACAAGGGCGGCGCAGTCTCATGCGCCGCCCTTTAAAAGCTCAGATATCGAAAAAGATCGTCTCGTCCGGCCCTTGCAGGTGGATGTCGAACAGATAGCTGCCGTCGCCCTGCGTCTGGCCCATCAGCGTCGGCACCCGCACCTGATGCTCGATCCGTTTCAACACCGGATCGGCGTCGTTCGCGGCCTGTTCATCTGCAAAATACATCCGCGTGTGCAGCCCAAGGTTGATGCCTCGCGCCACGATCCACAAAGTGACGTGCGGCGCCATCGGCGTGCCGTCGCGGTTCTGCACTGAACCCGGCTTGATGGTGTCGAACCGGAACATGCCGCTGTCCATATCCGTCGGGCACCGGCCCCAGCCATACACATCCGCATCTGCTCCGTCCTGCCCCGGATAGATGCCGTTTGCATCCGCATGCCATATCTCCAGCAGCGCATCGCGCAGAGGGGTGCCTGTGCCGTCCAGCACCCGGCCCGTAATGGTAATCCGTTCGCCTTTCGGCGCGCCACCCAGCATCACGGTGCCCAGATCGCTGTCATAAACGCCTGAAATACCGCTGAAATTCGGGGTCAGACCGATGTGCACATAGGGGCCCGCCGTTTGCGACGGGCTTTCCTTCAGGGTGTCCAGCTTTTGTACCATTACATCCCCTCCATCCGGTTTTCGAACAGGGTCTGGCGCACGCCGCGCAGAACGATGTCGAACTTGTAGGCACGCGCGTCCATCGGCACCGTGCGGCGCATGTCCAGTGCTGCAACCAGCGTTTCGATTGCCTCGCGCGACGGGATCGTGCCGACGATGGGGCATTGCCAGATCATCGGGTCGCCTTCGAAATACATCTGGGTGATCAGACGCTGACCAAAGGACTGCCCGAAGATCGAAAAGTGGATGTGCGCGGGCCGCCAGTCATTCGGGCCGTTGGGCCAAGGGTAGGGGCCGGGCTGGATCGTGCGGAACTCGTAGTTGCCGCGTTCGTCGGTAATAACCCGCCCGCAGCCGCCAAAGTTGGGGTCCAGCGGGGCTAGATAGCTTTCCTTCTTGTGACGATAGCGGCCACCGGCGTTGGCCTGCCAGACCTCGACCAACGCATTCGGCACGCCGCGCCCGGTCTCGTCCAACACGCGCCCGTAGACGATGATACGCGGCCCGATGGCCGACTGCCCGTCACTGGCAAAGTTGTGGATCAGGTCGGCGTCTTGCGGGCCCAGAATATCGCGGGTGAACACCGGCCCCGTGTCCTCGCTCAGCGTCGAAGGCATCGCCAAGGGGGCTGCGGCAGGCGAGCGTTTGACGCTGGTTTTATAGAGCGGCGTCAGGGCAGGTGGGTGCCAGCCCCGGTCGCGGTGAAACAGGCCAGAGGGTTTATCGGTCATTCAGCGTCCTCCATTTCGGCATATGTCGCCTTGGCCAAGGCTATCGCGTGGTTGGCCTTGGGAACACCCGCGTAAATCGCGACATGCTGGAAGGCTTCGATCACGTCCTGCTTGGTGGCCCCCGTGCGGGCCGTGGCGCGGATGTGCATCGGGATTTCGCCAAAATTGCCCGTCGCCGCCAACAGCGCCAGCGTCAGCATCGACCGCTCGCGTCGGCTGATCGCGTCACTGGCCCAGACGGTGCCCCAGGCGGCATCGGTGATAAGCCCCTGGAACGGCGCGTCAAATTCGGTCTTGTTGGCCTCGGCACGGTCGACATGGGCGTCGCCCAGCACTTCGCGGCGGACCCTCATGCCCCTGTCTGTCTTGTCGCTCATCGTGACCACTCCTTGGTAGATCGGGCCTCAGTAGGGCAGGCCGACATAGTTCTGCGCCATCGCGGCCTGTGCGGCCGGGCTTTGACGCAGGAAGGCCAGCTCGGCCAGTTGCATCTTCTTGTCGAAATCGGACTGGCCGGGATAGTTGTGCATCAGGTTCGAGAACCACCAACTGAACCGCTCGGCCTTCCAGACGCGGGCAAGGGCGCGTTCTGAATACCGTTCGATGCCGTCGCTGTCGTCGTCCAGATAGAACTGTTTCAGGCCGTTGTAGAGGTAATGCACATCAGATGCGGCGGTGTTCAGACCCTTGGCACCCGTGGGCGGAACGATGTGGGCGGCGTCACCGCACAGGAAAAGCCGCCCCCAGCGCATCGGCTCGGTCACGAAAGACCGCAACGGCGCGATGGATTTCTCGATGCTGGGTCCGGTGATGATTGTGTCGGCGGCGCTCTGCGGGATGCGGCGCTTCAGCTCATCCCAGAACGCGTCGTCGGACCATGCGTCGACGGTGTCGGTGACGGGGCACTGGATGTAATAGCGGCTCAGGTGGTCGTTGCGCATGCTGCACAGGGCAAAGCCGCGTTCCGAGTTGGCATAGATCAGCTCGTCGTCAACCGGGGGCGTTTCCGACAGGATGCCCAGCCAGCCGAAAGGATAAACCTTTTCGTACTCGCGCCGCTGCGCTTCGGGGATGGTTTTTCGGCTGACACCGTGGAACCCGTCGCATCCGGCGATAAAGTCGCAGTCGATGCGGATTTGCTGACCGTCCTTGGAGTAGGTCACATAGGGCGCATCGGTCTTTGCGTCGTGGATCACCACGTCTTCGACCTCGTAGACCGTTTTCAATCCCGCCTTGTCGCGGGCTTCGTAGAGATCGCGGGTCACTTCGGTCTGCCCGTAGACCATCACAGAACTGCCGGTGTGCTCGGCAAAGTCGATGCGGAACATATCACCGTCGTAGCCGACCATCGTGCCGTTGTGAATGAACCCTTCGGCGTGCATGCGATCGGACACGCCTGCCTGTTCCATCAGCCCGATCAGGCCGCGTTCCAGCACGCCCGCACGGATACGGGACAGGACATAGTCTTGGGTTTTACGCTCAAGAACAACGGCTTCGATGCCCTGAGTGTGCAACAGCTGGCCCAAAAGCAGCCCGGACGGCCCGCCGCCGATGATAACGATTTGAGTGCGCATGAAAGGGTCCTCTCTTCGGGACCATTTTAATGATGCTATTGCGCAAGTAAATTGATATATTGGCCGCTAAACTTACCCGAATTGGTAACTATGATCGACGGCCGCATCAAATTTCGCCACATTCAGTGCTTTGTCGAGATCGTCCGCCAAGGCAGTCTCAAGCGCGCGTCCGAGCGGCTGAACCTGACCCAGCCGGCCGTGTCACGCACGCTCAAGGACCTTGAGGAAACCCTGGGTGCCACGCTGCTGGAACGTGACAGGGGAGGCGTTACTCTGACGTCCCAGGGCGAGGTGTTCTGGCATTTCGCCCAGACGTCCCTGGCCGCATTGCAGCAAGGGCTGGACGGCGTCGACCAGATGACGCGTGGCGGGCGCACCGTGGTGGCGGTTGGGGCGCTGCCGTCGGTCGCCGCCAGCCTGATGCCGCAAGTGGCGGCTCATCTGGCCGCAGCGGCACCGAACATGCAGTTGCACATCGTCGAGGGCGCGCACGGCGATCTGGTGGGGCGGCTGCGGTCGGGTGCCTTGGACATGGTGATCGGGCGACTGGGCGCGGTGGATACGATGCAGGGCCTGTCGTTTACCCAGCTTTATACCGAAGTGGTGGATATGGTCGTGCGCCCCGACCACCCGCTGCTGCGCGCGCCGCATCTGGAATCGCTGCGCGATTGGCCGGTGATCTACCCGCCGCGCGACAGTGCGATTTACGGGCTGGTCGAGACCTTCATGCTGGCCAATGGCATCGGCGATCTGCCCGACAAGCTGGAAACCGTTTCGGGCGCTTTTGCCCATGTTTACACGCCTGCATCCGACGCGGTCTGGATCATTTCGCATGGCGTTGTCGCCCCGGCGCTCGACGCTGGCCGTCTGGTGCGGCTGCCCTTCGATACCTCGCCCACGCGCGGACCCATCGGCGTGATGACCCGCGCTGGGCAGGCGCTGGGCGCTGGACCGGACACCGTTCTGCTGGCTACGCGAAAAGTGCTTGCGGAGCACGATACGCCTTAGTCTGCGGTGCGCGGTGGGGCCGTACGGTAGGGGCCAGTTGCCTCGAACGCGCAGGCAAGGGACAGCAGGCCATTGTCGTCATAGGCGCGTCCGGCAAAGGTCAGACCCACAGGCATTCCGATGTCGGCCATCGTTCCCATTGGCACCGTCACGGTCGGAATCCCAAGATGCCGGATCGCGAGATTGCCATTCGCCACCCAAACCCCGTTGCGCCACGCCAGATCCGCCGATGCCGGGTTGGTGTCGGCATCCGCTGGCCCCACGTCGGCCACAGCGGGGAAGATCACCGCATCCAGTCCCAGACCGTCCATCCACTCCTCAAGATCGATGCGGCGGGTGTCTTCCAGCCCCTGCAATCCTTCTGATAGCATTGGAATATCGGTAAAGCTGTCGACCGGTTGGGCGCGGGCATGGGCGGGATACTGCGCGATGTTGTCATCAAAGCCGGTATAGCGGTCAGGCAGGCTGCCCTGCGGCACCGGAAATATCTGGTCGCCATCGACATCGGCAAGACGGTTCAGCGACGGATCATTGTTGGCCTGCAGAAAATCATTCCAACCCCAGACTGACAGATCGACGATTTCGCGTCTAAGGTACTCGGCAGGAACCAGCCCCCGCGTCGCGATCTTGGGGCAGCCGGGGCGGTCGCCCTCGTAGTTCGAGACCACCGGGAAATCGACCACGACCACCTCAGCCCCTGCCTGTTCCAGCGCCGCACGCGCCTGTTCCCAAAGTGTTATGATCGCCGCACGGGTTTCGATCCGCTTGCCTGTCGCCCCGCCTATGCCTGCGTCACTTGCTGTGCCCGCTGCGGAGTCAGCATTGATATACATCGCGGGCACGCCAAACCGCTTGCCGCGCAGCGTGCCACCCGCGAGCGCCGGATAGGACGCTGGCCGGACCTGAGAAGCGGCAGGCAGGCTGATCCAAGGCTGCGCGCGCCAGAAATCGCCACGGGTTTCGGGGTCATCCGCCACGATCACATCCAGCACTTCCAGCAGATCGGCCATGCTGCGCGTCTGCGGCACCACCACATCCATCGTCGGCACCAGCGGCCAGTTGCCGCGCACCGAAATCACGCCACGGCTGGGCGTATAGGCGCAAAGCGCGTTGTTCGACGTAGGCGCGCGTCCGCTCGACCATGTCTCCTCGCCCAAGCCAAATGCAGCAAAGCTGGCGGCGGTCGCGGTGCCCGATCCGTTGGAAGACCCCGAAGCAAAGGCCGCTGTCAGGTAGTCCGCGTTATAAGGCGATTCTGCGCGGCCATAGACCCCGCGCTGCATCCCGCCATTGGCCATCGGCGGCATGTTGGTCAGCCCGATCAGCACCGCGCCACCCTTGCGCAATTGTGCTAGGGCAAAGGCGTCGTCGCCGGCAATCAGGTCCTTGAACGCGGGCGATCCTGCGGCGACGGTCAGGCCCTTGACCTTGTAGCTGTCCTTGGCCGTGTAGGGGATTCCGTCGAGCGGGCCGCGAACTTGCCCCGCCGCGCGACGCGCATCCGACGCCTGCGCCTCGGCCAGCGCATCTGGGTTCAGGACCGGCACGGCGTTCAGGCAGGGGCCGCTGCCGTCAAAGCGCGCGATGCGGTCCAGATAGGCCTCGACCAAGGCGACACTGGTGGTCGCACCGCTTTCCAATGCGGCGCGCAGGTCGGCGATAGAGGCTTCGACGACATTCATGACGCACGCGGTTTGGGCTGTTGCTGGGTGATGCAATGCACACCGCCACCACGGGCAAAAAGCTCGGTCGCATCCACGCCCACGATCTTACGGCCCGGATAGGCAACGGCCAGAATCTCCTGCGCCTGCGCATCGGCGCGCGGCTCGTTGAACGCGCAGGCAATCACCGCATCGTTGATGACCAGATGGTTCACATAGCTCCAGTCGACGGGGCCATGAGCGTCGGTCAGCGTCTGGGGTGAGGGCAATTCGATGATCTCGAAACTGCGCCCTTTGGCGTCTGTTTCCGCTGCCAGTTGCGCGCGAATGTCCTGCATCACCGCATGATCGGTGTGCGCCGGATCGCGCTGGTCATGCAGCAGGATCACGCCGGGCGATGGCATGCAGGCCACTATGTCCACATGCCCGCGCGTGCCGAAGGTGTCGTAGTCGCGTTCCAGCCCGCGCGGCAGCCAAATCGCTTTGGTCGCACCTAGCGTGCGGGCCATTTCTTCGGCCACGCGGGCACGGTCCAGATTGGGATTACGACCGGGATCAAGCTGGACTGTTTCGGTCAGCAAAACCGTACCTTCGCCGTCCACATGAATGCCGCCGCCTTCGTTCACCAGCAGCGAGGGCACCACCGGCACGCCCGCCAGATCCGCGATGAACCGCGCCAGATCGCGGTCATTGCCGCTGGCCGTCCAGTCGCCGCCGCCCCAGCCGTTGAAAACCCAGTCCACCGCTGCCAGCGCGCCGTCCGGCCCATGCACGAATGTCGGACCTGAATCGCGCATCCAGAAGTCGTCGATGGTGCGCGCGTGAATTGTGATTTCGGAAGATAGCAGCGTCTTGGCGCGCGCGATCTCGGTCGGGTCAACAATCATCGACACAGGCTGGAAACCGGCGATGGTATTGGCCACACGCGCCCATGCAGCGTAGCCTGCTTCACGCTCGGCGCTGGTCTCGCCCAGGGTCTGTCCTTCGCGCGGGAAGGACATCCAGATGCGGTCTTGCGGGGCGGTTTCTGCGGGCATGAGCCAAGTCATAGGCCAGGTCATAAGGGTGTCTCCTGAGGGTCCGTTCAGCGGCCCCCAAAGGTTAGACGATTTCCCGTTGCCTGTGTAAAGCCCCTTGGTTTACGCAAACGCAACCGGGCAAAAGCAGGCCGCTATGATATGTAAAATCTGTGAAAATGGTCGGGCTGAGAGGATTCGAACCTCCGACCCCCTGCTCCCGAAGCAGGTGCGCTACCAGGCTGCGCTACAGCCCGACCGTAAGGCCGCGAGGTATCGTTTTTGCCCCGAATTGGCAAGTCTGATCTGCGGTACAGAGCCTGATGTCAGGGGCGGCGCGTCGCAATCGGCGGCGTGACCGGTGCGCCGGGTTTCAGTCTCGCTTCGCGGAAAACGATGTAGAGGCCCGAGCCGATAATCAGCGCCGCGCCCAGCAATGTCGGCCCCTTGGGATATTCGGAAAAGAACAGGATGCCAAAGATCGTGCCCCAGATCAGTTGCGAATATTGCATGGGGGCGATCAGCGCCGCTTCGCCGCGTTTGAACGCTTCGATCATGCACAGCATCGCCAGAAACGAGAACAGCGCGACGATTGCCAGCCCGCCAAAGTCCTGCCCGCTGACTGGCTGAAACGTAAACGGCATGACCGCGCCCAGCAGCACGATAATGCCCAGCATGGGGTAGAGGATCATCAGCGGCAGCCGCTCGGACCCGCCGATGCGCCGCGACGAGATATGGACCAACGCGTTGCCAACAGCCGATGCCAGCGCGGTGACATGGCCGATGCTGAGCGTCTTGGTGTCGGGCCGCAAAACGATCAGCACGCCCACCAGCCCCACGATCACCGCAGTCGCGCGCCGCCAGTGCAGAACCTCGCCCAAAAGTGGCACGGCCAGCAGTGTCACCAGCAGCGGCGCGGCGAACAGGATGGTATAGGCCTCGGCCAGCGGCAGCACCAGAAACGCATAGAACGCCCCGACTGTCGCGAACATCACCGCCACCACTCGGATTGCCATCCACAGCGGATTGGCAGGCCGCAATGTGCCGGGCGTCTTGTCGTGGATCAGCATGAAGATGACGTAGGGCAGGCCAAGCAGATAGGCGAAAAACGCAATCTGGATGGCAGGCAGGGTCGCGCCCAATCCCTTGATGATCGCGTCATGGGCGGAATAGATCAGACCGCCCAGCAGGGCGATCAGGATGCCTTGGATATTGCGCGACATGGGGCGACCTCTTGCAATCTGCCCATGGCATGGCCGACATTTCGGTGGGCTTCAAGGGGGGCGTGCCCGCATCAGGCCGCGGGCACGCGAGGTTTCAGGGTTACAACGATGCGTCGAGGGCCGCGAGGATCGCGTCGCCCATGCCGGTGGTCGAAACGGGCGTCACGCCCTCTTCGGCCAGCAGATCGGCAGTGCGCACACCATCGGCCAGCACTTTTTCAACGGCGGCTTCCAGACGGGCCGCTTCGTCGCCCTGATCAAAGCTGTAGCGCAGCGCCATCGCAAAGCTGAGGATACAGGCGATCGGGTTCGCCTTGCCCTGACCGGCAATATCGGGCGCCGATCCGTGCACGGGCTCATAAAGCGCCTTGGGGCGGCCATCGGCGTTGGGCGCGCCCAGGCTGGCCGAGGGCAACATGCCAAGCGATCCGGTCAGCATCGCCGCGCAGTCGGACAGGATGTCCCCGAACAGGTTGTCGGTCACGATCACGTCGAACTGCTTGGGCGCGCGGACCAGTTGCATCGCGCCGTTGTCGGCGTACATGTGGGTCAGCTCGACATCGGGGTAATCGGTGTCGTGCACTTTCTGCACGACTTCGCGCCACAAGACGCCGCTTTCCATCACGTTGGCTTTTTCCATCGAGCACACCTTGTTGCTGCGACGACGGGCCAGTTCAAACGCCGACCGCGCGACGCGGTCAATCTCGGATTCGGTATAGCGCTGGGTGTTGATCCCGACGCGCTCGTTGCCCTCTTTGAAGATGCCGCGTGGCTCGCCAAAATAGACGCCCGAAGTCAGCTCGCGCACGATCATGATGTCGAGCCCCGAAACGATGTCTTTCTTCAGCGAGGAGAAATCAGCCAGCGCGTCAAAGCACTGCGCCGGGCGCAGGTTCGAGAACAGGTCCATTTCCTTGCGCAGACGCAGCAGGCCGCGCTCGGGCTTCTCGCTGAAATCCAGCGCGTCGTATTTGGGGCCGCCCACGGCACCCAGCAGCACGGCGTCGACTTGGAGCGCCCTTGCCATCGTGTCGTCGTGCAGCGGCGTGCCGTGCTTGTCATAGGCCGCACCGCCGACAAGGTCTTCTTCCACGTCGAACGCCAGATCGCGTTTCGCGCCGAACCAGTCGATGACACGTTTGACTTCGGTCATCACCTCGGGGCCGATGCCGTCCCCGGCAAGGATCAACAGGGAAGGGTTCGACATGGGTTTTCTCCTCGGAAAATGGGTTGAAAATGGCGTAGCGCGGCGGGTTCCGAGCGTCAAGTTGTCACCGCGCGGGGTCTGCCCGGACAAGGTCCACCCAGACAAGGCGGTGGCGGCTGGCCTGGGCCACGGTCTGTGCAAACGGATCGTCGGGTGCAGGCCAGACCACGCCGCTGTCGGTCACAGTCCAGTCCGCCGAGGGCAGAACGTAATCGACACGCATGTTACCGGGGTTGGGATCATCCCAGTCGGCAGTGTCCGTGGCGTCTCCGACGGCGGTGGCTCCGGGGCTGGTCGGGGCCACATCAATCAGGCGCGGATCGCTCAGAAGCCTGCGCATGACGGGTTGGAGTCCGTCACCGGCAGAAGGGTCCAGATTGGCATCGCCCAACAGCACGAAACGCGTCGTCGGGGCGGCACCGAATGCACCGTCCAGATAGACCTGCCAAAATCGCGTCTCATCGGCGTTGCGCAGGCCGTTGCGGTCTTCGGGGCCATCGAAGACCGGCGGGGTCGCGTGATAGGTCAGCAGGCTGACGCGGCCAATGTCCGGCACATCGACCGGCACCACCCAATGTCCGGTGGTCGACAGCCGCTGGGCGGCTTGGGCGGCGACACTGGGAAAGGGTCCCGCATCGGTACGGGGCAGGGTGGCACCCGGCAGATCGACCCAAAGCAGCCCCGAGAAATCGCGCACCGCATCGCGGGCCACCGGATAGCGCGAAAGGATCGCCATGCCACCCTGACCGGAAAACGCGCCAAACCCTTGCGAATCTCCCGGACCGCCCAGACGTCCATCGCCGTCCATATCCAGTCCCGTGACCATACCGGTGTTAGGGCGCAGGGCAAACTGGTGCGGATAATGCAGCCCCTCGGCCTCAAGCGCCTTGGCAAAAGCCGCCAGAGCAGCGCCCGTCAGGTCGTAGTCAAACCCTTGCAATGCGACGATGTCCGCCTGCGCATGGACCAGAACCGCCACCACCGCGTCAATCTGCACATCCTCGCCGCGCGTGATGTCACGCAGCAGCAGGCCGGGGCCCTTGCGGTCCAGTTCGGTGTGATAGGTAGCGATACGCAGGCTGTCGGCCAATGCAGGAAGGGTCAGCAGCCCGAAGGCGCAGACCCATAGGATCAGGCGACCTGATAGTCGTTTTCCGCCTCGCGGGCATAGCTGCGGCGGCGCTTTTCTTCGATCATGTTCGCGACTTTGCCCATCGCAATGCCGCGCATCAGCAGGCTGGCAGGTAGAAAGGCCCATAGGGTCATCGTCCAGATCAGGGTTTGCGAGTCTTGCAACGTTATCGGGCCAATGACGTGGGCTGCAAGTTTCGCGAGTGCCGGCAGCACGAAAGGCAGCAAAAAACCCAACACGATGTTGATCCGCGAGTCGCGTTGCAGCCGTGTCAGCGCGTCACCCCCCGCTGTGGGATCGAACAGTGGCAGATTGATCCACACGTTGAACGCGCCGTTGCGCGACGAAGGCCAGCCGAAGAGGCGGACCATGACCATGAAGATCGCAGCGGTCACCAGTGAGAACAGATAGCTTAGCCCGGCGGATGCGCGCACGATGCGCAGCGAATCCTCGGGCATGTCCGCAGGCATCGACAAAACCACCAGCCGCACAGGCGAGAATGGAAAGTCGAGCATGTGCCCGACCAGACGCGCGATGGATGTCATCGCTCCGGTCACAAGCGTCGGTTCGGTACGCCCCACGCAAATCACCGTCAGCAGGAACACCGTCACAAAGGTTCCACAGAACCGCAGCCGGTTCAGCGGCGGCGCGTTGCGGAATTCGACGATGGATGGAAAATTCGAGTTGTATTCGACAAAGACAAGAGCGGCAGCCAACAGGGCGATAAGCAAGATGATTTGCGTCGTGTCCGCAGACACCACCGGCAACATCAGCGCCGGAGTGGCAATCATCAATGCCACCAAGAGGCCGCGCATGGCGGCACCTGTCAGTCGTGCAATCACTTCTCGTTCCCTTCAAACTGGCCAGACGCGATACGTTGCCGCGAACTTGTTCCAACTTGATCCTGCCGTTTGTGGCAGCTTGCCTCATTCTTGCCCAATTTGTGCCTTCTTTCGCCAGCTGGCTCAAGTTCCCGCTGCAGCAAACGTAATTCTTGTGGCGATTTGTGGGTGAAGGTGGTGCCATCTTGCATCATAAAGATGGCGTGATCTGGGCATTGTCTCAGATTTGCTGCCAATCTGTCCAGGCCACATAAAAGGGGCTGCAAGTCTTGCTTGCAGCCCCTTCCAATTTCAGACAGCGCAAAAGTCGGGTCTCAGACCCAAGGGCGCTCGCTGCCTGTTTTCGCTTCGTAAGCATCAATCGAGTCCGCCTTGGCCATCGTCAGGCCAATGTCGTCCAGACCTTCCATCAGGCAATGTTTCTTGAACGGATCGACGTCAAACTTGATCACTTCGCCGTCCGACGTGGTGATTGTCTGAGTTTCCAGATCGACGGTCATGCGCGCGTTGGCGCCTTTTTCGGCGTCTTTCATCAGCAGGTCGACTTGCTCTTGTGGCAGGGCGATGGGCAGAATTCCGTTCTTGAAGCAGTTGTTGAAAAAGATGTCGGCAAAGCTGGGTGCAATGACGCAGCGGATGCCAAAGTCCTTGATCGCCCAAGGCGCATGTTCGCGGCTGGACCCGCAGCCAAAGTTGGCACCGGCCACTAGAACCTGCGCATCGCGATACGCGTCCTTGTTCAGCACGAAATCGGGGATTTCGTTGCGGTCATCGTCATAGCGCATCTCGTCGAACAGGTTCACGCCCAGTCCCGAGCGTTTGATCGTCTTCAGAAAGTTCTTCGGGATGATCATGTCGGTGTCGATGTTGATCATCGGCATCGGGGCCGCGATCCCTGTGAGTGTTTCGAACTTGTCCATATCACGTGTCCTTATGTCTGTCGGAAAGGTTGGCCGCCAAAGTCGTATCCGACCTCGGTGGCAAAGTTGGCAATGAAAGAGCCTTCGTAGGGGATGCTGCGCCGGTGCACGGCGCGGATGCGGCTGGCGTAAAGGTGGACGCACTGGGTGTCGCAGCCCAGCCAGCCTTCGACGCCGCCATGCGGGTTGAAATAGATGTCCGCCATCGACCAATGCACCGGATTGAGCACATGGCGCGGCAGCGCGTGGCCGATCTCCGAGGTCTCGTTCAATGCCCATGTCAGCGCTTGCGGACCAAAGACCGTGGGCGCCATCCTGGCTGCGGCCAGCAACTGCTCACCCTCGGGCAGGGCCCGCAATTTCTTCTGGCGTGATTTTTTCAGCCAGGGCGGGACGAACTCGGGATCATTCAGATGCTCCAACAACAGCGCCAGCGCCGGGCTGTCCTTGGGCAGGCGTAGCACCGCGTTGTTGACCGTCGTGGGGGATTCGTACCCGATCAGATAGCCGTCGTTGGGCGCAAGCGGGCGGTAGCACAGGCAATCGGTATCGACCCAGGTCAGGTCGGTGTCGCGCATCAGGTGCAATCGGAACAGGTCGGCGAACACCGTCGGCGTGACCGCGTCCAGCAGCAAATCGGAATAGTCGTAGACATCCGCGGCGGGGCGCAGCGTGACGCCTTCTATCTGCGGGTCAGGCAGATTGTGCGTGTGGAACAGCGTCACGGGATGACCCCGATGCGCAAAACTGCGCAGCGCCAGCTTGTCCAGCCAGCGCAGCTCTTTCCCGACCCAAAGCGAGCCTACGGGGACGTCGGCGGCGCTCATGTCCGGGGCGTGTCCTGTTCGCAGCAATGGCGCGGCATTGGATGTGGTGTCCTTGGGAAAGAGGTGCACGGCCCCGCTTGGGGCCATGCCTGCATGCGACTACATCAGCTCTCGCACGTCGGTCAGACGACCGGTGATCGCCGCCGCCGCCGCCATCGCAGGTGACATCAGGTGGGTGCGTCCGCCCCGGCCCTGACGGCCCTCGAAGTTGCGGTTCGATGTGGCGGCGCAACGCTCGCCGGGGCTCAGCTGATCGGGGTTCATCGCCAGACACATCGAGCATCCCGCCAGACGCCATTCGAAACCGGCATCCTTGAAGATATCCGCCAGACCCTCTTCCTCGGCCTGCGCGCGGACCAGACCCGAGCCGGGCACGATCATCGCGCGCAGGCCGTCCTTGATCTTTTTGCCCTTGAGGATCGCAGCAGCGGCGCGCAGGTCTTCGATGCGGCCGTTGGTGCACGATCCGATAAAGACTGTGTCGATTTCGACCGCGCTCAGCGGCGTGCCGGCTGTCAGGCCCATGTAGTCCAGCGAGCGTTGCGCCGCGTTGATCTTGCCGCCGGTGAAATCGCTGGCGGCGGGCACGTTGGCGGTGATCGGCAGCACGTCCTCGGGCGAGGTGCCCCAGGTCACGACGGGCGCGATATCCTCGGCCTTGAGGGTGATGACCTTGTCCCAATGCGCGTCGTCATCGGAATAAAGCGTTTTCCACCATGCCACGGCAGCTTCCCACTGCGCACCCTTCGGCGCGTGCGGGCGGCCCATGCAGTATTCGAACGTCTTTTCGTCCGGTGCGATGATGCCCGCGCGTGCGCCGCCTTCGATCGCCATGTTGCACACTGTCATGCGGCCTTCCATCGACAGCTCCCGGATCGCCTCGCCGCAATATTCGATGACGTAGCCGTTGCCGCCGGCGGTGCCTGTCACGCCGATGACGGACAGGGTAATGTCCTTGGCCGTTACACCAGGGCTCAGCTTGCCGGTGATCTCGACCTTCATGTTCTTGGACTTTTGCTGGATCAGCGTCTGCGTGGCCAGAACGTGCTCGACCTCGGAGGTGCCGATACCATGCGCCAGCGCACCAAACGCGCCGTGGGTTGCGGTGTGGCTGTCACCGCACACGACGGTCATGCCGGGCAGGGTCCAGCCCTGTTCGGGGCCGACGATGTGCACGATACCCTGACGGACATCCGAGACCGGATAATAATGAATGCCGAAATCCTTGGCGTTCTTGTCCAGCGCGTCGACCTGAATGCGGCTTTCTTCGTTCATGCCGCCGTTGGCGCGGTCCAGCGTGGTGGGCACGTTGTGGTCCGGCACGGCGATGGTCTGACCGGGCTTGCGCACGGTGCGCCCCGTCATGCGCAGACCCTCGAAGGCCTGCGGGCTGGTCAC
>JAGXHE010000040.1 GCA_024636445.1 Sulfitobacter sp.
GGCCCTAAAACAGCATGGCCTCGCCACCGCCAACATCAACCTGATCTCGGACATCATCGCCTGCCCCGGCATGGACTATTGCGCGCTGGCCACCGCCCGCTCGATCCCGATCGCACAGGAAATCGCCACGCGCTTTGACGACCTCAAGCTGGAACACGACATCGGCGAGCTCAAGATCAAGATCTCGGGCTGCATCAATGCCTGCGGCCACCATCACGTCGGCCACATCGGCATCCTGGGCCTCGACCGTGCGGGCGTGGAAAACTACCAGATCACGCTCGGCGGCGATCACACCCAGACTGCGGCCATCGGTGAACGCGCAGGCCCCGGCTTTTCCGCCGAGGCCATCGTGCCCGCCATCGAACGTCTGGTCGACGCCTACCTTGACCACCGCGAGGACCGCTCGGAAACCTTCCTGCAAACCTATCGCCGCCTCGGCATGGCACCCTTCAAGGCCGCCCTCTATCCCGAAGCCAAATCCGTCGCGGCCGAGTAAGCTCAGGTGAAACCCATGCTTCATCTTGCCAGACAAACTCTCCCCGAAGGGCCGGTCTCCGCAGACCTGCACCTTCAGGCAGAGACGCTGAACGACCGGCTGCGCCACCATGGTGCCACCGATGTGCTGCGCGCGGCGGTAAACGAGATCGAAGACCTTGCGCTGGTTTGCAGCTTCGGCGCGGAATCGGTGGTTTTGTTGCACCTCGTGGCGATGGTCGATGCGTCGGTGCCGGTGCTCTTCATCGACACCGAAATGCTCTTCACCGAAACGCTGGTCTACCAGCAAGAGGTCGCGGAACGGCTGCACCTCAAGGATCTGCGCATCATTCGTGCCGCCGAAAGCGAAGTCTCCTTTGAGGACCCCGACGGCACCCTGCACCAGTTCGACACCGATGCCTGCTGCGCGCTGCGCAAGACGCGGCCTCTGCAAAAGGCGCTGGCACAGCACGGCGGCTGGATCACGGGCCGCAAGCGCTATCAGTCCGGTCAACGCGCCGAGCTGGAATTCTTCGAGGTCGAGGACGCCCCCACAGGGCCACGCATCAAGGTCAATCCGCTGGCCCGCTGGAACCCCGAAGACGTGCGCGAATACATGATCGAAAACCGCCTGCCCCGTCACCCGCTGGTGGCCCAAGGCTATCCGTCCATCGGCTGCGCGCCTTGCACATCGCCCGTGGCCGAAGGCGAAGACCCCCGCGCCGGACGGTGGCGGAACTCACAAAAGGACGAATGCGGCATTCACTTCGTGGATGGCAAGATGGTCCGCACAGGAGCGAAACAATGAGTATTATCGTGACCGACACCGGCTTTGGCCCCGACACGTGGGACGCAGGCTTTACCCCCTTTGGCGAGACAACCAATGACGTGACCGCCCTGGATGTGCCCAGCGACGCCAACCACGCCGACATCACGCTGTCATCCAGCCTGAAAATGGTGCGCATCGACTTTCCGTCCTCTGCCGACGGGCGCGGCTTTACCATTGCACGAATGCTGCGTCTGCGCGGCTACACGGGCCGCCTGCGCGCGCGCGGCCATGTGATCGCGGATCAGTACGCGATGGCACGCCGCTGCGGCTTTGACGAGGTCGAGATCAGCCAGTCGCTCGCCGCCCGCCAGCCCGAAGATCAATGGCAATCCCGCGCCGACTGGCAGGCCCACGACTATCAGGCCCGCCTGCGCGGCCAGACCAACGCGGCCATCTGACCCCTTTCATCCGTCCACTCTCCCCGTTACCAGTGAAGGCGCGCAAGACCTGTAACTTGCGTGAATATGAACAAATGACCGAGCAATCACCCGTGAACCAAGCCGCTGCCGCCAAGGCCCCGACCCTTCCCGACGCCCAGACCGTCACATCGGTGACCCACTGGACCGACCGTCTGTTTTCCTTTCGCGTGACGCGCCCCGCGTCGCTGCGGTTCCGGTCGGGCGAATTCGTGATGATCGGCCTTATGGGCGATCCGAACCCCGACACCGGCAAACAAAAGCCGCTGTTGCGCGCCTATTCCATCGCCTCGCCCGCCTGGGATGACGAGCTCGAGTTCTATTCAATCAAGGTGCCCGACGGCCCGCTGACCTCGAAACTGCAACACATCCAGGTCGGCGACGAGATCATCCTGCGCCCCAAACCCGTAGGCACATTGGTGCACGACGCGCTGCTGCCCGGCAAACGGCTGTGGTTCTTCTCGACCGGCACCGGCTTTGCGCCCTTCGCGTCGCTGCTGCGCGAGCCTGATACATACGAGAAATACGACGAGGTGATCATCACCCACACCTGCCGCGACGTGGCCGAGCTTGCCTATGGCGCCAGGCTGATCGAAGACCTCAAGGCCGACGAGATGATGCACGAGCTGATCGGCACCGAGAACCTTACCAAGATCCGCTATTATCCCACCACCACCCGCGAACACAGCCCCAAGATGGGCCGCATCACCACCCTGCTCGAAGACGGCACCGTCTTTGCCGATCTGGGTGTGCCGGTGATCTCGCCTCAGACCGACCGCGCGATGGTCTGCGGGTCGCTGGCGTTCAACAAGGACATCCAGGCACTGATGGAAGGTTACGGCCTGAAAGAAGGTGCCAACAGCGAACCGGGCGATTACGTGATCGAAAAGGCTTTCGTGGGCGACGGGGTCTGATCCCCTTCACCCTTCTGCAAGACATGAAAAAACCGCGCCCCGATCAGGGCGCGGTTTTGTTTTGTCTTCGCGGTGGCAGCGGGCTTAGAGGCCCATTGCCTCGCGGATTTGGCCCAGCAAAAGTTCCAGCGCTTCGGGATTGTCGCGGACACTTTGCAGACCATCGCTCAACAGCTTTTTCTGGATCGTACCCAGATCTGACTCTTCGATCATCGTACGGGCTTGGTCATAGTCAAAACCTTCGACGGTCAACGCTTCCTCTGTCGCAGTATCGGCCGTGGCATCTGTCGCAGCATCTGCCGTGGCATCCACAGTCGCATCAGCATCTGCTGTCGCATCGACGCTGGTGGTGTCGGTTTCCTCGGCTGCGGTGGCTTGGGCATCGGTTGAGGTTTCTGCGGGTGCCGTTTCTTCTTCGGTAAGAACGTCGGCAGTTGCAGGTTCTTCCTCCGATGCCATGTCTTCGGCAGCTTCGGCAGCTTCGGCTTCAGCGGCTTCGGCTTCAGCGGCTTCGGCAGCTTCGGCTTCGGCTTCGGCTTCGGCTGTATTATCCGCTGCGTCTTCGGTCACCACTTCTTCAGTCACCACTTCTTCAGTCGCTGTTGCGTCCGTTTCAGTTGTCACTTCGGTCTGCACGTCTTCCTCGGGCGCAGTCACGGCCTCGTCTGCGGCGATGACAGTCTCTTCGACAGCACCTTCGGTGGCTTCAACAGCCTCGCCGACACTTTCAGAAGCGCTTTGCAGTGCGGCGGGTGCGTTCACCGCGTCGGCGGCTTCAGTTGCCACCTCTTGAATACTGCGGCCAGACCACAGCAAATATGCACCAAAGGCCACCACAGCAGCCACGAGTATCCACAAAAGATTTTTCATAATTACATTCCCTATATTG
Source organism: Sulfitobacter sp. (assembly GCA_024636445.1). Taxonomy (GTDB): domain Bacteria; phylum Pseudomonadota; class Alphaproteobacteria; order Rhodobacterales; family Rhodobacteraceae; genus Pseudosulfitobacter. The sequence continues at coordinate 3,523 of JAGXHE010000040.1, forward strand.
TTTGACGAACGGCGCTAGGGCACCGCATGCTTCCTTGGACGTTCAGATGCGCACTGTTTTGCACAGGTGCAAGGGGAAATACCATGATTTACGCCTCTGCGCGCCGTTTTGCGCCTTGAATGAAGTCAGGCCTGCGTCTACTTTGAAGCCTTGATAAATATTGCAATGATCAAAGGACCTTCATCATCGCTCGCAGACCACATAACGCGCCGCCGCAACGTGACACCGGCCCGCGCATCAACGAAAAAATCCGTTCAAACGAAATTCGCCTGATTGGCGCCGAGGGCGAGAACGTTGGCGTCGTCACTCCGTCCCGCGCGATGGCAATGGCCGAAGAGGCCGGTTTGGACCTGGTCGAGATTTCGCCCAATGCCGTGCCGCCCGTGTGCAAGATCATGGATTTCGGCAAGTTCAAATATGAACAGCAGAAACGCGAGAGCGAAGCGCGCAAGAGACAAAAGATCATCGAGATCAAAGAGGTCAAGTTCCGTCCAAACACGGATACCAATGACTACGAAGTCAAGATGCGCAATGTGTTCAAGTTTCTGGAAAATGGCGACAAGGTAAAGATCACCCTGCGCTTTCGTGGCCGCGAGATGGCCCACCAGAACCTGGGACGTGAATTGCTGGAGCGTGTCGCCGAAGACACCAAGGAAGTCGGCAAGATCGAGAACTTCCCCAAGATGGAAGGCCGCCAGATGGTCATGCTGATCGGGCCCGTCGCCTCCAAAGCCTGATCGTCGCCTCCCAAGGCCGCCAACCCCATCACCCCAATGAAATAAGGGCGCTGCATTTCTGCAGCGCCCTTTTTCGTTACCTATCGCTGCGATCTTAGCGCAGCAGCGGGGTGATGTTACGCACGGCGGCACGGCGGTTGGCCCGCTCGGCTGTCGCAGTCCGGATCTTCAGCGCACTTTCACCATAACCCTGCGTGATCAGGTTTTCCGGCGGCACGTCGAAATATTCGGTCAGAGCAAGTGCTACGGATTCCGCACGACGGTCCGACAGTGCCAGGTTGTAGGCATCGTCGCCCACGGCATCCGTGTGACCTTCGATCAGGAAGATGGCGCTTGGTTCGCGTTTGATCGCATCAACAATCGCCCCGCCCACATCGGCCAGCTGTTCTGCCTGTGTGGCGCGGATGGCCGCAGACCCGGAGTCGAACGTCACGCTGTTCAGCTCGATCGTTGGCACCAGTTCGCGCACGGCGCGGATTTCGCGCACCTGGCTCAGCGAAAAGGTACGCCCGATGTCACTGTTCGCCGCAGGAGACAAAGCCGAGCGCAATGCTGCAACATCTGCCGAATCCGTGGCACGGATCGTGCGGGTATCGCGCGATTCCAGGAACGATACCGAAACCGGCTCAACATCACGGTTGTCGTTGATCAAGGTGATCTCGGTCCCGTCGGTGCGACGCAAGAAGCGTTCGACCACGGTGCCATCTGCAGACGCAATGGTCACGACCTGACTGTCATCCTGACGGGTGACCGTTGTGCGGGTCGATCCATCGGCAAAGCTTTCGGTGCGAACGTCGGAACCGGGCTGACGCAGCAGTTCGTTGTCGCTTTTCAGCACCCGCAGATCGCCATCACGGCGCACGACCACACGGTCGCCCGAGTTTGTCACGACCTCATCACCATTTCTCAGCACGCTGCCCACCACGACAGCACCCAAGCCAAGCAACAGCGCAGTTTCGAACTTGCTCAGGCCGCCCTCATCCTCTTCGATCGCGGCATTGGCTTGTGTCTCGAAATCTTCATCGCTCGACCGGCTGGTTTCTTCCGTAACGGTCTCAACCTCAACCTCTTCGGCCTCAGCATCCTCCTGAGCCGCACTTGCTTCGCGACGCGCGGCCTGACGTTCTGCCTGACGCTCGGCGCGGCGCTCTTCACGGCGCGCTTCACGTGCGATTTCTTCTTCGGTCAGTTCAGCCTCTTCAACCTGTTCGGTTTGCACAGCCTGTTCAGTCTGCTCGGCGTCTGCGGTCGCTGCGGCATCGGTATCACCGGCTGTAGCGGCAGCAGCAGCCGCTGCGGCGGCATTCTCGGCTTCGGTTGCATCGTCCGCCTGCACATCAGTCTCGCCATCAGCGGCAGCTGTGTCTTCGGTCTCGGCGGCAGCCTCGGCATCGGCTTCGGCCTGTGCCGCAATCGCTGCGGCCGCATTGGCGTCAGCCTCGGCTTGTTCGGCCTCTGCATCAGTGGCGGCCTGAGCTTCGGCGTCGGTGGCGGCTTGTGCGGCTGCAGCGTCCGCTTCTGCGGTGGCAGCTTCAGCTTCAGCACTCGCAGCCTCTGCGGCGGCAGCCTCTGCGGCTTCTGCATCAGCGGTAGCAGCGTCTGCGGCAGCAGCGGCATCAGCTTCTGCAGCAGCGGTAGCAGCCTCGGCAGCGGCATCAGCCTCGGCGGCGGCAGCAGCATCAGCTTCTGCGGCAGCGGCTTCTTCGGCCTCAGCCTGTTGCTTCGCCTGCTCGGCGCGCTCAGCTTCTGCTGCGGCTTCCGCTTCTACAGCAGCAGCGGCATCAGCTTCGGCTTTCAGTTCGGCTTCGTTTTCAGCGGTCGCCGCAGCAGCGGCTTCGGCGGCAGCAGCAGCTTCTCGGGCAGCTTGGCGGGCTTCGCGCTCGGCCTTGCGGGCTTCCTTACGAGCGGTCTTGGCCGCCTTGGTTGCCTCGTCGTCCGTCTCCAGAATTTCATCGGCAGCATCAGCCTCGGCGTCAGCGGCGACATCAAGACCCGCTTCCAAACCACTGTCATTCAGGTTGAGTGTCGTCTCACCCTGGGTTTCGCTCTGCGCTGTGACCTGGGCAATGCTCGGTACCGGAGTGACCAGTGCAGTGCACAGAACCATCGCTGTTGTACGTTTCAAAATAGATGTCATGAGTTGACCTTCCTCTTTGCATTTCAAGAACTCCACGCTTCGCGACCTTAACGTCAGGCCGTACCATTGCGTTCCCTCCAAAGGTGGTGCCGTGGGCGATTGTTATACAATATCAGCCCGATAAAACCCTGTTTTTCATATAAAAAAGGCCCCCGCCATCGGCGAGAGCCCGCTCATTTCAACCAATGGTATATTCAGCTGGCAGCGGCCACCGCGCGCTTGGTCATGACACCCACCAGATGTGCACGGTATTGGGCAGTGCCATGCAGGTCGCCGATCATGTCATCACTGGGCAATGTCAGCCCGTCAAGCGCATCGGTGGCGAAATTATCAGACAGCGCCGCCTCGGCCTCGGACCAGCGGAACACGCCGTTGTTCGACGCGCCCGTCACCGCCACGCGCACACCATCCGAATATTGCGCAACAAACACCGCCACCAGCGGGAACCGCGATGCAGGCTGCGCGATCTTGGCGTAATGCGACTTTTTCGGAATGGGAAAGCGCACTTCGGTGATGATCTCGCCCTCTTCCAGGGCTGTGGTGAACATCCCCTGAAAATAATCGTCCGCCGCGATCTCGCGCGTGTTGGTGACAATCGTTGCTCCCGACCCCAGCGCTGCCGCCGGATAGCAGGCCGATGGGTCGTTGTTGGCCAGCGACCCGCCGATGGTGCCCCGGTTGCGCACCGCAGGATCGCCGATCCGGCCCGCCAGAGCCGCCAGCCCCGGATAGGCCCCCGCCGCCTCTTCCGCCACGACACGGTGCGTGGTGCCGCCACCGATCACAACGCTGTCACCGCTTTTCGAAACACCCTGCATGTCGGCGATACCAGTCAGACTGACCAGTTTCGACGGGCTCGCCAACCGCTGTTTCAGCGTGGGGATCAGCGTCTGCCCGCCCCCCAGCGCCTGCGCCTCCTCGTCGCCCAGAGCCTTGACGGCCTCGTCCACCGTCGTCGGTCTCACAAAATCAAAGTTGTACATATTCCGCATCCTTTCCGTACAGCCTCCGAACCGGCCCTGCCGATTCTTCTGGCCAAAAATATCCCGGGGGCTCGGGGGCAGCGCCCCCGAAACCACACCGGCCTATTGCATCGCAGCCCATACACGCGACGGCGACAGCGGCATATCGATGTGCGTGACATCCTTGCCCGCCGAGCGCAGCGCATCGACCACCGCACCGACCACCGCAGGCGGCGATCCGATCGCCCCCGCCTCGCCGCAGCCTTTCACACCCAGAGGATTGTGCGTGCACGGCGTCTGGCACGAATGGTCCACGTTGAAGAACGGCATGTCATAGGCCCGCGGCATCGCGTAATCCATATAGGACGCGCTCAGCAGCTGGCCGTTCTCGTCATAGGCACAGTTCTCCAGCAGCGCCTGCCCGATCCCCTGCGCAATGCCGCCATGCACCTGCCCCGACACGATCATCGGGTTGATGATGTTGCCAAAGTCGTCCGCCGCCGCGAACCGCTCGATGGTCACCTGACCTGTGTCGCGGTCCACTTCGACCTCGCAGGCATAGGCGCCGGAAGGGTAGGTAAAGTTCGACGGATCATAAAACGCCGTCTCCTCCAGCCCCGGCTCGATGTCGTCCAGCGGATAGTTGTGCGGCACATAAGCCGCCAGCGTCACATCCCCCCAGGCGACCGACTTGTCGGTGCCGGCCACGCTGAACGCGCCGTCCTTCAACTCGATATCACTTTCCGAGGCCTCCAGCAGGTGGCTCGCGATCTTCTTGGCCTTGGCGATGATCTTTTCGGTCGCCCGCACCATCGCCGATCCGCCCACCGCAATCGAGCGCGAGCCATAGGTGCCCATGCCCATCGGCGTGTTGGCGGTGTCGCCGTGCACGATCTCGATCATGTTCTCGTCGATGCCGATCATCGATGCCACCACCTGTGCAAAGGACGTCTCATGCCCCTGCCCGTGGCTGTGGCTGCCGGTCATCACCACCAGACCGCCGGTGGCATTGACCCGCACCGTGGCACTCTCGAACAGTCCGGCCCGTGCGCCCAACTGCCCGACCAGCTTTGACGGCGCGATGCCGCAGGCCTCGATATAGCAGTTCACGCCCAGACCGCGCAGCTTTCCGCGCGCCTCGCTCTCCTTGCGCCGCGCGTCGAAACCGGCCAGATCGGCAATCTCGGTCAGCTTGTCCATCGTCGCCACGTAATCGCCGGTGTCATATTCCACCGCCACGGGCGTGGCATAGGGGAACTCGGTGATAAAGTTCTGACGGCGCAGCGCAACCGCATCCACCCCCAGCTCGATCGCGGCCTTGTCGATGACCCGCTCCAGCTGGAATGTCGCCTCGGGCCGTCCGGCACCGCGATAGGCATCGACCGGCACCGTGTTGGTGAACACCGCCTTGACGTTCACATAGATCAGCGGCGTGCGGTAATTGCCCGCCATCAGCGTGCCATGCAGCCAGGTGGGCACCGAAGGCGCAAAGGTGCTGAGGTAAGCCCCCATATTCGCATGTGTATCGGTGCGCAGCGCGGTAAAGTTGTTCTCCGCATCCAGCGCCAGCTGGATCGTGGTGACGTGATCACGCCCGTGGGCGTCCGACATGAACGCCTCGGTCCGGCTGGATGTCCATTTGATGGGTCGGTTGCAGGCCTTGGCCGCAAAGGTCACAAATGCCTCTTCCTGATAGTGGAAGATCTTGGTGCCAAAGCCACCACCCACATCCGGTGCCACCACACGCAGTTTGTGCTCGGGGATACCCAGCACGAACGCGCCCATCAGCAGGCGGATCACATGCGGGTTCTGGCTGGTGGTATACAGCGTATGATCGCCGGTGCCGCGGGCAAAGTCGCCCACCGCCACGCGCGGCTCCATCGGGTTGGCGACCAGACGGTTGTTGCGCAGCTCCAGCGTGGTCACGTGGGCCGCCTTCTGGAACGCGTCCTCGACCGCCGCCTTGTTCTCCTCGACAAATCCCCAGTCATAGCAAAGGTTGCTCTTCAGATCGTCATGCACCTTGGGCGCATCCGGCTTCAGCGCGTTCTTCATGTCCACGACCGCAGGCAGTTCCGAGATGTCGACCTCGATCGCCTCGGCCGCATCACGTGCCTGCTCCAGCGTCTCGGCCACGACGGCGGCCATCGGCTCGCCCACATGGCGGACCTTGCCGCTGGCCAGAACCGGGTGCGCCGGCTCCTGCATGACTTCGCCGTGCTTGTCCGTCACCTGCCAACCGCACGGAATACTGCCGACGCCTTCGAAATCGGCGGCGGTAAAGACCTTCACGACCCCCGGCATGCCCTCGGCTGCCGATGTGTCAATGCTGTTGATCGTGCCATGTGCGATATCCGAGCGCAGGAAAAACACATAGGCTTGTCCGCGCAGATTGATATCGTCGGTATAGTTTCCCTCACCGGTCAGAAACCGGATGTCCTCGCGCCGTTTTGAGCTGGCGCCGATGCCTCCGTCTTTTGGCATGGTTATTCCTCCCTAAAATGCGACCCTCTCCCGCGCCCCCCGGCTTCTTTTGGCTCTAAGTATCCCTGGGGGTTTGGGGGCTGGCCCCCAATTGAAATCGATTATTCAGCGGCGATGGCACTCACATCCTGACCGGATGCAGCAAGGATCGCTTTGACAATGTTGTGATATCCCGTGCAGCGACAGATATTCCCCTCCAGATAGTCGCGCACGTCGGCCTCGGTCGGCTTGGGATTGTCCTTGAGCAGCGCCGCCGCACTCATCACCATGCCGGGGGTGCAAAACCCGCATTGCAACCCGTGGTGGTCCTGAAACGCCTGCTGGATCACGTTCAGCGACCCGTCTGCATTGGCCTGGCCTTCGATGGTGCTGACCTGCGCGCCTTCGGCTTCCAGCGCCAGCATGGTACAGGCCTTGACCGCCTGGCCATCCACATGCACGACGCAGGCGCCGCACTGGCTGGTGTCGCAGCCGACGTGGCTGCCGGTCAGCCCTTGGGCATCGCGCAGGAATTGCACCAGCAGCGTGCGCCCCTCGACATCGCCCGAAGCCTGCTTGCCGTTCACGGTCATTGAGACCTGTGTCATGTCGTTCTCCCTGATTGTCTCTCCATTAAGTCGAACTTAAGCACGCAGTCGGCTATTTGAAAACTGTTAACTTTATCAGTTGCCGCAACAGCGCCGCCGACGTGTTCGGGCTGTGCAGTCTCAGCCCTTGGGCGCGGTGCGCGGCCTCGGCCGTGTCGGTATCTCTTTCAGCAACCCGCCGACGCCCATCGCGGAAATATCGCCCTGATCAAGCGCCAACCCGCAGACCAGCCGTTCCAGCACCCAATCGGCCCCGTTCAGCGCGGGCGAGCGTGCACACCCCGGCAATCCGATCACCGGTTTGTCCCCGATCTTTCCGAAAAACAGCAGGTTGCCAGGATCGACCGGCATGCCAAAGGCCGCCACCGTCCCCCCCGCCAAGCGCAGCGCTTGTGGGGCGACATCGTCGGGGTCCGATGTGGCCGACGCCGTCAGCACCAGCACGACATCGCCTTCGGCCCCGGCAATCGCGCCCGCCAGCGCGTCGGTCGTGTGGTCGCAGATCACCCGGTCGGTCAGGGTCATCCCCAACCGCTCCAGCCGACCTGACATCGCAGAACGTCCCTTGTCCGACATCGCGGCAGAGCCCACCCGGCTTTCGATCAGCGTGGCCGTTGAATACTGCGGTCTTGCGATGCGCAGCGCGGCACGGCCTGCATCCGCCGCCTGCGCCAGAGCGGCGCGCGGCACGCCGTAGGCGATGATCTTGATCGTCGCCACCATCCCCGCGTCGTCGCAGCGGTGAAATTGCGGCACCGTGGCCAGCGTGATCATCGGATGCACCGCGTTCAGCGCGTTGATGGCCTCTGCGTCCATCACCGCCACACCGGGCGTTGTGGCATAAAGGTTCACACGCCCGGCACCGGCCCCCGAAATGCGCAGGCCCTGCGCGTCTGGCTCAGGCACCAGCGCCTGCGCCAGTTCCGACGCTGCGGCGTTCTCCTCGATGTCGTTGTCACTCAGCCGTGCCACCACCACATGATCGCGCCCTGCCTCTGCCAGATCGCGCAAATGGTCGGCGGTCAGTACCGTGCCCTTGGCGATGCGGACAGACTTGCCCGCGCGCACGCCGGGCATCGAATGCGCCAGGATCGCGCCCTCGGCCTGATCCAGCGGCACATCGCCAAAGATCACGCGCCGCGCCTCAGCGCCTGCACCATTTGTGCCAGGATCGACACCGCAATCTCGGGCGGGCTGGCGGCCCCGATGTCCAGCCCGACAGGCCCGCGAATACGCGCGATTGCCGTAGCGTCAAAGCCTGCCTCGATCAGCCGTTCCGTGCGGCTGGCATGGGTCCGCTTCGACCCAAGGGCACCGATGTAAAACGCTTGTGAAGCCAGCGCGCGGTGCAGCGCCGGATCGTCCAGTTTCGGATCATGGGTCAGCAGCACCAGCGCCGTGCGCGCATCAAGGCCCAGCGCATCCAGCGCCTCGTCGGGCCAGTCGTTCAGGATCGTCTCTCCGGGAAAGCGTGCATCCGAGCCGAACGCGCCGCGCGGATCGATCACCACCGGATCATAGCCCGCGATCCGCGCCATCGGCAGCAGCGCCTGCGCGATATGCACCGCCCCCACGACGATCAGCCGCAAGGGCGGGTTGTGGATATGCACAAAGGTCTGACCATCCTCCTCCAGCCCCGAGCGGTCCATCGCAAAGCGGCTCTCGTAGCCTTCGCTTGAGACCGCGCGCGTCCAACTGGCCGTGTCCAAGACATAAGCCACCTGCCTGCGCGCCGCGCGCGCCTGCACGATCTGTTCCAGCAGACCCGCGTCCAGCGCCGTGCCCACCGGTTCGACCAGAATGCGGATCGTACCGCCACAGGCCAGCCCCACGGCAAAGGCATCGCCGTCGCTGACCCCGTATTCCAGCAGCCGTGGCGCCCCGTCCGCCAGCGCGTCCTGCGCTTCAAGCACCACGGCCCCCTCGACACATCCGCCCGAAACCGAGCCCATCATCTCGCCGTCGCCCGACACCACCAGCATCGCGCCCGTGCGGCGCGGCGCGCTGCCCCAGGTCTCGACGACGGTGGCCAAGGCAGCCCCCCGCCCGGCGCGGTGCCACTCCAGCGCCAGTTCGGGTGCGTTTTCGAAGATATCCATGCTCTTACTCCCTAAGGCTCTCGGCCCCATGTGCAGCCAGCAAGCACCTTTTCACCTCAAGTTAGGCAGCACGACGACCGCCCGCAAGCATAGTCGCTTGCACAGCACCCCTATGGCCCCTAAATCTAGAGAGAACGCCACGACCACACTGGAGCGCCCCACATGGCCATGCAAGCCAAGGACATCGAAGACCTGATCCGGTCGTCGTTTCCCGATGCCAAGATCACGATCACCGACCTTGCGGGGGACGGCAACCACTATGCCGCCGAGGTGATCGACGCCTCTTTCAAAGGTCAGAACCGCGTGCAGCAGCAACGCGCCGTCTATGCCGCCCTCCAAGGCAAGATGGACGGCAACCAGGGCGAATTGCACGCGCTGGCCCTGACCACCAAAGCGCCGGAGTAGCGGCATGGATTACGCCCTCGCCATCGTTCTGGGCGCCGCCGTGCTGCTCTTGGCGGTGCTGCGCGCGGCCCAGTCGATCCGCCACAACAAACACCGCGAACGCGGCTCCGATCCCGGCACCGGCTACCACGAGATCGAAGCCAACTATCACTCCGGCGGGGGCGGCGGCGGCCACTCCTACACCTTCAAGGTGCCACGCGACCCGCAGGAATATGCAAAAACCTTTGTACCAAGGAACAAACGCAAATGACCGATGCAACAACACAGATCAAAGACACCGTGACCAGCAACGACGTCGTGCTGTTCATGAAGGGCACCAAATCCATGCCACAATGCGGCTTTTCAAGCCGTGTGGCGGGGGTGCTGAACTACATGGGCGTCGAGTTCACAGATGTGAACGTGCTGGCCGATGACGGCATCCGCCAGGGCATCAAGGACTATTCCGACTGGCCCACGATCCCGCAGCTTTACGTCAAGGGCGAATTTGTCGGCGGCTGCGACATCATCACCGAGATGACCCTGTCGGGCGAGCTGGACACATTGTTCGAGCAAAACGGCGTTACCTACGACAAGGACGCCTCGGAAAAGATCCGCGAAGCCAACGGCTAACAGCGATATCAATGCACAGAGGGGCCGGCATGGCGCTGGCCCCTTTTTCGTTTCGAGAGGGCAGGTTTGACTTGGTGACAGGGGCTTGCATACCACCGCCAACCTGCTGGATCGCAGCGACGCGCAGCATCGGGCACCTGTCTTTCTTATATTGTATTATTTTAAAACCGATTTAATAAATCAGAAATGTGTACACAAACTGATCCAGCGCC
>JAGXHE010000041.1 GCA_024636445.1 Sulfitobacter sp.
GCAACCATCCCAGCACGACCGAGAACAGCAGCGACGCCATCAGCGCGACCCAGAACAGTGGGGTCGCATAGAACAGCAGGGCCAGCGTGGAAATGATGGTGTCCCACCACGTACCCTGCTTGGAAGCGGCCATGACACCGGCGAGAACCCCCAGAACCAGCGAGATCACGAAAGCGGTCATCGTCAGCAACAGCGTTGCGGGCAGACGCGCCCAGATCAGTTCTGCAACAGGCATGTTCTGGCGGTAGGAAAATCCAAGGTCCAGCTGCACGGTGGCCTTGATATAAAGCCACAATTGAGTGCTGAACGGCTGATCCAGACCAAAGCGGCTGCGCAGGTCGGCCAGAAACTTTTCATCTGCGGCACCGGCTTCGCCTGCCATCACAGCCGCCGGATCGCCGGGTGCCGCGTGGATCAGAATGAAATTGAAGATCAGGATGGCCAGCAGGATAATGACGGCTTTCACCAATCGAGCCAGAATGAATTGGATCACGCGAGGGATCTCCTGTCGTCTGCAAACGAAGTGGGCAAGGGGGCGAACCTGAACGGACAATCGGGGCGCGACAGCATGGCCGCGCCCCGGTCCGTCAGATCAGTTTGCGATCCAGGTGTCGCGCAGACCGTCGTTCACACCGATGCCGGTGGTGACCAGGTCTTTGACATTGCAGCGCGTGATCGTCGGAAAGCCCAGTTCAAGCAACCAGGCCACAGGAACGTCATCGACGATGATGTTCTGCACTTCGGTATAAAGCGCCTGACGCTCTTCTGCGCTGGCACTGACAGCGGCCTTGTCAAACAGTGCGTCAACCTCGGGGTTCGAGTAGCCCGAAACGTTGTTCCAAGGAGAGCCCTTGGCGATGTTGGACGACAGATATGTCCGCGACACACCCAAGGCCGGATCGCCGTACTGGTAGAGATAGGTGAACGCGAGGTCAAAGTCCCACTCGGCCACTTTCTGGTTCCAGCCCGCCACGTCCGTGGCCACCAGTTCGACGTCAAAGCCGGTTTCGATCAGGTTCTGACGGGTGGCTTCGGCCCAACGCTGCCAGGTTTCGCCGTAGGGCAGGGGCAGCAGGCGGATGGTTTCGCCGTCATAGCCGGAATCGGCCAGATATTCTTTGGCCAGTTCGGGATCATAGGCGATCGAGGGCGTGTCGGCCTCGTGAAAGCGGGTCGAGGAAGACACCGGCCCAGTCGCCAGCTTGCCCAGACCGTTCCACAGCGCATCGCGGGCGAATTCGCGGTCCAGCGAATGCATCACCGCCTTGCGGGTGTTCTTGTCGGCCATCGGGCCTTCGTGCATGTTCATCCACATCCAGCTGTGCGGGCCGAAGAATTCCCAGCCTTTGTCCGTCACACAGGTGTTTTCCATCGCAGTGATGCGCGGCACATCGAAGTTTTCGACAGAGCCGCCGGGCAGCACATCGACCTGACCGGTTTCATAGGCGACCGCGCGCGACGCGCCATCGGGGATGATCTGGTAATAGACTTCGTCCAGATAGGGTTTGCCTTCCATGTAATAGTCTTCGTTCTTGACCAGATGGATAAAGCTGCCCTTTCTCCACTCTTCGAACTTGAACGGGCCGGTCCCGATGGGCGTGTTGTTCATCGGGTTCGAGGCAAATTCGGTGCCCTCGTAAATGTGCTTGGGAATGATCGGCATGGTGCCGGCCTCGAAAATCCCCAGGAAGGGACCAAAGGGCTCTTTCAGCGTGAAGACGACGGTGTTTTCGTCAGGCGTCTCGATGCTTTCGACATGCTCAAGCGATGCGCGCAGTCGCGAATGGGTTTCGCGCAGGAACACATCGACGCTGAACTTCACATCTTCTGACGAGAAGCTCTCGCCGTCGTGCCATTGCACGCCTTCCTGCAACGCGAATGTATAGGTCAGCCCGTCTTCGGAGACGGTCCAGGATTTGGCCAGCGCAGGCAGCGGTTCGAGGTTTTCGTCATAGCGCAGCAGGCTTTCGTAGATGTTGCCCGCGACCATCTGCGTCGGACCGTTCTGCACCAGACCCAGCATCAGGCTGGGGGGTTCCGGCTGCATGACCATGTTCAGCGTGCCACCGTATTCCGGCGTTTGCGCCAGCGCTGGCAGCGCCATCGCAATCGTCGCGACGGCGGCTGTTATAAAGGGTGTGCGTTTCATCAGTTGGACTCCCGTGTTGGTAAAGGAATTGCGCCAGACGGCGCATGGGTCCGCTCGGGCTTATGCTGCCAGATCCGGATATGATTTAAGAGCGAGCCGCACATAGGCTTCCCACTCCGGGTCGTGATGGTCAGGATTGCCACGGTCGCGGGTCAACATTTCGTATTGCCCCGCCGTATGCTCTGCCAGATTTTCAGAAATCGTATTGGGTGTGCCGCCGCTGGACATGATCGCCAGTTGCGCACGACAGGTGCGTTCCAGATTGTACATCAGCGCAAAGGCCTCGCCGACGGTGCCGCCACAGACCAGCAGGCCGTGATTGCGCAGGATCATCACCTTGGCGTCGCCCAGATCGGATACCAGCCGCTCGCGTTCGGCCAGATCCAGCGCGATGCCTTCATAGTCGTGAAAGGCGATGCGGTTGTGAAATTGCAGCGCCCATTGATTCAGCGGCAGTATCCCCTCTTTCATCGAAGAGATCGCGACGCCTGCGACCGTGTGCGTGTGAATGACGCAACCGACCTCGGGGCGGGCCGCGTGAACCGCGCTGTGAATGGTAAAGCCGGCAGCATTGATCCCGGCACCAAAGCTGTCGCGCAGCACGTTGCCGTCCAGATCGACCGTCACCAGATTGTGCGCCGTCACCTCGTCAAAGCGCAGTCCGAAGGGGTTGATCAGAAAGCTGTGGTCGCCTTCGTCCGCAGGCGCACGGGCCGAGATGTGGGTAAAGATGCTGTCGTCGAGACTGAAGTGCGCAATCAGACGATAGGCAACCGCCAAATCGCGACGTTCGCGGGGTATGGTCGATGTTTGGTGGGCCTGGGTTGCGGGCGTCACGTTTGATCCTTTGAGTTGTGCCACACCATAGCCCATGCGCAGCACGCATCAGCACGGAGGGTCCGGCAATGACAGTAGTTTGCAAGCGCCCTAGGGGACCACTCAAACGGGAAAGGACGCGTTGCCAACTCTCGTTAAGGAAACTGTAGCCGCGATTAATTTTTAGCACAAAGAGGCATTCTTGCGCTCTCACTTAGTCTGAGGCTATGGAAGATGCCCCAGCGGCAACCGCGCAGTGATGCGTTTTTAGGCAGATCGCTCTAAATTTGCGCGAGGATATGTCCGGTCACGACGGTCTAGGGTGCCAAAGCCTGTGTCAGCGCGTCGCTGCGGCCTGCAACGATATCGGCCAGAATGTCGCCGGTGGTCGGCCCAAGCGTAAAACCCTGATGCCCATGTCCGAAGTTGAACCACAGTTTCCGGTGGCGCGGTGCCGCGCCGACCATCGGCAACATGCGCGGCATGCAGGGGCGCACTCCGTGCCATTGGCTGTCGTCAACTTCGCCGTCCAGGGCAACCAGCCTGCCTGCCGCCGCGCTGCCGTGGTTCAGTTGTGCCAGATTGCGCGGGGCACCGGCGCGGGTCACATGCGCGCCGGTGGTGATGCGCAAACCGCGTGCCATCGACGAGACGACGACCCCGTGATCCGCCAACAGATAGGGCCGCTGGAGCTGACCGTTCATGTGGTAATGCCCGTGATAGCCGCGCTTCATCACCATCGGTACGCGGTAGCCCAACTGCTTGAGCATCGCGGGCGACCACGGCCCCAGCGCCACAACCAGATGTTCCGCGCTCAGGTGTCCGCCATCACGATCCACACGCCAGCCCGAAATGTTCTCTGTAACCTTGCGTGCGTCGCCTTGGACGATGCTGCCCCCGCGCGCCACGAACAGCGCCGCATAGGCCTGAACCAGTGCTGCGGGGTCGGAGGTGCTCCAGGTATCTTCCCAAACGACTGCGCCGGCGGGCGCGCTGATCAAGGCGGGCTCTTGGGTGCGCAGGTCCGTGCCCGTGACCGTACTCAGGTTCAGACCGAACTCGGCGGCCAGCACTTCGGCGCTGAGTATGCGTTTTTCGAAATCTTCTTCGCGCTCGTAAATCTCGCCCATTCCGGTGCGCCGGATCAGAGCGTCTGCGCCTGCATCGGCGCTCAGGCGACCATGATCGTCGGTGGCACCTGCGATGATCGCGGAGTAGTGCTGCGTTGCGGCGGCATGACGGGCGGGGGCCGAGTGGTGATAATAAGCCAGCAGCGCACGCGCCGCACCCGGAACCGCCAACGGATCCAGCCGCAAGTCGTTGCTGCGGCCCAGACCGTAACGGATCAGCGTCGCCAGATCGCGGGGCATCGCATAGGGCATCCGCGCCTCGGTCTGGATCACGCCCGCATTGCCGTGGCTGGTTTCCTGTCCCGGTGCACGCTTGTCGATCACCCGCACCGCATGGCCGCGCGCCTGAAGCGCAAGCGCCGTACCGATGCCGACCATACCGGCACCAAGAACCAGGAAATCCGCCATGTGCCTAGCCTTGGGCGATCACTGTGATCTCGACCTTGGCCTCGATCATCAGGGCAGCGGCAAGGGTGGTGCGCACCGGATAGGGCTGGGGGAAAGCCGCCGCATAGACCGCGTTGAAGGCGGCAAAATCCGCCGCATCGGTCAGATAGCAGGTGGCCGAGACGACATGCGACAGGTCCAGCCCTTCCTTGGCCAGCGTCGCCTTGATGTTGGCGATGCAGTTTTCGGTCTGGGCGGTGATGCCTTCGGGGATCTTGCCTTCGGCGTCAAAGTCCAATTCGCCGGATAGATAGAGGGTGTTGTCGACGCGACGTGTCTTTGAAAGGGGGATGCTCATGAAATGGCCTTTTGGTTGAAGGTCGGAAATTCGGGCAATTGATCTGCAGACTGAAGGGTATGGTCGGGTAATAGACGCATGCGCCGGTATCGTCGAGGTTTTCTGTGCGCTGTTGAACTTGCGCCCGAATACTGATCGAACCTGAAAACCGGCGGCAACACAACCAGCGCGAAAAGGTAAACCCATGGCCAACCCTCTTTACGATACGCTTTTCGGGGCACATGCGGGCCGCGACGCGCCGTTTCTGCATCTGCTCGATGGCACCGTGATCACATATGCAGGCTTTCTGGCGCAGACAGCGCAACTGGCGCATGTGCTGACGGGCTTGGGTCTGGCGCCGGGCGACCGTGTCGCGGTGCAGGTGCACAAATCTCCGCAGGCGCTGGCGCTCTGTGCCGCCTGTGCGCAGGCCGGACTGGTGTTCCTGCCGCTGAACACGGCCTACACCACCGAGGAGCTTACCTATTTCATCGACAACAGCGGTGCGGCTCTGGTGGTCTGCGATGCGGGCAATCTGGCGGCGCTGACGCCGGTCACCAAGCAGCTGGGCGCAGCTGTCGAGACGCTGAATGCGGATGGCACCGGATCGCTGACCCAAAAGGCGGCGGGCAAACCCGAACAGTTCGACACCGTCGCGCGGGATGCGGATGATCTGGCGGCGTTTCTCTATACGTCGGGCACCACAGGCCGGTCCAAGGGGGCGATGCTGACGCAGACCAACCTGCTGTCTAACGCGCAGACCTTGGTGGAAGAGTGGCGTTTCACCGCAGACGACGTGCTGCTGCATGCGCTGCCGATCTTTCACACGCACGGGCTGTTCGTGGCCACAAACGTGACGCTGATCGCAGGCGGCAGCATGATCTTCATGCCCGGTTTCGATCTGGATCAGGTCCTGACCCAGATGCCGCGCGCCACGTCGATGATGGGCGTGCCCACGTTCTATACCCGCCTGCTGGACGACGCGCGCTTTACCAAAGATGCCGCCGCGCACATGCGGCTGTTCATCTCGGGCTCTGCCCCGTTGCTGGCCGAGACCCACGTCAAGTTCGAGGCGCGCACCGGCCAGCGTATTCTGGAACGCTACGGCATGACAGAGACGAACATGAACACCTCGAACCCCTACGAAGGCGAACGCCGCGCGGGCACCGTGGGTTTCCCCCTGCCGGGGGTCGCGCTGAAAATCACCGACCCCGACACCGGCGCGACCCTGCCGCAAGGCGCGGTTGGCGTGATCGAGGTGCGCGGTGACAACGTGTTCAAAGGCTATTGGCAGATGCCCGAGAAAACCGCGGACGAGCTGCGCGCCGACGGGTTCTTCATCACCGGCGATCTGGGTGTGATCGACGAGGACGGCTATGTCAGCATCGTCGGTCGCGGCAAGGACCTGATCATTTCGGGCGGCTACAACATCTATCCCAAAGAGGTCGAGCTGGTGCTGGACCAACAGAATGGCATTCTGGAAAGCGCCGTGATCGGCGTGCCGCATCCCGATTTCGGTGAAACGGTCGTGGGAATTTTGGTGGCCCGGAAGGGCGAAACCCCAGATATCGACGCGATCATGGAGGCGGTCAAGGGTCCGCTGGCCCGCTTCAAGCACCCGCGCCGGTTGATCGTGGTCGACGGCCTGCCGCGCAATACGATGGGCAAGGTGCAGAAAAATCTGCTACGTGAGACCTATAAGGATATGTTCGCCACGATGTGACCGCTTGGGCGATACAGGGACGGAGCGCGTGAAAATGATCGAGACACACGAATGGGTCGAACGTTTCCCCGGCTTGTCCCGTCTGGCACCGCCGATCAAGGATCTGATCCTGTCGCGCAGTTCCATCGTCAATGTCCCGCAGGGCAC
>JAGXHE010000042.1 GCA_024636445.1 Sulfitobacter sp.
CATGCCCTCGATGATATCCAGCTCGAAATCCAGCCGCTTCTGGTAGTCTTCCACCGAAGCCGCATGCGGGATCACCGCCAGCCGTGCCTGCAAGCCCTCGTTCGCCTGACGACGCAGCTCGACCACCTCGTCGTCGGCAAACCTGGGCAGGATCGGATCGCGGCGATAGGCCATGAAGGCACAGCGTTTGGCAATCTCGACGGTGTTCTGGACCGCTTCCGGCAGATCGGCGAACAGCGTCACCATCTCGGACTGCGATTTGAAATAGTGCTGATTGGTCAGACGGCGGCGGTCCTGCTGCTGGTCGACATAGGCACCCTCGGCAATGCAGATCAGCGCGTCATGCGCCTCGTACATATCTGTGGCAGGAAAGTACACATCGTTGGTCGCGACCAACGGCAGGTCCATCGCATAGGCCATCTCGACAAAGGGCCGCTCGGTCAGCTTTTCCGCATCGGGCTGGCCGTCCGGTCCGGGATGGCGCTGCAACTCTACATAAAGCCGCTGCGGAAAGGCAGCTGCCAGCCGGTCCATCATCGCCTGCGCCGCAGGACGCTGGCCTGCGCGCAACAGCTGACCCACAGGCCCCTCCGGCCCGCCCGTAAGACAAATCAGCCCCGCCGACATCGCGTCCAACTCGTCCAACGTGACCTGCGGCAACTGCCCGTCGCCCTTGAGGTAGAGACACGAATTCAGCTTCATCAGGTTTTCGTAACCCGTCTCGTTCTGCGCCAGCAGCACCAGCCCCGCAGGCAGGCGCGGGCGGTCACCGGGACGCGTCTCGACCCAAGTTAGGTCGACCTGACAGCCAATAATCGGCTGGATGCCAGCGTCCGACAGGGTCACGGAATACTCCAGTGCCGCGAACATGTTGTTGGTGTCGGTCAACGCCAGCGCGGGCATGTCGTGCTTTTTGCACAGATCGGGCAGCTTTTTCAGCCGCAGCGCCCCTTCCAGCAAGGAATACTCGGAATGGGTGCGCAAGTGGATGAATCGGGGATCAGTGGACATGATCCGATCCTAACGCCGCCCCGCACCCCCTGCCAGAGCGTTGACGCATTTCGCGCCACTTTCCGAACGCATTCTACAGCCGATCTGCCAAAAGCCTTGCAATGCGGTGCGCCGCCCGCCTAGGCTAAGCGTCAATTCGCCCGCGCGCCGTCTACGCCACATCGACGTCGCGCCTTGTCGGGCAATGGTAGGGTGGCAGGTCAAAACCTCATGAACGTGTCTTTTCGTCTGAACGGAGAGGACGTCACGGCGACAAATGTCTCCCCCACGACGACACTCCTCGACTGGCTGCGCGAAACGCGCGGCCTGACCGGCACCAAGGAAGGCTGCAACGAAGGCGACTGCGGCGCCTGTTCCGTCATCGTCACAGACGACACCGGCGTGCTGCCGCTGAACGCCTGCATCCTGTTCCTGCCACAACTGCGCGGCAAGGCCATCCGAACTGTCGAAGGCATCAGCGCCCCCGACGGCACCCTGCATCCGGTGCAACAGGCGATGATCGATCACCACGGATCGCAATGCGGCTTTTGCACGCCGGGCTTCATCACCACGATGGCAGCCAACCACCTGAACGGGCGCACGGACCACGACACAGCACTCGCAGGCAACCTGTGCCGCTGCACCGGCTACGCCCCGATCATCCGCGCCGCAAAAGCCGCTGAAAATACGCCCGTACCCGACCACATGCACGACATGCCGCTTCTTTTGGCCGAAAATATCCCGGGGGAGCCGCAGGCGGGGGCAGAGCCCCCAAACCATCCCACCACCCTCGATGGCTTTGCCGACTGGTACGCCGCCAACCCCGACACCACGCTGGTGGCCGGTGCCACGGACGTTGGCCTGTGGGTGACCAAGCTGATGCGCGATCTGGGCGAAACCGCCTTTCTCAGCCATGTGGAGGGCCTGCGCGGCGTCACGGTCACCGACGACACCATCACCATCGGGGCTATGACCACGCTCAGCGATCTGCATCCGGTCATGGCGGAACATCACCCCGCCTTTGCCGAGTTGATCCGACGCTACGGCTCGGCGCAGGTGCGCAATGCCGCGACGATCGGCGGCAACGTCGCCAACGGCTCGCCCATCGGTGACGGCCCGCCAGCGCTGATCGCGCTTGATGCCACGCTGCATTTGCGGCGCGGGCCGCAAACCCGCAGCCTGCCCATCTCAGAATTCTTCATCGACTATGGCAAACAGGACCGCGCCAAGGGCGAGTTCCTGACCCACATTACCCTGCCTCGCGGCCCCGATTACCTGCGATGCTACAAACTGTCGAAACGCTTTGATCAGGATATCTCGGCCGTGTGCGGTGCCTTGTGGATCGAAGTCGCCGACGGCACGGTCCAAACCGCGCGCCTTGCCTTTGGCGGGATGGCAGCCACCCCGAAACGCGGCTTCAAAGCCGAAGCAGCGCTGTCGCAAAAGCCTTGGACCGAAGAGTCCGTGCACGCAGCGATGGCCGCTTTGGCTCAGGACTTCACCCCGCTCAGCGACATGCGCGCCAGCGCAGCCTACCGGATGGAGGCCGCGCAAAACATGCTGCTGCGGGCCTGGACCGAGGATCAGGGCGCGCCCACCTCGGTGCTGGAGATCCGCGCATGAGCATCGCAAAGCCCCTGCCCCATGACGCCGCCCGCCTGCATGTGACCGGTGCCGCGCGCTATGTCGACGACATCCCAACGCCCGGCAACACGCTGCATCTGGCTTTCGGCACCAGCCCCGCCGCGGCAGGCACGCTCGACGCGCTGGACCTTGATGCCGTGCGCACTGCCCCCGGTGTGGTTTCGGTGATGACTGCCGCCGACCTGCCCTTTGAAAACGATGTCTCGCCCTCGAACCACGACGAGCCTTTGCTCGCGACGGACAGGGTGCATTACCTTGGACAGGCGCTGTTTCTGGTCATAGCCACCAGCCACGGTGCGGCGCGACGCGCAGCCAGTCTGGGCAAAGCCACAATTTCCGAGACCACACCGATCCTGACCATCGCGCAGGCCGAAGCCGCAGACAGCCGTTTCGAAGACGGTCCGCGCATCTATGCGCGCGGCGATCTGGACGCAGGCTTTGCCGAGGCACCGCACCGTGTTTCAGGCACTCTGGAAATCGGCGGACAGGAGCATTTCTATCTCGAAGGTCAGGCCGCGCTCGCCCTGCCCGGTGACAACGGCGACATGCATGTGCATTCGTCCACCCAGCACCCTTCGGAGATCCAGCACAAAGTCGCCGAGTCCATCGGCCTGCCGATGCACGCCGTACGCGTCGAGACGCGGCGCATGGGCGGTGGCTTTGGCGGCAAGGAAAGTCAGGGCAACGCACTGGCCGTAGCTTGTGCTGTTGCAGCCCGCGCGACGGGGCGCGCGTGCAAGATGCGCTATGACCGCGACGACGATATGATCATCACCGGCAAGCGCCACGATTTCCGCGTCGCCTATGACGTGGCTTATGACGACGCTGGCCGCATTCTGGCGCTGGACGTGCGCCACGACACCCGCTGCGGCTGGTCGATGGACCTGTCGCTGCCCGTTGCCGACCGCGCGATGCTGCACGCCGACAATACCTATCACCTGCCCGCCGTGCGCATCACCAGCCACCGCTGGAAGACCAACCATCAGTCGGCCACCGCATTTCGCGGCTTTGGCGGACCACAGGGAATGTTGGGGATGGAGCGGATCGTGGATCATGTGGCCCATGCCCTCGGGGCCGATCCGACTGCGGTGCGACGGGCAAACTTTTATGCCTCCGGCGGGGATATTTCAGGCCAAAAGAAACAGACGACGCCCTATGGGCAGGAAGTGGATGATTTCATCGGCCACGAATTGGTGGCGCGGCTGGAGGAGACTTCGGACTATGCGACGCGGCGCGCGGCGGTGGATGCTTGGAACGCGCACGGTGGCGTGATCCGCAAGGGGTTGGCGCTGACCCCGGTGAAATTCGGGATTTCGTTCACGCTGACACACCTCAATCAGGCGGGTGCCTTGGTGCATGTCTATGCCGACGGGTCGATCCACCTGAACCACGGCGGCACAGAGATGGGTCAAGGGCTGTTCCAGAAGGTGGCGCAAGTGGCGGCCAGCCGCTTTGGCGTGCCGATGGAGGTGGTGCGGATCACCGCCACCGATACGGCCAAGGTGCCGAATACTTCGGCCACGGCAGCGTCTTCGGGGTCTGACCTGAACGGGATGGCGGTGCGCAATGCCTGCGACACGATACGCGAGCGTATCGAATTGCACCTTGCACAGTTGCACCAGTGCAGGCCGTGCGATGTGGTCTTTGAAGGAGGCCGCGTGACGGCGGGCGGCTCTGAGTACAGTTTTGCCGAGGTGGCAGCCCTTGCGCATCAGGCGCGCATCAGCCTGTCGTCTACCGGG
Source organism: Sulfitobacter sp. (assembly GCA_024636445.1). Taxonomy (GTDB): domain Bacteria; phylum Pseudomonadota; class Alphaproteobacteria; order Rhodobacterales; family Rhodobacteraceae; genus Pseudosulfitobacter. The sequence goes on from JAGXHE010000042.1 coordinate 4,377, forward strand.
TTCTACAAGACACCCGAGATTTCATGGGACCGGGTCAAGGGCCATGGCCGCCCGTTCTTTTATTTTGCCTATGGCGCGGCGGCGGTCGAGGTGGCGGTTGACACGCTGACCGGCGAGAACCGGATGCTGCGCGCCGATATCCTGCACGACGCGGGGGCATCGCTGAACCCTGCGCTGGACATCGGGCAGGTCGAGGGCGGCTTTGTGCAAGGCGCCGGATGGCTGACGACCGAGGAACTGGTCTGGGACGACAAGGGCGCGCTGCGCACCCATGCGCCGTCGACCTACAAGATCCCGGCCTGCGGCGACCGTCCAGAGGTGTTCAACGTGGCGCTTTGGGATGGCGAGAACCGCGCCGATACGATCTATAAATCCAAAGCCGTGGGCGAGCCGCCCCTGATGCTGGGCATTGCCACGTTCCTGGCACTTTCGGATGCGGTGGCGTCTTGCGGCCCCGCCTATCCGGACCTGCACGCGCCTGCGACCGCCGAGCAGGTTCTGGCGGCCATTCACCGGGCACGCGACGCATGATGGATCTGGACGCTTTGAGCGCTGCGGTCGAGGCACAGGGGCGCGTCGTGCGGATCGTGCTGGCGGATGTGCGCGGATCGGCGCCGCGGGCTGCGGGCACGTCGATGCTGGTGTGGGCAGGCGGACTGTCGGGCACGATCGGCGGCGGGCGGCTGGAGCTGGAAGCGATCCGCCATGCGCGCGCGATGCTGGAGCAGGACGCACCGCCTGCGCGCGTCGAAAAGCTGGCGCTGGGGCCGACGTTGAACCAATGTTGCGGCGGGGCGGTGGTGCTGGTGCTGGAGTGGTTCGACGCGGCGCGATTTCGGGCCATCGACACGGCCTTTGAGGGTGTCTGGGCGCGGCGCGTCAGCGGGGCGCAGGATATGCCTGCGCCGATGCAGCGGGCCTGCGCGCGTGCGGCTGCGGGCAAAGCGCCTTTGAGCGCAATGCTTCAGGGGGGCTGGTTGGCCGAGGCGCTATGGCAAGAGCGCCAGCAGGTGGTGATTTACGGCGCGGGCCATGTCGGGCGCGCGCTTGCCGGGGTGCTGCATGCGCTACCGCAGTATGACGTGCTGGTCAGCGATGTGCGACAAGACGAGCTGGCGCAACTGCCCGAAGCGATCGCCCGCACCGATGCCGTTCCTGCTGATGTGCTAACCGGAGCGGATGGCAGCGCCGCGCACTACATCATGACCCCCGAGCACGACTTTGACCTAGAGCTGTGCCACCATCTTCTTAAGCGGGAGTTTGCCTTTGCGGGGCTGATCGGATCGGTGACCAAATGGGCGCGCTTTCGCAGCCGTCTGGCGGCGCTGGGTCATGCCCCTGCCCGAATTGAGCGCATCACTTGCCCCATTGGCGATCCCGCCCTTGGAAAACATCCGCAAGCCATTGCCGTGGGGGCCGCCGCACAGCTACTGATGATGCGCAAGCCTTTGCAAGCCCTGACGAAAGAGACCGCATGACCGCCCTTCTGGACCTATCCGGCGTGACCAAGGCCTATCCGGGCGTCGTCGCGAATGACAGCGTCAGCCTGACCATCCAGTCGGGCGAAGTGCACGCGCTTCTGGGCGAGAACGGTGCGGGGAAATCGACGCTGGTCAAGATGATCTACGGGCTGGTCAAACCGGACGCGGGGCAGATGTCGCTGAACGGTGCCAGCTTTGCCCCAGCCGATCCACGGGCTGCGCGTGCGGCGGGGATCGGCATGGTGTTCCAGCACTTTTCGCTGTTCGATGCGCTGACCGTGGCGGAAAACATCGCACTGGGCATGGAAAACGCGCCGCCGATGCGACAGCTTGCGGCGCAGATCAAGGCAGTCTCGGAAACCTATGGCCTGCCTTTGGCGCCGCACCGGCTGGTGGGCGATCTGTCGGCGGGGGAACGCCAGCGGGTCGAGATCATCCGCTGTTTGCTGCAGGAACCCAAGCTGTTGATCATGGACGAGCCGACCAGTGTTCTGACGCCGCAAGAGGTTGAAATCCTGTTCAAGACCCTGCGAAAGCTCTCGGCTGAGGGCACGGCGATCCTGTACATCTCGCACAAGCTGGAGGAGATCCGCAGCCTGTGCGATGCGGCAACGATCCTGCGGTTGGGCAAAGTCGTGGGGCATTGCATACCGCGTGATACTTCCGCCGCTGAAATGGCCGAATTGATGGTCGGCAGCGCGCTGAAACCGCCACAAAAGGTGGCCGCTCCGGTGGGCGACGTCTTGCTCGAACTGCGCGACTTGTCCTTGCCCCCCGCGTCCGCCTTCGGCATGCCGCTGCGCCAGATCTCGGTCTCGGTCCGCGCGGGCGAGGTTCTGGGCATCGGCGGCGTGGCAGGCAACGGGCAGGACGAGTTGTTGTCGGCCCTATCCGGCGAAGTGACCGTGCCTGCGGGAACGGTTTTTTTCAAAGGGGACGATTTGGCAAGGTCACACCCGAATGCCCGTCGTGCCGCAGGTCTGCTGACCGCGCCCGAAGAGCGGCTGGGCCACGCAGCAGCGCCCGATATGTCGCTCACCGAGAATGCCATGCTGACCGGCGCCACGCGGCAAGGGCTGGAACGCAACGGGATTTTGAACTGGAAAGCTGCACGCAGCTTTGCCAACCAGATTATCGCCGATTTCGACGTGCGCACGCCCGGCCCCGGCAATGCCGCGCGGTCTCTGTCAGGGGGCAATTTGCAGAAATTCGTGATCGGACGCGAGATATTGCAGCGGCCCGAAGTCTTGGTGGTGAACCAGCCGACATGGGGCGTCGATGCCTCGGCTGCGGCGGCAATCCGGCAAGCGCTGCTGGATCTCGCCGAAGGCGGCGCGGCGGTTGTGGTGATTTCGCAGGATCTGGATGAGTTGATGGAAATCTCGGACAATTTCGCCGCTCTGAACGAGGGCCGTCTCAGCGCTGTACGGCCCGCTGCGGGGCTGACCGTGGCCGAGATTGGCCAGATGATGGGTGGCGCGCACGGGATGGAGGTGGCCCATGTCTGAGCTTGGGACGCGGGGCCGGCCGACCCTTCGGGGAGAGTTTACTTTGCAAGATGAATACGGGGGCGGCCAATGATCCGTCTTGACAAGCGGCCACAGCCAAGCCGTGCGATGGCGCTGGCCACGCCGCTGCTGGCAGTGCTGGCGACGATGGTGTTCGGCGGGCTGCTGTTTGCGGTGCTGGGCGAGGACCCGGTGCAGTCGATCCTGACGATCTTCTGGCAACCGCTGTTTGGCGAATTCGCGTTCTATTACCGCCCGCAACTGCTGGTCAAAGGCGCGCCTCTGGTGCTGATTGCGATGGGGCTGGCGCTGGGGTTTCGCGCCGGGATCTGGAACATTGGCGCCGAAGGGCAGTACATCATGGGCGCGATCTTTGGCGCTGCTGCAGCGCTGGCGTTCTATCCGCTTGAGGCGTGGTGGATATTTCCGCTGATGGTGATCTGCGGGGGACTGGGTGGATTGCTCTGGGCAATGATACCGGGGTTGCTGAAGGTCAAATTCGGCACCAATGAGATCCTGGTCAGCCTGATGCTGGTCTATGTGGCCGAGCAATTTCTGTCTTCGATGTCCCTTGGACTGCTCAAGAACCCAGAAGGCTTTGGGTTTCCGGGGTCGCGCAACTTGCAGCAATACGCATCCGCCCATAATGCCGAGATCATCACAGGTTCGGGGATGCACTGGGGCGTGGTGGCGGCGATGATTGCGGTGATCTTTGCTTATGTGCTGCTCACCCGGCACCGTTTGGGTTTTGCCATTCGGGTCACCGGCGAAGCACCGCGTGCGGCAAAATTTGGCGGTGTGAACCCCGCGCGGCTGATCTTGTTCTGCCTCGGAACCTCCGGCCTGCTGGCGGGGCTTGCCGGCATGTTCGAAGTGGCGGGGCCTGCGGGCCAGATCACGCTCGACTTCAACGTGGGCTACGGCTTTACCGCGATCATCGTGGCGTTTCTGGGTCGTCTGCACCCTGTCGGCATCCTGCTGGCGGGCGGGTTGATGGCGCTGACCTATATCGGCGGTGATATTGCGCAATCGCAACTGGGCCTGCCCGCTGCCGCCATTCAGGTGTTCCAGGGCATGCTGTTGTTTTTCCTTTTGGCACTGGATGTGCTGACCAATTACAGGCTGCGCTTTGGCGCGGCAGAGGTGGCCTGATGGACCTGTCTGTTATCAATCCGATCCTGCTTCTGGCCGCGCTGATGAGTGCCGCGACCCCGATCCTGCTGGCCGCCACCGGCGAGTTGGTGGTCGAGCGCGCGGGCGTTCTGAACCTGGGCGTCGAGGGCATGATGATCGTCGGCGCGATTGCGGGGTTCATCGTCGCGGTCAATACCGGATCGCCTGCAATGGGCTTCATCGGGGCAGCGGCTGGCGGTGCCATCCTCTCGCTGCTGTTCGTGTTCCTGACGCAGGTGGCGCTGGCCAATCAGGTTGCATCGGGCCTTGGCCTCACGCTCTTTGGGCTGGGGCTGTCGGCGCTGATGGGGCAAAGCTATGTGGGGGTCAAACCACCACGCATGGGCGATCTGGACCTTGGACCCTTAAGCGATATTCCGGTGCTGGGGCCGATCCTGTTCAGCCATGACGCGATGGTTTACATCGGCCTGCTGATGGTCGCATGCGTCTGGGCCACGCTGAAATACACCCGCGCCGGTCTGGTGCTGCGCGCCGTGGGCGAAAACCACGATGCCGCACATGCCTTGGGCTACAAGGTCAAACGCATCCGCGCGCTGGCGATCCTGTTCGGTGGGGCCTGCGCCGGAATGGGTGGCGCCTACATCAGCCTGATCCGCGTGCCGCAATGGACCGAAGGCATGACCGCAGGCGTCGGCTGGATCGCCCTGGCGCTGGTGGTCTTTGCCTCGTGGAAGCCTTGGCGGGTCTTGCTGGGCGCCTATCTTTTCGGCGGCATCACGCAGTTGCAGTTGAATCTGCAAGGCGCGGGCGTTGCCATTCCAGTCGAGTATCTGGCAATGTCTCCGTACATCGTGACAATCATCGTACTGGTGACACTGTCTGCTGACAAATCCCGCGCTCCGGGCTCTCTGGGGCGCATTTTCCATGCCTCGCATTGAGGCCAATAAACCGGGGAGTAATACACTCATGACTTTCACGAAACTGATGGCCACGGCGGCATTGACGCTGGGTCTTGCAACCGGCGCCTTTGCCCAAGAAAAGACCAAGGTGGGCTTTGTCTATGTAGGCCCCGTGGGCGACGGCGGCTGGACCTATGAACACAACCAGGCCCGTCTGGCCTTAGAAGAAGAGTTCGGCGACCAAGTCGAAACCGTCTTCGTCGAAAGCGTGGCCGAAGGCCCCGACAGCGAACGTGTGATGACGCAGATGGCGCTGGACGGTGCCGATCTGATCTTTACCACCTCGTTTGGCTATATGGACCCGACCATCAACGTCGCGGCCAAATTTCCCGATGTGAAATTCGAGCATGCAACCGGCTACAAACGCGCCGACAACGTGTCGACCTATTCGGCACGCTTTTACGAAGGCCGTGCCATTCAGGGCCACATCGCAGGCTCGATGACGGAATCCAACATCATCGGCTACATCGGTTCGTTCCCGATCCCCGAAGTGATCCGGGGCATCAACTCGGCCTATATCCACGCGAAAAAGGTCAACCCGGACGTCGAGTTCAAGATCATCTGGGCCTACACATGGTTTGACCCAGCCAAGGAAGCAGACGCTGCCAAGGTTCTGATCGAACAGGGCGCCGACGTGATCTTGCAGCACACCGATTCGACAGCGCCCCAAGCGGCCGCACAAGAAGCGGGCGACGTGATCACCTTTGGTCAGGCATCCGACATGATCCAGTACGCGCCAATGCCGCGCGTGTCCTCGATCATCGACGATTGGGCCCCTTACTACATCGCCCGCACCAAGGCGGTGATGGACGGCACATGGACGTCGACAGACACATGGGACGGCATCGGTCCGGGCATGGTTGGCATCGGCGAGATTTCGGACGCCGTTCCAGCCGAGGTCAAAGCCGAGGCGCTGGCAATGAAGGACGCGATTGCATCGGGTGAATACCACCCCTTCACCGGCCCGCTGAAAAAGCAGGACGGCAGCGACTGGCTGGCCGAAGGCGAAACAGCTGATGACGGCACGCTGGCCGGCATGAACTTTTACATCGAAGGTCTGACAGGCGAAATCCCACAATAATCTAAGACTTCCCTGAAATGCTGAAAGGCCCCGGTATCTTCCGGGGCCTTTTTTATGCTTGGTTATCACCAACAATGCAGATCAGTGGGCCATCATCTCGGCTGCGATCTCTTCACCACTCAGCGACGAAGGGTAATAGGTGGGCCAGTTGGTCACCTCGTCGAGCAGCCCCGCGCGGTCGTCACCCCAATACAAGTGATAGTGCCCAGCCGTTTGCGGGGCGATGGCGTGATCACTGAACTGGATGAACGCCGGAGCCTGCGCATCGCCAGCAGTCTTTTCAAAGACGTACCGCACACCTCGGTTGCCCGCCTTGTAGGTCAGGATCTCGTAGCCGTCGCTCTCATAAATGCCGCCAAAGGTCCCGCCATCTTGCGAGAAGGTCACGCTGTCGCCTTCAAAGACGATACGATCGACATCTGTTTGATAGCCGACCTCGTACATGGCGCGGTAGTCTTGCGCAGACTTTTCGCCCTCTTCGGCCTTGTGGGTCATGACCTTGTCCAGTGTCCCGTCCAGCAAAAACGGATAGACCGATTGCCAATCGCCCTGCCAGTCAGCCAGCGTGCGCGGGGCGATCTGGTCGTTGTCGAAATGGCCGCTATAGATGTCATCGGCGTCATGTTCATGATCGTGGGTGTGGGCTGCAGTTTCCTGTGCCTGCACCTGTGGTGCGGACAGGACCAAAGCCCCCAATGCTGCGACAGCAAAATGTTTGGTGAACGACGTATGCATAAGTGTACCTCTCTTTGGGAATGCAGCGCAGATATGTCATGATTCGTTACGATATAACATATCTTAAATTCCACTTTCATTGCGGATACGTGATCTAGCCTCAGACAGATGTCCCGCCCCGTCGAACTCAAGGTCGATGGCAATCTGAACACCAAGACGCGCGAAATAGAGATCCGCCCTCACGTCACGCCCCTGCGAAACTGGTTTCCAAGGGGCAGCGGCCATGCCAACCTGCGCGTATGATTACATTGCATCACCTCAACCGGTCCCGCTCTCATCGTATCTTGTGGCTGCTTGAAGAGGTGGGCGTCGAGTACACGGTCAAACACTACAAACGCGATGCGAAAACCAACCTTGCCCCGCCGGAACTGACCGAGATCCATCCGTTGGGCAAATCCCCCATGATCGAAATGGATGGCCGTCTGATCACCGAAAGCGCCGCTATTGTCGAGCTGATCTGCGCCAAGCACGCGCCCGAACTGGTGCCCGCAAAGGACAACCCGGCCTATGTACAGCATCTGGAGTTGATGCACTTTGCCGAAGGGTCGGCCATGACCCCGATCCTGCTGAAACTCTATGTCGGACGGCTGGGCGATGCCGGTGCGCCACTGCACCCGCGCATCCATCAGCAGTTGGATGCGCACTACGGCTACATGAACGACGTACTGCGTCCCTCGGGCCATTTCGTACTGGATGATCTGTCGGCCGCCGACATCATGCTGAGCTTTCCCGCCGAGATCGCGATGATGCAGGACCGCGCAAAGGATTTCCCGCGTCTGGCCGATTTCGTCGAACGCATCCACGCCCGTCCGGCCTATCAGCGGGCCACCGCGCAGGGTGCGGACTAAGAGGGCCGCACCTCAGGCACCTCCCCATTGCGCACCTGCCATGGGCGTGCCAACCTCGTGTCATGACACAGCTTACCTCTCCCGATGGCACCCCGGCCAGCCGCCTGACCTTTGGCGCGATGCAGTTTGGCGGCACCGCCGATGCGGACGCCTCCCGCGCCATGTTCGATGCCTGCCGCAGCGCGGGCATCACCCATTTCGACACCGCATATCTTTATACCGAAGGGCGGTCGGAAACCCTGCTGGCCCACATGATCGCCGCCGAACGTGACAGCCTGCTGATCGCCACCAAGGTCGCCTATGCGGGCGGAGCCAGCCGTATCAACATCCTCGAGCAGTTCGATATGTCGCGCAAACGGCTGCAACTGGACACGGTCGATCTGCTTTATATACACCGGTTTGACCCAGACACGCCGCTGGAGGAAACCATCGATGCGCTGGCCCACCTGCAGGCGCAGGGCGCTATCCGCTATATCGGCGTGTCGAACTTTTCCGCCTGGCAAGTGATGAAGGCGCAAGCCATCGCCGCCCGCTTTGAGACCCGCATCAACGTGGTCCAGCCGATGTACAATCTGGTGAAACGTCAGGCCGAGGTCGAGATCATCCCGATGTGTGTAGACCAGCACATCGACGTGGTGCCCTACTCGCCGCTTGGCGGCGGGTTGCTGACCGGCAAATATGCATCGGGCGGCACTGGCAGGCTTAGCACCGATGACCGATACGCCATGCGCTACGGCGTGCCGTGGATGCACCAGACCGCCGCTGATCTGGCCGACTTGGCAGGCGAGATGGACGTGGCCCCCGCAACCTTGGCCGTAGCATGGGCGGCAGCGCATCCCGCCCGTCCGCACCCGATCATTTCGGGCCGCAGCGTCGAACAGTTACAACCGTCGCTGGCTGCACAAGGCTTTGACATGACGCCCGACCTCTACGACCGCATCACCGCCTTGTCGCAAACCCCGCCGCCCGCAACCGACCGGCTTGACGACAGATGAGCGACTTTATCGTCATCGGCGGCGGCATCGCGGGTATTTCCGCTGCTGCACGGCTATCGGCACATGGGACAGTGACGGTGCTGGAGGGCGAGGAGGCGCTTGGCTATCACGCCTCGGGCCGTTCGGCCGCGCTGTTTGAAAAGAACTACGGGTTGCCGTCGGTCATAGCTTTGAACCACGCGAGCGACGCCTACCACCAGCCCTATCTCAGCCCGCGCGGCTTCATGCTGGTGGCGCGGGCTGGCGAAGATGCAGGGTTCGACGCGGACGCGGCCAAGCTGAAATGCCCCGAGATTTCGGTGGACGACGCCCGCGCAATCGTCCCGATCCTGAACGACCAGATCACCCGCGCCGCCTATCACGACGAAGCTTACGACATCGACACCGACCGGATGATTCAGGACTTTGCCAAACAGGTGCGCAGCAATGGCGGACAGGTGCTGACCAAAGCACCCGTGTCGCAGATTTCGTTTGCGGATGGCCGATGGACCGTGACCGCAGGCGGGCAGGATCACCGTGCCGCGACGCTGGTCAACGCTGCGGGCGCGTGGGCCGATCAGATTGCCCAGATGGCCGGCATCGCGCCCATCGGCCTGACCCCGTTCCGCCGGTCGATGGCCCGCATCCCCGCGCCCGACGGGCATGACGTCAGCAACTGGCCAATCTTCTTTGGCGTCAATGAAACATGGTACGCCAAGCCCGACGCAGGGTCGCTGCTGGTCTCGCCCGCCGAAGAATACGCGACCACGCCCCACGACGCATGGCCCGACGACATGGTGCTGGCCGAAGGGCTGGACCGCTACAGCCAGCACGTCACGACCGAGGTCACCCGGCTCGAAGCGTCATGGGCCGGGTTGCGCAGTTTCGCCCCGGACCGCACGCTGGTGCTGGGCCGCGATCCGGCAAACCCCGCCTTTGTCTGGTGCGCGGGTCAGGGCGGATACGGTTTTCAAACGGCGCCCGCAGCCTCGCAACTGCTGGCCGATCTGGTCGCCGGGCAAGCGCCGCAGATCGACGCCGAAACCGTGGCGTCCCTCTCGCCTGCCCGCTTTCACCATTAAGCCCTTTGGAGGCCCGCCCGTATGTCACTGACCCGCCGACTTGCCCTGCTGAGCCTGATGGCACTGGCCGCCTGTGGTGCACAGCGCTCCGGCACGCCGCCCGCGCCTGACGGATTGATCTTCGCGCCCAATTTTGCAGATGTGCACCCGGTCGATTTTCGTGGCCGCACACCACAAGCCTATTCGGTGCAAGGCATCGACGCGGCCCGCTTCCAGACGTCGATCGACTGGAACACGGCGCGGCGCAACGGCGTGAACTTTGCCTTTCTCAAAGCGACCGAAGGCGGCGATCTGCTGGACCCTGCCTTTGACGATCACTGGCGCGAAGCGGGCCGTGCAGGGGTCGAACGCGGGGCCTATCATTTTTACTATTTCTGCACCTCGCCCGAGGATCAGGCGCGCTGGTTCATCCGAAACGTGCCGCGCACGCCGGGCATGTTGCCGCCCGTGCTGGACATGGAATGGAACCCGCTCTCGCCCACCTGTGCCCACATCCGCCCGCACGCAGGAGAGGTGCGCGAACAGATGCGCCGCTGGATCAAGATCGTCGAAGCGCATTATGGCCTGCGCCCGATTATCTACACCACTCCGAAATTCTTCGAGGAAAACGACCTGCGCGCGTTTCGTGGCTATGATTTCTGGCTGCGTTCGACTGCCAGAAACGTGTCCGAGGCCTATCCCGGACAGCGCTGGCGCTTCTGGCAATATTCGGCCACCGGCATCATTCCCGGCATCGTGGGCCAGGTGGACCTGAATGTCTTTAACGGCAGCCGTCAGCAGTGGGTCACATGGCTGGCCTCGCACAAGCTGTGATCAGACGGTAACGACCTTTCCGGGGTTCAGAATGTTGTCGGGGTCCAGCGCGCGCTTGATCGCGATCATCACCTCGGTCGCCCCGCCCAGTTCCTTGACCAGATAGGGCATCTTGCCCTGCCCGATCCCGTGCTCGCCGGTGCAGGTGCCGTCCATCGCAATTGCCGTCTCTGCCAGCCAGCTGACATAGCCTGCGGCCTTCTCCATCTCTTCAGGGCTGCCTTCATCGACCAACAGCAGCGAATGGAAATTGCCGTCGCCCACGTGGCCAACCATGGGGGCTATGAGCCCCAGTTCAGCCAACCGGTCCTGCGCCGCGCCCACGATCTCGGCCAACCGCGAGATCGGCACGCAGACGTCCGTCGAAATCCCCTTGGCACCGGGTCGCAGGCCCAGCGACGCCCAATAGGCGTTGTGCCGCGCCTTCCACAGCGCATTGCGCTCCTCGGTGCTGGTGGTGGCGGTGTAACCGGTGCCGCCAAACTCGTCGGCAATCTCCCCGAAGGTTTCAGCCTGCTCAACCACGCCCGCGTCCGAGCCATGGAATTCAAGCAGCAACAACGGCGTTTCCGGCAGGTCCAGCCCGGAATAGGCGTTGCACGCCTTCACCTGCAGCGCGTCCAGCAGTTCGATCCGCGCCACCGGAACGCCGAACTGGATCACCTGCATCACCGTCCGACAGGCCGCCTCGACCGACGGAAACGAACAGCGCGCCGAGCTGATGGCCTCGGGAATGCCCTGCAATTTCAACGTGATTTCCGTGATGATGCCCAGCGTGCCCTCGGACCCGATCAACAGCCGCGTCAGATCATAGCCAGCCGAAGATTTCTTGGCCCGCTGAGCGGTGCGGATGATCCGACCGTCGGCCATCACCACCTCCAGAGCCAGCACATTGTCCTTCATCGTGCCATAGCGCACCGCGTTGGTGCCCGAAGCCCGCGTTGCCGCCATACCGCCCAGCGACGCATTGGCACCGGGGTCAATGGGAAAAAACAGGCCCTGATCGCGCAGGTGGGTGTTCAGGGCTTCGCGCGTCACGCCGGGCTGTATCACGCAATCCAGATCTTCGGCGTGGACGGTCAAGACCCGGTCCATCTGCATCAGGTCGATGGAAATCCCCCCCGCAGGCGCGTTCACGTGCCCTTCAAGCGATGTTCCGGTGCCAAAGGCGATAATCGGCACCTTGTGTGCGGCGCACACTTTGACGATGTCGGACACGTCTTGGGTCGATCGAGCGAACACTACACCATCGGGCATCTGGTTCTCGATCCACGTCGTCGTGTGCCCGTGCTGTGCGCGCATCGCGGCGCTGGTCTGGAACCGGTCCCCGAATTGCTGTTTCAGCACGCCCATGACGGTTTCGATGCCGCTTTCGTTGCGCGGCAAATCAATCGCTTGCACCATCTTGCTTCAGTCTCCCAGCGCGATGCCTTCGCGGCGCGGATCGGCGCCACCTTGCAGGACATCGCCGATTTCAATTGCATGAAGGCCGGAGTTCAACTCCTGCGTGCTCACTTCAAAGCCCATATCAGCCAAGGGGCCTTGCAGGTCGGCGGCGCTGGTGTCGGCCTCAAGGTCAAAGGCGCCGAACCGGTTCACCGCGTGGGGCATCGCCACCGCCTGCTGCACGTCCATCCCCCACGCCAGATGCGCGATGATCGCCTGCGCCACATATCCGATGATACGGCTACCACCGGGGCTGCCGATGGCCAGCACGGGTGCGCCGTCCTGCATCACGATGGTCGGTGCCATCGACGACCGTGGCCGCTTGCCCGGTTCCAGCCGGTTGGCGATGGGCACACCGTCGGCATGGGTGCGAAAACTGAAATCGGTCAGCTCGTTGTTCAGCAAAAAGCCCCTGACCATAAGGCGCGAGCCAAAGCCGTTTTCGATGGTCGTCGTCATCGACGCCACATTGCCGTAGCTGTCCACGATCGAGATATGCGAGGTCGACGGCATCTCGATGCTTTCGTCATCGGCCCAGAGCATCGCGTGATCCCAGGCTGGCGATCCGGGGCTGACTTCGGGCAGCGCATCATCGCCTGCCAGCAGCTTGGCCCGCTCGGCCAGATAGGCAGGATCTACCAGCCCCTTGGTTGGCATCGGGACAAAATCACTGTCCGCCATGTACCGGCCACGGTCGGCAAAGGCCAGACGCGAGGCATCGCCGATCAGCCGCCATGCCTGCGGATCGGCTGGGCCTAGTGCCGCCAGATCATAGCTGTCGAGCATCCCCAATATCTGCCCCACGGTCAGCCCACCTGATGAGGGCGGCCCCATCCCGCAGACGTCATGGCCCTGAAACGGCGCACAGACGGCGGGGCGTTCACGCGCGGAATACAGGCTGAAATCCATCGTCGTCAAAAGCCCCCCCGCAGGCACGGCTGCGTTCACCGTGTCGACGATGTCGCGGGCAATCTCTCCGGTGTAAAAAGCCTCTTGATCATCTGCCAGCATCTGCAACGTGTCGGCATAGTCCAAATTGGCCAGCCGCGCACCTGCCTGCAACGGCTGGCCGTCTGGCAGGAAATAGCGGGCCGTGCTCTCGAACCGCGCCAGACGCTCGGCATCGGCGGCGATCAGACCGGCCAGACGCGGCGATACGTCAAAGCCGCCCTGCGCCAGCGTGATCGCGGGTTGCAGCAGGTCTGCCCAATCGCGGTTGCCCCACTTGTCGTGGGCAGAGGCCAACAGCGCAGGCGTTCCGGGCACGCCAACCGACAGACCGCCGACGACGGCATCGTAGAACGACAGCGGCGCGCCACTTGCATCCTGAAACCGGGTCGGCGTCGCGGCCAGAGGGGCCGTTTCGCGCCCGTCCAGCGTGGTCAGTTCGCCACTGGCCGCATCATACCAGACCAGAAACGCCCCACCGCCAAGGCCAGAGCTTTGCGGCTCGACCAGTCCCAGAACCGTCTGCACGGCCACCAGCGCATCCGCAGCCGTACCCCCTGCAGCCAGCACATCCGCGCCTGCCTGAACCGCATGGGGGTTGGCCGCGGCCACCATCCACGTCTTGCCGATGACAGGAACACCGTCATCTTTGGCCTGCAACGCGGCGGCCACCTGCGGCGACATCGCGGCAAAGCCACCCGTGGTCGCCACCTCGGGCTGGACTGTGTCGGCAGCCTGTTGGGCCACAGCGGACCCCGCTGCCAACGCGGCGATCAAAGTCAGTGTCTTGCGCATCCTGTCCTCCCCCTAACCGAAACTCAGAGCATGGACGGCACCACCTGATCCGGCGGACGGTGGCCGTCATCGAAGGTCTTGATGTTGATGATGACCTTTTCGCCCATCTCCAACCGGCTTTCCAGCGTGGCCGACCCCATGTGCGGCAACAACACCACATTGGGCAACTCGCGCAGACGCGGGTTGATGTCTGTGCCGTTCTCGTAGACATCAAGCCCCGCACCGGCGATGTCACCGGCCCGCAGCATCCGTGTCATCGCGTTCTCGTCCACCACTTCCCCACGCGAAGTGTTCACCAGAACGGCGTCTTTCTTCATCAGCTTCAGACGGCGCGCGTTCATCAGGTGGAACGTCGAGGGCGTCGACGGGCAGTTGATACACAGCACATCCACGCGGGCGACCATCTGGTCCAGACTGTCCCAATAGGTCGCTTGCAGGGTCTCTTCGATCTCGGCGCGCAGGCGTCGGCGGTTGTGGTAATGCACCTGCATCCCAAAGGCAGCGGCACGGCGCGCCACGGCCTGACCGATGCGCCCCATGCCCAGTATGCCCAGACGACGGCCTGCGATGCGCCCGCCCAAGAATGCCGTCGGCGCCCAGCCCTGCCAGGTGCCTGACTGCATCGCCGCCAGCCCTTCGGGCATCCGCCGCGTCACCGCCAGAATCAGCCCCATCGTCATGTCGGCGGTGTCATCGGTCAGCACGCCGGGGGTGTTTGACACCAGCACGCCGCGCTGGCGGGCCGTCGCCACGTCGATGTTATCGACACCGGCACCGTAATTCGCGATCAGCTTCAGCCGGTCACCGGCCTGGGTGATCAGCGACGCGTCGATCTGGTCGGTGATGGTCGGCACCAGAACATCCGCAGTTTTCATGGCCTTGGACAGCTCTTCACGCGTCATAGGCGTGTCGTCTTCACGCAATGTGGTGTCAAACAATTCGCTCAGCCGTGCTTCGACCGCTTCGGGCAACCGTCGCGTAACGACAACACTCAGACGTTCCTTTGCCATTCGGCACCTCCCGGACTTGGCGCACAGTATCGCGCCGCGCTATGGTGGCCGATGAGAGCGCGAGGCACAAGAACCCGCGCCCACTATATGAGGCAACGATGGCAGGATTCCTGAAAAGAATTCAAATGGGTTTGGTCTGTGCAGCGTTCCTGATGCCGCTGGCCATTGGCAGCGGCGCGCAAGCAGCAGACGATACTGAAGACAAAGGGCAAGTCACCAATCTGCCCGTACCCCGTTTTGTGTCGATGAAGGCCGTCGAGGGAAACGTGCGGCGCGGACCCTCCCTCACGCACCGGATCGACTGGGTGTTCAAACGCCGCGACATGCCTTTGCAGATCACCGCAGAGCACGGCCACTGGCGCCGCGTCGAAGACCGCGACGGCTTGGGCGGCTGGGTGCATTACTCGCTGTTGTCGGGCACCCGCACCGTGATTGTCGAACAGGACATGATGGCCCTGCACGCCCGTCCCGACCCCGAGGCTCCCACCTCGGCGGTGCTGGAAAACGGCGTGATCGCACGTTTGGGCGAATGTAGCCTTGAATGGTGCTGGCTGAACGCTGGCGGCTATCGCGGGTGGGCACCGAAATCACGACTTTGGGGCGTGGCACCCGACGAGATCCGCGAATAGGCTAGCGCAGGGCGTACAACTCCACCCTGACCGACGACGCATTGCGCGCGCCTGTGCCCACGAACAGCGTGCGGTTCACCCAGTCATAGCGCGCATCGCCGGTTTCGAGCCGCGCATGGGTGCGCATGTAGTAGTCCTCGGGCGGCACGGGTTCGCCCCGGCCAAGGGCGGCGAGAACCTCGGGCGCGCCGTCGCGGTAGCCATAGTTGATGATCTCGATCACCGCACCGTCATCGGTTTCCATCGCATAGCGCGTGTCAAGTTCGGCCATCCCGTTGTCAAAAATCGTCTGCCAATCGGCACCAACGTTCATGATCTTTCCGTTCAGCAGCGCGCCCGTCACGGTGCCGCCAATGATCGGAATGATGCGCCGCGCCCCTGCCCGGCCCTTGCCCATCTCGCGAATCGGCCCCAGCGTGACATCCAGTGTGCAGACATGTTCCAGCGTCGGTTTCAGTAATTTCATGGACAGAGCCTCCTCCATTCGATAATTGTTAACCTAGTAAACGATCTAGGCCTTGTCCATATTGGCCAGCGCTGAAACCCACAAAGCGAGGATGCCATGACAGGGACACAACGAACAGCCCTAGCACCGGATGCGGAGCCCCCCGAAATGGCGCTGGAATCGCTGGTGGGATACAACCTCAAGCGCGCCTATGTGATCCTGCAAAACGATTACCGCGCCGTGATGGGCGACCACGGGCTAAGCCCGCGGGTGTTCTCGGCGCTGACCTTCGTGGTCGAAACGCCGAACCTGACCCAAAGCGATCTGGCACGACGGCTGGGCATCGAACGCTCGGGGTTGGTGGCCATCGTCGACGAATTGGAAGGGCGCGGATATCTGTGCCGTGTGGCGGTGCCGCAGGACCGGCGCGTTCAGGCGCTGTCCCCGACCGACGCCGGTGTCCAAGCCTACGAGGCCGCGCTGAAACTGGTGCACGACCACGAAGACAGAATTTTGCACACGCTGGACGCTGTTGAGCGCGCCCAGCTTTTGCATCTGCTGAAAAAGATCAGGGAAACGGGAGAGTGATCAAATGAGCATGTACAAGGACAGCGTCGCAATCGTGACGGGCGGAGCATCGGGACTGGGTGCAGCCACGGCACGCGCATTGGCGGATATCGGCATGAAGGTCGCCTTGTTCGATCTGAACAAGGATGCAGGCGATGCACTGGCCGCTGAACTGGGCGGCATGTTCCACAGCGTTGACGTGTCCGACCCCGCCAGCGTCACCGCGGGTCTGGACGCGGTTGTGGCCGCGCTGGGCACGCCCCGTGTTCTGGTCAACTGTGCGGGCATTGGCCCAGCAGCAAAAACCGTGTCGCGTGGTGAAGCCCATGATCCGGCGGTGTTCGACAAGACCATCCGCGTCAATCTCATCGGCTCGTTCAACTGTGCCAGTCAGGTCGCGGCCCGCATGGTGGCCTCGAACCCCACGGAACCCGATGGCGCACGTGGCGTGATCGTCAACACCGCATCGGTTGCGGCCTATGACGGGCAGATCGGCCAAGTGGCCTATGCCGCGTCCAAGGGCGGCATCGTGGGCATGACCCTGCCGATGGCGCGCGATCTGGCGGACAAGGGCGTGCGCGTCTGCACCATCGCCCCCGGTCTGTTCATGACGCCCCTGCTGGAAGGTCTGCCTCAGGACGTACAGGAGTCGCTGGGCAAGCAGGTGCCGTTCCCATCGCGTCTGGGCCATCCGTCTGAATATGCCAAACTGGTGTGCCACATCCTCGACAACCCGATGCTGAACGGCGAGGTCATCCGGCTGGATGGCGCGATCCGCATGGCACCTCGGTAAGGATTGCCAGGATGAACCCGCCACGTTTCTGGGCTCCGGCCTTCGACTATGAAACCCGCGCGGACGGCACGGTGTTGATGCGCCAGCAAGAGCCGCTGCCCACGCATCCGCAATTGCTGGCCGAGTATCTCGATCACTGGGCCTCGGTCGCGCCCGACCGCACATGGATCGCCCGCCGCACGGATGGCGGCGACTGGCAGCGGATTTCCTATGCCGAGGCGCAAGGCAAGGCGCGCAGGCTGGGGGCGGCATTGCTGGACCTTGGGCTTGGACCGGACCGGCCTTTGCTGATCCTGTCGGAAAACAGTCTGGAACATGCCCTGCTGGGACTGGCCGCGATCTACGTCGGGGTGCCATATGCCCCGCTGGCCACCGCCTATTCGCTGGTGTCCGAAGACCACGGCAAGATCCGCGACATCGCCACCCTGCTGAACCCCGGTGCGATCTTTGCCGACGATGGCGCAGCCTATGCCAAGGCGGTGGCCGCGATCTCTGCCGAGGGTCGCGCGGTGATCAACGTGCGCAATGTCGCGGCCGGGGCCTTATCCTTCGATGCGCTGCTGGACCATCATCCCGCCGGTGCCGACGCAGCGCGCGCAGCGCTTACGCCCGAAACAGTGGCGAAATACCTGTTCACCTCAGGCTCGACCGGATCGCCAAAGGCGGTGATCAACACCAATGCCATGATCTGCGCGAGTCAGGCGATGGTGCGCGATTGTTACCGGTTTCTCACCGATCAGCCGCCCGTCGTGCTGAATTGGGCACCGTGGAACCACACGGCTGCGGGCAACAAGGTCAGCTATCTGGTTCTGACCAACGGCGGCACCTATTACATCGACGATGGCCGCCCGGTTGCGGGCAAGTTTGCCGAGACATTGCGCAACCTGCGCGAGATTTCATGCACCTGGTATTTCAACGTACCCGTCGGCTACGACATGCTGGTCGAGGAGCTTGAGACCGACCCCGAACTGGCACGCGGCTTCTTCGCCGATCTCGGGATGCTGTTCTACGCAGGCGCCAGCATGTCGCAACGCACATGGGACCGCTTGTCGGCGATTGGCCGCAAGGTCACCGGACGCGATGTGTTGCTGGCCACAGGGCTGGGTGCCACGGAAACCGCACCCTTCGCGCTGGCGATCACCGATGTTCAGGACCGGTCGGGCAACGTTGGCGTACCCGCACGCGGTCTGACGCTGAAACTAGTGCCCAACGCGGGCAAGCTCGAAGCGCGGCTCAAAGGCCCCAGCATCATGCCGGGATATTTTGGCGATGCGGTGAAAACGTCCGAGGTCTTCGACGAAGATGGCTTTTATTGCTTTGGCGACGCCCTGCGCCCCGCTGATCCCGACGACTTTTCCAAGGGGTTCTTTTTCGACGGGCGGCTGGCCGAGAACTTCAAGCTGACCACCGGCACTTGGGTCGCCGTGGGTGCGGTGCGTGCCACTTTGGTCGATGCGATGGACGGGCTGATCCGCGACGCTGTCATCGTCGGCGAGGATCAGGCGCAGTTGGGGGCTTTGCTTTGGCTGTCGGACAAGGCTGTGGCGATGGATGCAGGCGATCTGGCGACAGAGTTGCAGGAAAAGCTGAGTACCGCCGCCGCCAGTGCCACCGGATCGGCCAGCCGCGTGCGCCGTGCCGTGGTGCTGGACACGTTGCCCAGCCTCGACGCAGGCGAGATCACCGAGAAAGGCTCGCTTAACCAGCGCGCCTTGCGGGCCGGGCGGACGGCGCTGATTGATCGGCTTTATAAAGGCGAAGACGGTGTGATCATCGCCTGATCTGCGCTGCTCGAAACCAAAACGCCGCGCCCTCTCAGGCGCGGCGTTTTGCGTTTCACCCAGAGCCCGTTCAGGGCACCAGATAATCGATCAGCCAGACCAGCGACAAGGTGACCGCAGGGAACGCAGCCAGGATCACAACGCGGATAATGTCGGTCAACACGAATGGCATCGCCCCGCGATAGGTCTGCCCGATGGGAATATCGCGCGCCATTGAATTGATGATGAACAGGTTCATCCCCACCGGTGGCGTGATCAGCCCAACCTCGACCACGATCAAGACCAGAATACCGAACCACAGACCAAAGTCGGTGGGCGACATGCCGAAATCCAGAACCACCATGATCGGATAGATGATCGGAACCGTCAGCAGCACCATCGACAGCGAATCCATGATGCAGCCAAAGACCAGATACATCAAAAGAACCGCCGTCAGCACCATCCACGGGTTCAGCCCCTGTTCGGCCACCCAGGCCGACGACATCTGCGGCAATTGCGTCAGCGCAAGGAAACTGTTGTAGAGCCCCGCCCCGAGGATGATCAGAAATATCATGGCGGTGGACGACGCGGTGGACAGGATCGCCTGCTTGAGCTTGTCCCACGACATCTGCCCGGATGCGACGCTGATCAGTCCGGTGCCCGCCGCACCGACGGCCGCGGCTTCGGTCGGGGTGAAGACGCCCAGATAGATGCCTCCCACGACCACCAGAAAAATCGTCAGCACCGGCCAGACCTTGCCCAGCGCCACCATCCGCTCCGACCACGGCACGCGCGGACGCACAGCGGCAGAGTTGGGCGACACGCGCACCCAGATGGATATCGCGATCATATAACCCGCAGCCGCCAGAATGCCGGGGATCAAGGCTGCGACAAACAGCTTTTCGATGTTCTGCTCGGCCAGAATGGCATAGATCACCAGGATCACCGAAGGCGGGATCAGAATGCCCAACGTCCCCCCCGCCGCCAGCGCGCCGGTCGACAGCGAACCGGGATAACCGTAGCGGCGCAGTTCCGGCAGGGCCACCTGCCCCATCGTCGCCGCCGTCGCCAGCGACGATCCGCAGATCGCGCCAAAGCCTGCACAGGCGCCGATGGCCGACATCGCGACACCGCCACGCCGATGGCCCAGAAAGCTTTCGGCGGCGCGAAACAGCGATGCGGACATGCCCGACAGGGTTGCAAACTGACCCATCAGCAAGAACAGCGGAATGATCGAGAACGAGTAGTTGGAAAACGTGCCATAGGTCAGCGTTTTCAACTGGTTCATCATCATCATCGGCGACCCGATCACCAGATAGGTTCCGCCAAAACCCACGGCCAGCATCGCCAGCGCAATCGGGATGCGGATAAAGATAAGGATCAGCAGCACCGGGAAAGACCACAGCGCCATCTCGAAATTGCTCATGTGCCAGGTTCCTCGGTTGGATCATCGCGTCCGGTCAGACCACGCAGGGACCGGAACAGGCAAAATATGGCGACAAGGGCAAAGGCCACGGCCCCCACAAGACTGGCGGCATAGCCCCACCACACCGGAAGCTGCATGATGAATGTCGTCTCGCCGTAGCGCAGCTTGTCCAACATGCCCAGACACAGCCGCCACGCAATCAGAACTGCGGTCACCAGCATGCCAAGATCGATGATCACGTCCAGAACCCGGTTCAACGTGGTGCCATAGAAAGGCTTGAACAGATCAACGGCGGCATGGCTGCGCTGCAACTGGCACCACGGCAGAAAGCCGAAGATCGCGGCACCGACACCGATTTCGGTCAGATCGTAGATACCCTGTATCGGGCCGACCCCGATGTTCAGGGGCAGCAACGCCCGCCCGGCGATGGACACACAGGTCAGAACGACGACCACCAGCAGGACCAGTCCCGCCAGCACCGCCATCCACCGCGCAAGCGCGTCGGCCAGTCTATAAGCTGTCATATACATAAAAGCTGCCCCGCAGGCGGTGATCGGCGTGCCCCGAACTAGGGCACGCCGCGCCCAAGCTTAGTTGGAGTATTCGTCGATCAGACCCTTGGCCTGGTCAATCAAGGCCTGACCGTCGATGCCTTTGCCGTCCATCTCGGCGACCCAGCGGTTGATCACGGGCTGTGCCGCTTCTTTCCAGCGGGCCACTTCGGCTTCGTCCAGCAACGTGATGGTGTTGCCTGCCTCGACCGCGATGTCACGACCGGGCTTGTCATACTCGAACATCACTTCGGCGGCGAAAGTGGACAAGGCAGCGCCGGATTTCTCGTCGAGGATCGCTTTGAGATCATCGGGCAGCGCGTCGTATTTTGCCTGGTTCATCACCAGAACGATGGTCGCGGTGTACAGCGCCTCGTCGCCCGAGAATTCGGCGTGGTTGCTGACCAGCTCTGCCAGACGGATCGAGGGGGTCACTTCCCACGGGATCACAGTACCGTTCACGACGCCTTTGGACAGCGCCTCGGGGATCGCGGGCAGCGGCATGCCGACGGGCGTGGCCCCCAGTTCAGACAGCATGTCGTTGATCACGCGGGTCGGACCGCGCAGGGTCTTGCCCTGCATGTCTTCCAGCTTGGTCATCGGGTCCTTGGTGTGGATCACACCGGGGCCGTGCACCCATGCGCCCAAGACTTTGACGTCCTGATATTCGCTTTGCTGAAAGTCGCTTTCGACCATTTCCCAAAAGGCACGCGAAGTGCCGATAGGGTCTTTCATCATGAACGGCAGCTCGAACACTTCGGTGCGCGGGTAGCGTCCGGGGGTATAGCCCACCACGGTCATCGCCAGATCAACGACGCCATCGCGTGCCTGATCCAGCAGTTCGGGCGGACGACCGCCCAATGCCATCGCGTCAAAGTGCTGAATTTCGATCCGGCCATCCGACGCGGCCATAACCTCTTCGCCCCAAGGCTTGAGAATTCGTGCAGGCACGGTGGCAACGGGGGGCAGGAACTGGTGCAGCCGCAAGGTAACCTCTTGCGCAAAAGCCAGTCCTGGTATCATGGCGACAGCCGCAGCCGCACCGATCAATAGTGTCCGTTTGTTCATCTTGGTTCCTCCCTAAAGATGTTCGTATGCGCCGGTTGTCCGGCCTATTTTTTGTGAAAATCAGGCGGACGTTTCTCCAGGAACGCACGCAGACCTTCCTGAGCGCCAGCCGATGTCTGAGACATCGCGGCAGACAGACTTTCGGTGAACAGACCGTCAGAGCGGGACATATCGCCAATGCGCCCGATGGCCTGAATCATCAGATAATTCGAGAAGGGCGCATTGTCCGCCACGTCGCGCGCCAGCTTTTTCGCCAACGGCAGGGCCTCGCCCTCGCCCACGGAATAATGCGCCAGCCCCAGCCGCAGACCGTCTTCGGCTCCGTAGTTACGGCCCGTCAGCATCATTTCGCGCATCCGGTCGGCGCCGATGATCCGGCCAACCCGCACGGTCGCACCACCGCCGACAAAGATACCGCGACGCCCCTCCGGCAGCTGGAAACGCACCGAAGGTTCGGCAATGCGTACATGCGCCGAAGTGGCGATTTCCAACCCGCCGCCGATCACCGCACCGGTCATCGCCGCGATCACCGGAAGCCCGCCGTATTCGATCAGATCGGCCACGCGGTGCCAGTTGCGCGAGTGATATACCGTCTGTTCAGGGTTGCGATGCTCGTGTTCCGACAGGTCCAGACCCGAGCAGAAATGCCCACCCTCGCCATAAAGGATCACCGCGCGCACGCCTTCGGGTGGACGGGAAAAGAAATCGTCCAGCGCCGCCACCAGAGCGTCGTTCATGGCGTTGCGCTTTTCGGGACGGTCAAAGATGATGGTTGCGATATCGTCTTCGATCTCGATGCGGGTCACGCTTGTCTTGGCTGTACCGTCGGCCACGAGAATCCTCCCTTTAGAAAAATGTTAAAAGTGTTATAGACTGTAATTGTTACACAGCATAGCGTTTTTAAGTGATACACTCGCTACAGCCCTGAGGGAGGAATGATTCTTGGTAGATTTTGCATCCGTTCGCGCGATCGACTTTCACACCCACGCAGAGGAACCCTGCTGCGTTCACCGTGATGACGGTTATAACGAATTTCAGTCGGGCATGGCGGCCTATTTCAAGAACCCGGCTGGCGCCGAAGGTATGCTGCCCACGGTGCAGGATACGGCCAACTATTACCGCGAACGCAACATCGCGGCGGTGATCTTTCCGGTGGACGCAGAGCGCGAGACGGGGTTTCGGCGCTATTCCAACGAAGAGGTCGCAGGCCTCTGCGCCGAAAATGATGACATCCTGATCCCCTTCGCCTCGGTCGATCCGCACAAGGGCAAGGCGGGCGCACGCGAAGTGCGCCGTCTGGTGCGTGATTTCGGCGTGCGCGGGTTCAAGTTTCACCCGACGATGCAGGGCTTTTACCCCAATGACCGCGAGACCTGCTACACCGTGCTGGAGGCCTGCGCCGAAGAGGGAGTGATCACCCTGTTCCACACCGGCCAGACCGGCGTAGGCTCGGGCATGCGCGGCGGCATGGGGATGCGGCTGAAATACTCCAACCCGATGTATCTGGATGACGTGGCGGTGGATTTCCCCGACATGAAGATCATTCTGGCACACCCGTCGTTTCCCTGGACCGAAGAGGGTCTGGCCGTCGCCCAGCACAAGCCAAACGTCTATTACGATATGTCCGGCTGGTCGCCCAAATACTTCCCCGAGACATTCATCCGCTACGCCAACTCGATATTGAAAAAGAAGATGCTGTTCGGATCGGACTGGCCCGCGATTACCCCCGACCGCTGGTTGGCGGATTTCGAGGCCGCACCGTTCAAGGACGAAGTGCGCCCGCTGATCCTGAAAGAAAACGCACTGCGCCTGCTGGGCGAAACCGTGTGACAACCGTTTGCCGGTGCGGGCAAGCCCCGCCGGTACAACATTGGTTCTGGGAGGAAACCGACGATGCCAACGACATATGATACACGCCCGTCACGGGGGCCCGCCGTATGAGCACGGGCACCTTGGCACCTCTGGACGAGACGATCACGCTGGACCAGCTGGACCGCGATCCTTATCCCATCTACCGTCGCCTGCGCGCTGAAACGCCGGTGTTGCGTGTCAAATCGGTCGGCCGCACCCTGCTGACCAAGGCCGAAGACACCAAATACGTTAAGGACACGCCCGAGATTTTCAGCTCGGACGATCCCAATACACCGATGAAACGGGCATTTCAGGCGCACACGCTGATGCGCAAGGACGGCGAGGACCACAAGCGAGAGCGTATGGCGATGGCCCCCACCTTTGCGCCCAAGGTGATCATGAACGAATGGATGCCGCGCTATAAACAGATCGCAGAGGACTATGTCGCCCGTCTGCCGCGTGGCGAGATTGTCGATCTGTTCCCGGCACTCTCCGGGCCCTATGCCGCGCACGGTCTGGCCGTGCTGCTGGGACTGGACGGGGCGACCGATGACCAGATGCAACATTGGTCACAGGCGCTGATCAACGGCGCGGGCAACTTCGGTTGGAAAGACGCGCCCTTTGCCGTCTCGGATCAGGCCAACACCGAAATGAACGCGCTGATGGACAGCCTGCAAGACCGCCACCGCGCCGACCCGAACAACTCGGCAATGTCGGTGATGCTGAACGCCGATGATCCCATCGAGATGAGCCAGATCTACTCCAACATCAAGATCGCCATCGGCGGTGGCATCAACGAGCCCCGAGATGCGCTGAACACCGTCATCTACGGCCTGCTGACCAACCCCGACCAGCTGGAAGAGGTGAAACGCAATGCCGATTGGGACAAATCCTTCGAAGAAGCGGTGCGCTGGGTCGCGCCAATTCAGGCGTCGGCCCGTCTGGTTCTGGAAGACACGGAAATCCGCGGCTATCACATCCCCAAGGGCGATACGGTGATGACCATCCAGGCCAGCGCCTGCCGCGACGAGGACCTTTACGAGAACGGCGAAGACTTCATCGTTTATCGCGACAAGAACCCGCATCAGGCATTCGGCAACGGGCCGCACTTTTGTCAGGGCACCCATGTGGCGCGCCGCGCGGTGGGACAAGTGATGCTGCCAATACTGTTCGACCGTTTCCCCGACATGACGATCCCCGACACCGACGACGTCATCTGGCGCGGCTTTGGCTTTCGTGGTCCGGTGCAAATTCCGGTGCTGCTGAAGTGACCCGCGTTCTGATCGCAGGCGGCGGCATCGGCGGGTTGTCTCTGGCGCTGACCTTGCACCAGATCGGCGTGCCTTGCACCGTCTTCGAGAGCGTCCGCAGCCTGCGCCCCTTGGGCGTGGGCATCAACATCCAGCCCAACGCAGTGCGCGAGCTGTTCGACATGGGCCTGACGGCGGATGATCTGGACAGCGTCGGCGTGCCCGCCCGCGAATGGGCGATGGTGGGCCTGAACGGTCAGGACATCTACGCCGAACCTCGCGGGATCGCGGCCGGTTACAACTGGCCGCAATATGCGATGCACCGTGGCCAATTCCACATGTTGCTGGCACGGGTGTTTCAGGACCGCGCCGGACAGGATGCCATAAGGCTGGGCGCAAAAGTCACCGGCTACGAGACCCACGCCGACGGCACCGTAACCGCGCTGCTCGAACACGCGGATGGCAAAACCACGCGCGAGGCTGGCACACTGCTGATCGGGGCCGATGGCATCCACAGCCGCGTGCGCGCGCAAATGCACCCAGATCAGCCGCCAATCCACTGGGGCGGTGCCGTGATGTGGCGGGGCACGACACTGGCCAAACCGATCCGCACCGGATCATCCTTTGTCGGCCTCGGCACGCATCGTCAGCGTGTGGTGATCTATCCGATCTCGCACCCCGATCCCGACACCGGCCTTGCCCTGATAAACTGGATCGCCGAGGTCACGATGGACGATCCGGCCCAGCGCGCCGACATCGGCTGGTTCCGCGAAGTGCCTATCAGCGACTTCGCCCACCACTTCGACGACTGGGTCTATGACTGGCTGGACGTGCCTGCGCTGATCCGTGGATCGGACATCGCCTTTGAAAACCCGATGATCGACCGCGATCCGGTGCCCACATGGGTCGATGGCCCCGTGGCGCTGATGGGCGACGCGGCGCACGCAATGTATCCCACCGGATCGAACGGCGCGAGCCAGGCGGTCATCGACGCACGCACGCTGGGTGCCGCCTTTGTCGCACACGGCGTGACGGCGCAAGCTCTGGCGGCCTACGACGCGCAACTCTGCGCACCGATATCCGAGCTGATATTGCGCAATCGTGGGGCGGGGCCTTTCGGCTTGCTGAACATGCTGAACGAACGGTCTGGCGGCGCGTACGACGACATCGACGCGGTGATCCCACCGGCCGAGCGTCAGGAGTTCATGGGCAAGTACAAGGCCGCGGCAGGCTTTGCTATCGAGACGCTGAACGCAGCGGCCCCGACGCTGGCAAAGGGCGCCAAGGTCTAGCCGCCAAGCGCCGCGTCAAGCTCTGCACGTGACGGCGGATTGCATCCCGACCGCTCGCAGTTCAGCGCCGCCGCTTGCCCTGCGCGGGTCAAGAGCGCTTCCAGATCGCTCTGGTCCATGCCGTTCAACGCATCGGCCGACAGCGCCCCACTGTCTGCCAGTGCCGCCAGCAGCGTCGCCATGAACGTGTCGCCGGCCCCAACCGTATCGACCAGCCGCGTGACATTGGGCATAGGGACGGTGAAACTTGCCGATTGCCCATAGGCGGATGCTTCGCGAGGGCCGCGCGTCAGCACCACCAAACCGGCGGAACCCGCCGCGCGCAAGGCTGTGATCGCATCGGCCTCGGGCATGTCAGGATAGAGCCAACCCAGATCCTCGTCGCTTAGCTTTATCAGGTTTGCCACCTGCATCACCCGCCCGACCCGCGCCATATAGTCCGCGCGGTCATGGACCAGAGATGCGCGCACATTCGGGTCAAAGGACACGAAAATGCCCCGTGCCGCGGCCTCGACCATGACCGTAACCCACACGTCGGCATCCGCACCGTCCACCAGCGCAAGCCCGCCACAATGCAGGGCCGACGCGTCGCCCGGAATACTGTCCCACAAGCTGCTTTGGGTCACCTGCCGCTCGGCTGTCCCGTCACGGTGAAAAGCATAGGTGGGTATCCCCTGCTCAAGCGTCACGACCGCGCGCGACGTAGGCGCAGCGCTGCGCGGCGTAGCGATGACGGCACCCGACGCCGTCAAACGGTCGGCCAAAGTATCGCCCAGCGCGTCCGTGGAAATCGGCGTCACATAATGCGTCTGGACCTCCTGGCGTGCCAGCCCGACCGCCACGTTGAACGGAGAGCCGCCGGGATTGGCGTCGAACAACGGCGCACCGTCTTCTTCGCCGGTCTGGACAAAGTCGATCAGGTTCTCGCCGCCAATGGCGATCACGGCTTTGGTCTGCATCTGCGGCACCTTTTGAAAAAATCTGCTTTCCGCCTGAAAACATCGGAATCACACCAGATGTCAATAATTAAATCAACATGATTTATGTATTGACTTGAACTGCCGGCTTTGGCTTCCTGATCCCGCAAGACAGGATTGCCCGATGACCACCGACACCCTCCCCAAACCCTATAATGACCGGCTTTTCCTGCATCTGATCCGCAAGGCCGGCCAGATGAGCAAGGCCGAGCTGACGCGCGCCTCGGGTCTGTCGGCACAGTCGGCTACGGTCATCGTGAACCGGTTGGTGGCCCAAGGGTTGCTGCGCGCGGGCAAGACAGTGCGCGGGCGCGTCGGCCAGCCGTCGACCCCATACACGCTCAACCCTGACGCTGCGACGTCTATCGGCGTCAAGGTCGGGCGGCGCTCGCTTGAAGTGGTCAGCATGACCTTTGATTACCTTGTTCTGGAACGGGTGACGCATCGCTACACCTTTCCACAAGCGGCTGATCTGCGAAGAAAAATCTTCGACACGGTCGCGGACTTGCTGGATCATCTGACCCCCAAACAGCGCGCAGGGCTGACAGGCATCGGACTGGCCCTGCCCGACCAACTTGCCGATTGGGAAGAGACCATCGGCGCGCCCCAAGGCGCGATGGCCGACTGGCGCGAAACCGATCTGCGGGCCGAGATTGCAGCACGCTTTGGTGTGCCAACCACGGCCCTCAACGACGCAGCCGCCGCCTGTCTGGCCGAGTTGAAGACCGGAAATCCGTACACATTCGACAGCTTTGTGTACATCTTTGTCGGCACGTTCATCGGAGGCGGCGTCGCCTTGGGCGGACGGTTGTTCACCGGCGGGGGGCATGCGGGTGCCATCGGGTCATTGCCTGCGGTGCGCACAGTGGCGGGGCCTTCGCAACAAATGATCGACACCGCGTCATTGTACATGCTTGAGGAGCGCACAGCAGCCGCGGGCCTGTCGTCAGATGCCTACTACGAAAACGCTCCGCTGGACGCGCAGATGCAAGACATATTCGACATCTGGCTCGCCGTCGCCGCGGAAAATATCGCCACGGCCTGTGTCAGCGCGCAGGCGTTTCTGGCCCCGCAAGCCGTCGTGATCGACACCAGCCTGTCTGACCCACTCAAGGAGCGGCTGATCGCGGCGATCCGTCAAGCCGTCACGCGATTGGACCAGCGCGGGTTGGGAGAGATCACAATCGTTCCCGGCACTGCAGGAAGCACCGCGCGGGTCACCGGCAGCGGCATCTTGCCGTTTCAGGCAGGCTTCTCCCTCGACACGCCGACCTGAGGCGACGCCGCGCGACAGATAAATCCTGCACGACCCATTGACCTTGGCCAGTCCAATAGTAAGTAAAACGTATAATATATCTAACTTACTAATATACGGACCGCCATGCCCGCCTCTCCCGACAGCCACAACACCGCCCCGAGCGTCATCGACCCTGACAGCCTTGGGTTCCTCATCTCGGACATGGCCCGCCTGATGCGCGCCACCTTCGAGCGTGAAATTGAAAAGGCCCGCGTCCCCATCACCACATCCGAAGCGCGCGTGCTGGTGCACATGGCGCGCTGCGGTGCGACGCGTCAAAACGTTCTGGCTGACACTCTGGGGCTTGCGCCGATGAGCGTGACCGGATTTCTCGACTCTCTGGAAAAGGCTGGATTGGTCGTACGCACCGCAGATCCCGCCGACCGGCGCGCCAAGATCGTGACGCTGACAGACGCAGCCCAAGAGCTGCTGGACCGCATCGCAATCGCAGGCCAACAGGTTCGCAAGCTGGCACAGGCCGGGCTGACCGACGATCAGGTGGATGCGTTCAAATCTGCCGCTCTCGCCATTCGCGCAAACCTTGCAACCGAACGCACCGCATCGCGCACCGAGGCCGCATCATGACCACCACCAACCCGATCATGAGCGAACGCCGCGTCAGCTACCTTGGCGCGCTGCTGGTCGCCATCGGCCCGGTGTCCATGGCGCTCTACACGCCTGCGATGACGGAAATGGTCCGCCACTTCGACAGCAGCGAGGCCATCGTAAAATTGACGCTGACCTTGTATTTCGGCGGCTTCGCCTTTGCCCAGTTGATCGCAGGGCCCCTGTCCGATGCGCTTGGACGACGGCCTGTGACAATCGCGTTCATGTTGCTGTATTGCGCGGCAAGCGTGCTTGCGATGCTGGCCCCCACGGTCGAGGTTCTGATCCTAGCCCGCTTTGCCCAAGGCGTCGGCGCATCGGTCGGCGTGGCGATTTCGCGCGCCCTTGTGCGCGATCTGTTCACCGGCGAAAAGTCATCGCGGATCATGAACCTGATCGGGATCATCCTGGCCCTGGGGCCAGCACTATCGCCCACCATCGGCGGGCTGATGTTGCCGCTGTTCGGCTGGCGGTCGATCTTTGTTCTAATGACCGCGATAGGCATTTTCGTGATCGGAGTGACGATCTTTGCCATGAAGGAAACCGTGGTGCGTGATCCCAGCCGCCTGAATTTCCGGGCACTGGCGGGGTCATACCGGATGCTGCTGACCAACCGCCGTTTTCTGACCGCGTCATTCGTGATCGGCGGCGCCTTGGGCGCTATCTATGCGCAGGCGACGTTCCTGCCGTTTATCCTGATGCAGAATGTCGGTCTTACGCCGTCGCAATTCGGCCTGTCGATGCTGGCACAATCGGGCGCCTTCTTCGTAGGCTCGCTGCTGGTGCGCAGGCTGATGACACCCTATGGTTCCCAGCGACTGGTGCTGCCGGGCCTCGTGTTCATCGCCGCGGGCAGCGTCGGTGTGTCGACCTTGCTGATCTGGCCACCCAGCTTCTTGCACGTGATGGTGCCGGTAGCGGTGTATTCGTTCGGCATTTCCTTTGTCATGCCGTCCATGTCGACCGCCGCGCTGGCCCCCTTTGGCAAGATGGCCGGTGCAGCCTCGTCCCTGCTGGGGTTCATCCAGATGGGTTCAGGCCTCGTAGTCGGCAGCATCGGCGCATTGATCGGCGACGCGCTGTTCGCCATGGGCTTGCTGATCCCGATGATGGGGGCCGTCGCGTGCCTGTGCTATGCGGCGTACAGACGCCTGCCGCCCGATCAGGATGAAGATGCCGGAACCGGTGGATGCGGCAGCGCTGGTATGCCGCCGGAGCCCGTAATGGCGGCCCCTGACCGCTGAGGGGTAGTTTGGAACCGCAACGCCCTCAAGCAATCAGTCGGGGCATAAAACAAAGGCATTCCCGGCGACGGGGGGGGGCTCCGGCTGGTTAGTTTACTGGTCCGTGAAGAAGTGAACGGGATGACGGGTTTCTAAGTTAAGTTACTGATATGTTTATTCAGTTGCCCGGCTATACCGTCGTAACATCTGGCCAGCGGGCGATTGGGGTACAGCAGCCTGTCGTTGTCAGGCACAGGCACAGGCACTGGTGTGCGCGATGCCGTCGGTCAAGTTTCTTGCATCAAGACTTCTACCGCTACAGACCCGATGCGCGAATATATCTTGATCGAAGTTGTCCAATAAATTCGATTACATCATCCACAGTTCTGCCCGGTTCTGCGCCCCAGTTGTTGGCCCACAGCGCTAACAGGCACGGCAGAACGACATTGAGCGTAACCAGATCAATCTTTAAGAGCTTTCGACTGCGTGACAGGCCACTTGCCCGTTTTCATCCAACTGGCGCAGCTTCGGCAAGATCTGACTGCATTCGGCCATGGCGATTGGACACCGTGGATGAAATGCACAGCCGCTTGGTGGATTCAGGGGGCTCGGTGGTTCGCCCGCTTGTGCCTCTACGCGTCTTTTGGGGTTTGCTATGTCAGGGATCGTCGCCAACAACAGTTTGGAATACGGATGCTTTGGCGCGGTGAAAAGTTCTTCAACAGCGGCCTGCTCGACAATCCGCCCCAGATACATGACTGCGATGTGGTCGGACATGTGGCGCACAACGCTCAGGTCGTGGCTGATAAAAAGGTACGTCAGACCAAGTTCATCCTGCAGACGGCGCATCAAGTTCAGGATCTGGGCCTGTACCGACACATCAAGTGCCGAAGTCGGCTCGTCGCAGACCAAAAGCTCAGGCTCGGAAGCCAAGGCGCGGGCAATTGAAATGCGCTGGCGCTGTCCGCCGGAGAATTCATGCGGGTATTTCAGCGCGTCATCTGCGCCCAGCCCCACGGTTTCGAGAAGTTCGCGCACCCGCTCCAAGGTTTCCTTTTCGCTGTCGCGCAACTTCATTTCACGGATCGGCTCCGCTATGATGTCGCCGACACGCCAGCGCGGGTTGAGGCTGGAATGTGGGTCCTGAAAGATCATCTGCATGCGTATCGGCGCACCTGCTGTACCGGCGCCGAAACTGATGTCGCCGCTCGTTGTCTTGTAAAGCCCGGTTATCAAACGCGCGACCGTTGACTTGCCGCACCCGGATTCACCCACGATGCTGAAACAGGTGCCTTTCTGAACGGTAAAAGAAATATCGGACACCGCTTCAACAAAAAGCTTGGGACGTCGCTCGATCACCCGGTTTAGCCAAGGTGCCGAGACATCGAACGTCTTGGTGACATGGTTGACGGACAAAGCCGGGGCAAGATCATTCATTGGGTGCCTCCCTGTTGAAGCCAGCACGCGGCACTTGTGGTGCCAACCGGCACGAGCGGTGGTGTCTCGGCACTGCATTTCGACCCCGCGTGGGGACAGCGCGGATGAAAGGCACATCCTGTGGGGCGTGCATTCAGGCGCGGCATCGATCCGTCGATCTGCGCCAAAGTCTCAACACGGTCGTGCAAGCTGGGGATCGCGCGCATCAGACCGATGGTATAGGGGTGCTGCGGGTTGTGGATGACATCCGCAACGGGCCCGCTTTCCACCACGCGGCCCGAATACATCACGCAGACCCTATCGGCGGTTTCGGCAATCACGCCCATGTCATGTGTGACCAGCATGATACCCACCCCCGTAGTGTCACACAGCCTGCGCAACAGAGCGGTAATCTGGGCCTGGATCGACACATCCAGCGCCGTCGTTGGTTCATCTGCGATGATCAGACGCGGCCCAGCCGCCAGTGCCAGCGCGATGACAACCCGTTGGCGCATGCCGCCGGAGAACTGGTGCGGATACTGGCGCAGCCGCTCTTCGGGCGCGGGGATACCCACCGCCTGCAACAACTCCAACGCGCGCGCGTTCGCCTCATCTTTGGCCATGCCGGTGTGCAGGCGAATGGTCTCGACCAATTGTTTGCCCACGGTAAACAGCGGATTGAGCGCGGTCAGCGGGTCCTGAAAAATCGCCCCCATCTCGCGCCCGCGTACTTTCGTCAGTTCCTTCTCGGTCAGGGTGTCGACACGTCGTCCCCCCACATGGATCGAGCCTCCGCACAAGCGACCCGGACTTTCCAGCAGCCCCAATACCGCCAAGCCGGTGATGGATTTTCCCGCCCCGGATTCGCCGACCACCCCCAGGATTTCACCCGGCGCGATCTGCATCGAGACGTTGTCGATGGCGGTCAGCGTGCCGTGCCGCGAAGGAAACTCGACGCTCAGCCCCGATACATCCAGTGCCGGCACCGCAGCTGTGTCGGCGTGAAGGTCTTCGATGGGTTGTACCATCATCTTACGCTCCTTTGATCAGGGGAAAGGTGGGGGGAAAGATGTCTTGGCCGGGCGGGTGACCCAGCGTGCGTTCGGGGTATCTGGAGACCAACCCGTCAAACTGCGTTTGCGCGCGCGTTCGCGCCGTTTTCATGTCTATCCCGGCAACCTCGCCATCGCGCATGGACAGGCGGCCATCGACAATCGTGGCACGGGTAACGCGCCCGGTCGCTCCCAAAACAAGCGTCTGGACCGGATCGATGCGCGGGGCCATGGCCGGGTCGTTCATGTCAAAGATGGCGATATCCGCCTTGCCGCCCACCCGCAGCACGCCGATGTCGTCGCGGCCCAACGCGCGCGCGCCGTTCAATGTGGCCGCATCGAACATCTCGCCGGAATTCACCGAAGTGTGGCCGTCCATCAGGCGGCAGGCCATCATGCCCACCGCCATGTTGAGCACCATATCAGGGGGCGCAGTGTCAGTGCCCATGGCAACATTGATCCCCATCGCCTTGAGCTTGGCAAATGATCTCAGCGCGCCACCGTGCCGCGCAGAAACCAGCGGACAATGCACCACAGTCACACCGTTCGCGGCATAACGGGCAAGATCGTCGTCGGTCGCAACCGTCGCATGGGGCGCCAGCAACCGGTCGGACAAACAGCCAAGATCGTCCAGCCATTCGGGAGCCGATTTACCGTGCAGCGCCTGCACGGTTTGAAGTTCCATCTGCCCCTGCGCCATGTGCAGACGCACCGGACAGGCCAGATCTTGCGCTGCCGACATGGTACGTTTCAGAAGAACTTCGGTACAGGTTTCTACCCGATCCGGGGCCAGCATCGGCGACACCAGCACCCTGCCCTGCATCCGTTCGGCAAATCCGATAGCTTGCTGCAACCCGTGCAATCCGCGCGGCTCGTCAAATACGGCCCGCATCGTTGCAGTGTCATCCACCACCATGCCGCCCGCCCGATATGCCGGGCCCAGCCAGACCCGAAGGCCAAGCGCTTCGGCGGCGTCTGCCGCGGCGGTGAATTCATCCACCGTTTCGCCCCATTCGCGGTAAAAGAGTGAGGCGATGGGTGCGGCCGATGTAATCCCGTTCAGCAACAACTGACCAAAGGCAAACCGCTTTTGAAACGCAAGCTCTTCGGCATCGTACATCTCGTAGGGGCCACGATCCACATAGCTTTGCGGCCAGACGCGGCCCTTGTGTTCGCTGGGCCAGTTGTCATGTGCCAGCAGGGTCGTGTCCAGATCGCTGAGCGCATCCAAATCGACAAAACCAGGTGCGATCAGCGCAGCTCCCATATCGAAGCGTGCGGACACCGCGCCATCGAAGCGCGTGCCAACATGCAGGACGCGGTCATTTTCAATGATGACCTCGCCACCCTGAACCAACCGTCTGCCAGACGGCGTGTCCGCGATGATCCAGTCGGCGGTCAGGGCCCAACGGCCCTCGGGGCGCTTGCCCAGAGGAAGATCATCCCACTGCATCATGGGGCAATCATCAATGTTGCACCGTCGCGGGCGGTAACCTTGCCGGCCTTGACCACCAGCTTGCGCGGGGCATGCAGCACGATGGCGTGGGCCACCGACACGCCTTCGACGATCACCAGGTCGCCCGGTGCGCCGAGCTTGACCTCCCGCCGCTCAAGGCCCATTGCTTTGGCCCCGCCGCCGGCACAGACGTCCAGCGCCATGTGCATTTCCGCGTCAGAGCGCAGGTTGCTGCGCAGGCCGACAAACTTGGCCCGCTCAAGCATGTCACCGTTGCCATAGGGGCCCCATGTGTCCTGAATACCGTCATTTCCCGCGCCAAAGCGTATGCCATGTTGGGCCATCTGCTTGACCAGCGGTGCCGGGCTGGATGCAGGGGCCGTCGTCATGATACTCGCCTCCAGCGCGCCCAGCCGCTCCAGCAATGGATCGACGCGCGCGGGGTCCGGTATGCCCAGGCAAAAGGCGTGGCTGACAGTCAGCATTCCCTTCATTCCAAGCGCTTCGGCACGGTCCAGTATCTGCTCCATCGAAAAGGCGCCCAGTTCGCCATGTTCATGCAGGTGGATGTCGATGCCCTTTCCGTGCTTTTCCGCCAGGCCAAATATGGTGTCGAGATGCCCTTTCGGGTCGTGATCGACACCACAAGGATCAAGCCCGCCCATCAGGTCGGCACCCATCTTCATCGCCTCGTCCAGCAATTCGGCGGTGCCCGGGCTGATCATCAACCCGGACTGCGGAAAGGCGACCGTCTGGATTTCAACCACGTCAGACAGCTTCTCAGCTGTCTCCATCACGCCTTCAAGCGCGCGCAACCCGCCCGTGGTGTCGACGTCCACATGGCTTCGGATCATCGTCGCACCAAAGGCCGCAGTCTGCAGAGCGTGACGCATGGATTGAATATGCGGATCAAGCCCAAGCCGTTTTTTCATCTGGCGTTCGTTGTCGATCATCGCCATCAGATTTCCGCCACCGACGTCGTTGTGATACCATGGGTAGCCAAGCAGGGATTTATCCAGATGCGTGTGCGCCTCTGCCATTCCAGGCAGCGCGATACGCCCACCCGCGTCCTCGACTGCAGCGTCCCCACCATCCAATTCCGCGCCGATCTGCGCGATACGGCCATCGCGGATCAGGATTTCGGTCGGGGCACCGTCCATTACACGTACATTCTTGATCAGCAGGTCATTCATGGGGCGTCCTTTAGCGTAGTTTGGGGTTCAGAGCGTCGCGCAGCCAGTCACCCAGCATGTTCACCGCCACGACGAGGATGCAAAGCTGGACCGATGGGAAGAGCACGATCCACCATGACCCGGAGAAAAGATATTGATTGCCCACGCGGATCAACGTGCCAAGCGAGGGCTGGTTCGGCGGCATGCCGACGCCCAGAAACGACAGTGTCGCCTCGATCAGGATCGCCAGACCGAAGTTGAGCGTCGCCGCGACGAAGATCGGCGTCAACGTATTGGGCAGTATGTGGTTGATCATCAGCCGCCGCGCAGGCGTGCCGACCAGCCGAGAGGCCATGACGTATTCCTTGCGCCGCTCGACCATCGTCTGCGCGCGGACCACGCGGGCATATTGCACCCAGGAGTACATGGCGATCGCCAGTACCAGAACCGCAGCCACCCCCGCCTCGCGAAACGCGGGCGGCAGGAACTGTTGCGCGACCGAGCTGACCAGGATTGCGACCAGAACGATCGGGATCGACAGCAGAACATCACCGATGCGCATCAGGACATTGTCGATCCAGCCGCCATAATATCCCGCCATCAACCCCAAGCCAATCCCCACGAACAGCGAGACCGCCACCGAGGCGATCCCGATGATGATCGAAATCCGCGTGCCGTAGAGAATGCCCGACAGGATATCGCGGCCCTGCACATCCGTGCCCAGCAGAAAAGGCATCTGCCCGCCTTCCATCCAGATCGGCGGCAGCTCGGCATTCCACAGCTCGAGCGCTGCCAGATCATAGGGGTTCTGTGGCGACAGCAGCGGCGCCATGAAGGCGGTCAGGATGACCAACCCTAAAACGATGGCGGCGCCCACCGCCGATTTGTGCGACTTGAACGACCACCACAGGTCGCTGTCTCGGAACCGCTCAAGCCGTGACGGCATCTTTGAAGGTGTGGTTTGCTCGGTCATTTCTCTGCTCCCCGAAGGCGTGGGTCAATGACGGCGTAGGTCATGTCGACGATGGTGTTCAGGATCACGAAGATCAGCGCGACAATGCACAGGTATGCCGCCATGATCGGCACATCGACAAAAGTCACCGCCTGGATGAACAAAAGCCCCATGCCAGGCCACTGGAAAACCGTTTCCGTCACCAGCGCAAAGGCAATCAGCCCCCCGATTTGCATTGCGGTCATCGTGACGACCGGCATCAGGCAATTGCGCAGGGCATGTCGGAAGTGGATCGAACGTGCCGGGATACCCCTTGCACGGGCGAATTTGATAAAGTCCGAGCGCAGCACTTCGAGCATCTCGGCGCGCACCAGCCGCATCACCAGCGTGATCTGGAACAGCGACAGCGATAGAGCCGGCAGCACAATGGACATCCGCCCCGATGGCGTCAGAAGCCCGGTTGTCCACCAGCCAAGGTCGACGGTCTCGCCACGGCCAAAGGCCGGAAACCAGCCAAGCCAGACCGAAAAGACCAGGATCAGCCCGATCCCGACCACGAAACTGGGCAGGGATATCCCGATGATCGAAGTGAACTGCATCGCCTCGGAATACCATGCGGTGCGTCTGATGGCGGTGATCACGCCCATCGGAACGCCGACAATCAGCGAAATGAAGGTGGCCACGAGGACCAGTTCGAAGGTTGCAGGAAACCGTTCCGCAATCATGTCCAACACATCGCGCTGGTTGCGAAAGGAGATACCGAAATCACCTTGGGCGGCGCGGCCGACGAAGGTCCCGAATTGCATCATGAAAGGCTTGTCCAGACCCAGTCTTTCACGCAGGTCGTCGCGCTGCTGCTGTGTGGCCTGTTCGTTCAGCATCTGATCCACAGGATCGCCCACCGCAGAAAAGATCACGAAGGCCAGAAACGTCACGGAGAGCATGACAAAAACGGCATTCGCG
This sequence comes from Sulfitobacter sp., assembly GCA_024636445.1. Lineage (GTDB taxonomy): Bacteria > Pseudomonadota > Alphaproteobacteria > Rhodobacterales > Rhodobacteraceae > Pseudosulfitobacter. The sequence goes on from JAGXHE010000042.1 coordinate 41,937, forward strand.
AGGCGCTTGATGATAAAAGCCAGCATTGCAAAGATCTCCGGAGGATGTGGGGGAAAAAACGGGGCGACGCCGGGCGCCGCCCCAGTCACAGGAAAGGTTACTTGGTCACGTACCACATGCGCGGCTTGTTATCGGGGAACTGCGGAAAGTCGCTGAACCCTTTTGACACAGCCCAAGCCATCGGCTGCTGGTGCAGCGGCATCATGATGATCTCATCCTTGGCAATCTTGAGCGCGTCGGTTTCCATTTGAAGACGGGTCTCGCGGTCGAGCTCTACCGCCGCCGATTGCGTCAACTGATCGAGTTCGGGGTACGACCAGTCGCCCCAATTGAACACGCCCGAATTTCCATCCTTTGAATGCAGCATCTGTACGAGGATCGAATAGGTGTCCAGCATCGGCAGCGTCGCCCACCCGATGGTATAGACATCCGATTTGCCGTTCGCCCGTTTGGGCGTCTGCTTGGCCGTGGGCCCAATGTCCAGTTTCGGCGTCAGCCCGATCCGCGACCACATGGACGCAATCGCCTGGCAGAACTGCTCTTCGTTCACATAGCTTTCGTTGGTGCAGACAAAATCAAACTCGAACCCGTCGGCATAGCCTGCCTCCGCCAGCAACTCCCTGGCCTTTTCGGGGTCAAATACGGCCGGGGTGTCCAGCGCCTCGGAATAGCCGGGGATGGAGGGCGCAACCAACGTGCCAGCATTACGCGACTTGCCACGCATCACCTTGTCACGGATCAGATCCATATCGACCGCCATCTGCATCGCCTGACGCACCCTGAGATCGTTCATCGGGTTTTCACCACCCGCGACCAGTTCGTCGCGCCGGTTGAAACCCAGCATGACGGTGCGCAAGTCAGTGCGTTCCAGAACCGTCAGATTGTCCGCCTGCTCAAGCCGCGGCAGGTCTTGTACCGGTGCGCTGTCGACAAAATCGACCTCGCCGGACAGCAACGCCGCCACGCGTGTCGCTGCAGAAGAAATCGGCTGAAATTCGATCCGCGTCAGGTTATGGCCCGCATCATCCCACCATGCTTCGTTCACCGTCAGCACCGTCTTTGCCTCCGGCGTGCGCGATTCAAGCACGAAGGGACCGGTGCCATTGGTGTTGAAGGTCGCATAGCCTTCGATACCGGCACTTACATCAGTCGGCTTCTCCGCATTGTTTGCAACCAACCAGCCTTTGTCGAAAATATGGATGTTGGTGAGATCGTTCAAAAGCAGCGGATAGGCACCATTCAGCTCGATATCGATGGTGTGCTCATCGACCACCATCGCACTTTCATAAGCAGGCAAGTTGCCCTTCAATGGCGAAGTTTCATCGCTCACACGCTGCAACGATGCCAACACATCCTCTGCGGTGAAGTCAGAACCATCCTGAAATTTCACACCCTTGCGCAGGGTAAAACGCCAGGTCGTCGGAGATACGATCTCCCAGCTTTCAGCCAGTGCCGGTTCGATCTCCAGATCGCGATTGTAGCGAACCAGACCCTCATAGATGTGGTTCAGAAAGTTGATCGTATAGCTGTCACCGTAGGAATACGGGTCAAGCGATACGATATCGCGCGGCGCACCCCAGCGAACGGTCTCGGCCTGGGCAGCGGTGGCAAGCAATGCGGCAGCAAGGCCACCCATCGCTCCGTTGCGGAATTTCGTAAGCGTTCCCATCTCAGTCTCCCTGATATTGTGTACGAAACATTAGGCGTATCGTATTCTAAGTTTTCCGTGACATCAGTGCCAATGCCGCGCTTTGTCCATAAACAAGCGCGATCACCTGCAAGTTCACTCCATTAAAGAGGGACGTTACGCATGAAAAACAAACTTGGCTACAAAAATAATAATAAATTGTAATCTTTGATTGTATCCAATAGAATAAATCCATCAACTGCCGCATTTTGCGGCGATCACGCCAAAGGGCAGCCACATGTATAAATCGTCCTCCCGCAGCTTTCCGGTTTATGATTCTTTGCGTCAGGCCATCATCGAACAGGCGCTGAAGCCTGGGGTGAAGCTGCCCGAAGATTCCATCGGGGAAACATTCAGCGTAAGCCGCACAACGGTGCGCAACGCGCTGGTCAGGCTGGACGCCGAAGGGCTGGTGGATCTGCAGCCCAACCGGGGCGCGTCTGTCGCCGTACCCACCATAGAAGAGGCGCACGACATCTTTGAGATGCGCCAATGTCTCGAGCGCGAAGTCATGCAGCGGCTTTGCAAAATGGATGTCAAACCTGTCGTCAAGGCGCTCAAGATGCATCTTGCCGAAGAGCGGAAATATCTCGACGTCGACACCACCCGGTCCATCCGTCTGGCCGGAGAGTTTCACATCCTGCTCGCCGAACTGACCGGCTCCAAAATTCTGGCCAACTACGTCAACGAAATCGTCTCACGCTGTTCGCTGGTCCTTGCGCGCTTTGCACAGGCGCATTCGGCCAAATGTGGGCTGGACGAACACACCGACATCATCGCCGCCATCGAAGCGGGTGATCCCGAGCAGGCAATTGCGCGGATGCATCATCATCTTCATGGCGTGCAGGATCGCGCCTTGCTGAACCCCGATGACGAAGAAAAGAACAACGTCAGTGAAATTCTCTCTCGCTACATCTCTCAGAACAACTGATCCGACGCGCACCAGCAACCCAGCTTCGAAAGGCGGAACCGTTTATGAACAGCCAGACAGCAGACCGTTTTGATTTTTCCGAATTGGGACCAAGGGACCGGTACAAATTGCTTATAGGCTCGGTGGTGCCCCGCCCCATCGCATGGGTCACAACCGTGGACGAAAACGGGATTCCGAACGCCGCGCCTTTCAGTTTTTTCAACTGCCTGTCATCCGACCCCGCGATACTGGCCCTCGGCGTCGAAAACCACGCTGACATGCGGTTCAAGGATACAGGCCACAACATCCGCATGACAGAGGAGTTCACCGTCAATATCGTAGGCTTCGACAACCTAGATGCAATGAACGTGACGGCGGTGCCCTTTGCCTCGGGCGTGGACGAGATCAAGGCGGCGGGCCTGACCATGATACCTGGTGAGTTCGTAAGCTGCCCGCAGATCGCCGAAGCACCCGTCCGCTTTGAATGCAAACGCCATGTTACATTGAGCATCGGGAGATCTCGGGAGATCATTCTGGGCGAGGTACTGGCCATGCATGCACGCCCCGGCCTGGTGAACGACCGTTTCCATGTGGACGCTGCCGCACTGGATGCATTGGGTCGCATGGGAGGCCACGGCTATTGCCGCTCAAACGAGGTTTTTGATCTGCCTACGATGTCCGAAGCTGAATGGCGCACCAGAGCGTCGCACGTCATCGAGGGAACCTGACGAGTATGCGCCTGCTGATCGTGAACCCCAATTCGACCAAGGAAATGACTGAACGGATCGGCACCGAGGCGAAATCACACTTACCCGCCGGAGTAGAGCTGACCCTGTGCACCAACGAAACCGGGCCTGCGTCAATTCAGGGGGCTGCGGACGGCGAAGAAGCCCTGCCCGGCACGCTCAACCTGCTGCGCCAGACGCCGTTTGATGCGGCGATCATCGGCTGCTTTGATGACACGGGTCTGATGGAGTTTTCGCCTGACTCCACACTGCCTGTAGTTGGCTTGGGAGAAGCGGCAATGCGCGCGGCCGATGAATTGGGCGGCCCGTTTGCCGTTTTGACAACCTCCCTCTTGTCGGTCCCTGTCATCGCGGCAAATGTTCAGGCATATGGATTGGCTGGCCGACTGATCGGCATTCGTGCCAGCCAGATCGACGTGCTGGATTTTGAAACGGATCGCAATCTTGCCGTCCACAAACTCATCTCTGCCGCACGGAGCTTGTTGGCGGAAGAGCCGCAGATCAAGACCATCGTACTGGGCTGCGCCGGAATGGGCGGCCTGACCGTTGAAATGGAACGAATTCTGCGGGTTCGGGCGATCGATCCAATTGAAGCATCTGTGCATTTGGTGATCAAGCGAGAGCTTCAAGGCACTCCGCGATAGCGCCAGAAAGCAAGTAAACGGACATCCGTCCTGCTGGTCTCAGAGGCCTGCGCGCAAAGTCTCCAAAGCGCATAGCATGTCCAATACACGGCCTGCCTCTATCACAAGCAAGTGAGCGCCTGATGTCAGAACTGTGTGACCACGCTCTCGGATGAATATCTGGACACCAGTTGCTGCCGACAGGGTTTCCGCCAGGGCTTGCACTCACAACAAGGGTTAACGATGTTAATTTTCTCCCCCGCAATTGAGGGAGCAGAAATTAACGTGGACAGAGCGGTATTGCTTTCAGGGAACAATGTTTTCCAATTTTACCAACCCGAAGCCGCTGTCGGAGTTTTTCCACAGAATCGGAGGAAACCGGCCATTCGCTGCATGTGCAGCATGATAGGTTGCTGACATTCAAGCTCAGTCGCACTGTCTTCACCCTGAACCAGAAATTTAGGAAAAATGTTGAAGCCTTCGTTCGCTGTGAACCGCACACTGGTCCGATGTGCGGGACCAAGCTGCCTTTCAGCCCTCCTTGACGAGACCAACAGCGGTTAGAACACCAAAAGAGGGCATCTAGCGGACGCGAGGCAGAACCGATGCCGATTGGTTGCCCAGACCTGAGATACCCAGGCTTACCGTCTCGCCGCCCTTCAGATAGCGTTGCGGAGACTGTCCCATGCCTACACCGGGTGGTGTGCCGGTCGAGATCACATCACCTGATTGAAGACTCATAAAGCGACTGCAATAGGCAATCAGATGCGGCACCTTGTAGATCATCGTCGCAGTGGAGCCCGATTGCTGTCGGTCGCCATCGACATCCAGCCACATATCAAGATCGTCGATATCTGCCAGTTCGTCCGGTGTGACGAGCCATGGCCCCGTTGGACCAAACGTGTCGCAGCCCTTGCCCTTGTCCCAAGTCCCCGCACGCTCGATCTGGAATTCGCGCTCTGACACGTCGTTTATGACGCAAAAGCCTGCAACATGGCGCATCGCGTCTGCCTCGTCGATGTAGACGCCCGGCGCGCCGATCACGACGCCCAATTCGACTTCCCAGTCGGTTTTCACCGAAGCATTGGGGATCTGAATGGGATCGTTCGGGCCAACGACGGACGAGGTCCACTTGTTGAAAATCACCGGCTCAGGCGGGATTGGCATTCCGGCCTCCTCGGCATGGTCTGCGTAGTTCAGACCGATACAGATAAATTTGCCGATGCCCCCGACACAAGCGCCAAGGCGCAGGTCTTCTTGCGGTATGCCATCGACAAGGGGCAGCGTGTCGATATCAATCTCTTGCAGCGCCTTGAGCGCATCGGGCAACAACGCAGCACCGCCGATGTCATCCACCACGTGCGACAGGTCCCGCACGCGGCCAGACGAATCGAGGATACCGGGTTTTTCGGCTCCGGGGGCACCATAGCGAAGTAGTTTCATAGCGGTTTCCTTGGTCTGTCGATTGTTTGTGGCGGCTGATCCGGCAAGCGCGGCCTGCGTCAGGCCACCTGTTCGGATGTCATGCCCGAAATGGCCTGGATCAGGTTGTCTTCGGTCACATCCTCGGAAGTGAAGGTGCGCATGACACGGCCCGAATACATCGCCACGATGCGGTCAGAGACATGCAGCACCTCGGGCATTTCCGAACTGATGACCATGACCGCATAGCCCTGGGCGGCCAGTGCGCGCAGCAGCTTGTGAATCTCCGACTTGCTGCCCACGTCGATCCCGCGCGTCGGCTCGTCCACGATCAGGACCTTGGGGTGCATCGACAGCCATTTGCCGATGACGATCTTTTGCTGGTTGCCGCCCGACAGGTTGCCGACCTGCTGTTTCCAGCCCGGCGTGCGGATATCGAGTTGTTTATGATACTTGTCAAAGATTTCCATCTCGGCGCCCTGCGCCACGAACGGCCCCGCCTTGAGCGTATCGATCTGCGGCAAGGTCATGTTGTCGCGACAGTTCATGCCAAGGACCAACCCCTGCCCCTTCCGGTCCTCGGGCACCAGCGAGATACCGCGCGCGATCGCATCGGCGGGCGAATTGATCCGCACCTCTTCACCGTCCAGCAATATCTGTCCAGCGGACGGGTCACGCAGGCCAAACAGCGTTTCGGCAATCTCGGTCCGTCCGGCACCGACAAGACCGTAAAAGCCCACGACCTCGCCCCTGCGCACCTCGAAACTGACGTCCTGGTAGTGCTTGCTGCAGCTCAACCCGCGCACTTCCAGTGCCACTTCTCCAAGCGCGTGATGCGACGCGTTGCGGCTGAGATCGAGCGTGCGGCCGATCATCATCTGGGTGACGGATTCCTCGGTGCTGTCTGCGGTCTCGACGGTGCCCTGATACTGGCCATCGCGCAGCACCGTGATGCGGTCGGTGATCTTGAAAATCTCCTCCATCCGGTGCGAGATGTAGATGATGCCCACATTGGTTGCCTGCAGATCTGCGATCACGTCGAACAGCACCACCTTTTCCGAATCCGTCAGCGATGCCGTGGGCTCGTCGAAGATTACCGCCTTGGCATCCACTGTCAGCGCGCGGGCGATTTCGACCATCTGCTGGTTGGCGATGGACAGATCGCCCACCCGCGTGTTGGCATCAAAACCCACGTTCAGCTTTTGCAGGATCGCGTTGGTCTGGTCGGCCAATCTGGTCCAGTCCACGCGGCCCAGACTTTTCGTGGGCAATTCCCCCAGATAGATGTTTTCGGCAACGCTCAGCTCTTCGGCAAGGCTCAGTTCCTGGTGGATGAACACGATGCCCTTGGCTTTTGCCTCAAGCGGGCCAGACATCACAACCGCATCGTCGCCCATGAATATCGTGCCGCCGTCAGGCTGATGAATGCCGCCGAGCACCTTCATCAGCGTCGATTTCCCGGCGCCGTTCTCGCCCATCAGGGCATGGACCTCGCCCGGCATCACCGAGAACGAGACACCGTCGAGCGCGCGCACACCCGGAAACGTCTTGACGATATTTTCAAGGCGCAGGACAGGTTTTGCATCCGTCATACCTTCAACTCCTCTTTGCCCTTCATGTTGAGCTGTCTGTCCAGAACCAGCACCGCAACGAGAATCAGACCGATGACAAGGTTCACGGTCGATGTATCGGCCCCGATGTGGCCCAATCCCTTGCGCAGAAGCTGGATCGCGATGACGCCGCCGAAGGTGCCGATGACGTTGCCTGCGCCGCCCGTGATCTTGGTGCCGCCAAGCACGACGGCGGTGATCACCCACAATTCGTACAACTGACCGTCATTGGGGTTGACCGAACCGCTTTCGGAATAGAAGACCACCGCCGACAGGGCCGCGAGAAAGCCGATGATGGCAAAGTTGATCATCATATGCGGTCCCACGCGAATGCCCGCGTTTACCGCCGCTTCGCGGTTGTCACCGATGGCATAGGCGTTGCGGCCGTGCACCGTCTTGGCCATCACGAACCAGATCACGAATGTCGCTGCCAGCAGGAACCACGATGCCGTCGCGAGGCCCAGGAACTCAGCTTCGGCGAAATCGACCAGCGTCCAGTTCAGGTGGCTTGTGGGTTGCTCGCCGTTGAACATGAAGACGATGCCGCGATACCCCAGCATGGCCCCCAGCGTCACGATGAACGCGTCCACGCCGGTCTTCCAGACGATCAGACCGTTCAGCGCGCCTAAAAGCGTGCCAACCACAAGTGCGAGCAACCATGCCACCGGGATCACCCAATCACCCAGCCCCGCAAAGATGGGCCAGGTCATGCTGTCCAGAAGGACGATCGCGGCTATGGCGAAGGTGGCACCGACGCTGAGGTCGATGTTGCCGTTGACCATGACGATGGTCATGCCCATCGCGATTATGCCGATGGGGGCCGATTGTTTCAGCAACAGCAGCATGTTGTCCCAGTCCATGAAGGCTTTGTCCGATAGGGACAGGAACTCGCCCGCGACGCTGAAAAAGATCAGCTCCAATATGATGAAGCCCCAGATTGCGCCGCTTTTGAGCGCGGTCGATACGGTACCCGGTTTCATGATGTTTCCTCCCTCACGCGATCGGCGACATCAGCTTGCCGCGCTTGGCCGCGATATCGAGCCAGACAGCAAGGATGATGATCACCCATGTCACGATGAACTGGACGTAGAACTGCAATCCGATCAGCAGCAATCCATTCTGGATAAACCCAAGGATCAAAACGCCGATCACCGTCTTGAAGATCGTCCCCGAGCCGCCCAAAAGCGACGCGCCGCCCAGAATGACGGCGGCGAGCACTTCAAGTTCGAGCCCTTGGCCAACGGTGTTTTGCGACCCCAATGAGCGGCTGGCCTGGATGAGGCCCGCAGTTGCCACACAGGTTGCCGAAATCAGGTAGCACATGAACACGGTGCGTGCGCGCGGGATGCCCGAGAATGTCGCCGCCGTGCCGTTGCCGCCCACCGCATAGACCTTGCGCCCGAAACTGGTCCTGCTCAGGATCAGCCCCAGAAGGGCCGCGACGGCTACGAACATCAAGATCGGTATCGGCAGGCCCAGGGCCGTGCCTTGACCGAATACGCTGAACCAGGTGCCTTCCTTGTCGGCGATATCCATGTTCTTGCCGCCCGAATAGGTCAGCGTCAGACCGTGGATCGCGGAGAGCATGCCAAGCGTCACGATCAGGGAATTGAGTTTGAGATAGCCCACCAGAAACCCGATCAACGCGCCAAGCGCCAATGTCATGGCGAACATCGCGGGTATGGCCAGCGCGGGCCCGATCTTGTCATGCAGATCAAGAACGACGATCGTGGAAAAAGACATCATCGATCCCACGGAAAGGTCCAGATTGCCGCTGATGACGACGAAGGTAACGCCAAGCGCCATGACCCCAAGGATCGCCGACGAGCGGATCACGCTCAGAACATTGTCGGGGGTCAGAAACTTGGGGTTGGCGATGGTAAAGCCGATCAGAAACGCCACGAAGGCGATCAGGATGCCTTGTTTCGCCAGAAGACTCCCGATCTGCTGTCTGGTAATATCTGCCATGGTCCCCTCCCAAAGGTCGTCGACTTTGTCGACGCACACGGCAGGAAACCTGCCGTTCGTTTCGTCAGACCAGGACCATCCCGCCGTCGATCATGATGATCTGGCCAGTCATGTAGTCGCTGTCTGGTGATGCCAGAAACGTCGTCGTTCCGGTAATGTCGTGTAATGTCGCAACCCTGCCTTTGAGGATTTCAGCTGCGAATTCTTCCATGGCCTGTCCGGGACGCTCGGCAGCACCGATCTCCATCAGATCCTTGTCCACCTGCTCCCACATCTCGGTCGCCACCACGCCCGGAGCAAAACCGGTCACCGTGATATCATGCTTTGCAAGGTCGCGCGCCGCCGATTGCGTCAGCGAGACGACCGCGAATTTCGAAGCACAATAGGGGGCGACATTGTCGTACCCTTGCCTGCTCGCGACCGAGGCAGTGTTGATGATCTTGCCGCCGCCACCCTGCGCGATCATCTGGCGGGCCGCCTCTTGTATGCCGATCATGCAGCCAAGACCATTGACGCCCATGATAAACTGCCAGTTTTCTTCTGTCACATCCATGAAGTTCATCGGTTTGTTCACGCCGGCGTTGTTGAACTTCACGTCCAACCGTCCGAATTTCTCGACGGTATGCGCGATCATCGCGCGGACCTGTTCCCGGTCGGTCACGTCGACCTGGTGCGAGGTGACGGCAGCTTTGTCGCCGTTCAACCGGCTTCGGTTGGCATCGGCAACCTGTGCCACTTTCTCGCCGTTCAGGTCGGCAAAGCAGACTTTGGCACCCTGATCGAGCAGCGCTTCACCAACCGCGCGGCCAATTCCCTGAGCTGCACCGGTCACGATGCACACTCTCTCCTGAAGACGTCCCACGTCACGTACCCCTGAATGATTTTGAAAAAACGTACATCCGGGGCGCAGGTATGCCGCGCCCCGGACGGGGAGGAACCCTTTAGAACACAGGCTTGGTATAGTCGCCCATGTTGTCCTGGGTTATCTTGGGAGTGTCGAAGTAGTTCAGGAACGGCAGTTCTTTTCCTTCGAGAATGTCGATGGCGGTTTTCAGGGCCGCTTCGGCATCATCGACCGGCGATTGATAGATCGAACCCCAGTAGTCACCGGCGGCCATCGCCTCGTAGCCGACTGCAAAGTTGGTCGCGCCGACAAAGATGATGCCGTCACGCCCCGCAGCCTTGGCCGCGTTCAATGCGCCGACTCCCATGTTGTCGTCACCCGAATAGACGCCGTCGATATCGTCGTATTTGACAAGGAACGCTTCCATCACCTGCTGTGATTTTTCACGATTCCAGTCGCCCGGCTGGGTATCGACGATCATCACGTCGGCGCAGACCTCGGGCATACGGTCTTCAAAACCCTTGGCCCGTTCGATCGCGGTGGTATATCCCGGTTGTCCGGTGATGTGTACGACCTGCGCTTCACCCTCGATGCCCATGTCCTTGAACTTGTCGCACATGATCTCGGCCGAGCGCGCGCCCTGAGTGATGTTGTCGGGGCCCGAGAACGAATTGACGAAATCAAAACCGGCCTCTGCGATGTTGGAGTTGGTCACGACGACCGGGATGCCGGCCTGATGCGCCTTGCGCACGGCGGGAATGACCGCTTCGCCATTGGTCGGCCAGATGATGATGGCATCGACTTCCTGCTGGATCAGATCCTCAATCTGGGCAATCTGGCGTGCGACGTCGCCGCCTGCATCCAGAACCACCGCATCTACGTCCGAGTTTTCGGCAGCGGCCGCGATGAAAGCGCTTTCATATGTCGTCTGGTAGCTGTCGACACCGACGTTGTTTTGCGTGATGCCGATCTTCATTGTCTGTGCACCGGCGGCACCCGCCAAGATAATGGCGGACGATGCGATGGTCGATGCGATGAGTGTCGTGCGAAGTGTCATTCGGGTCTCCTCCCAAGGTGGCATTGAATTATCCAGCCGTCCCTCCCGGACGCTGCTTGTTCGCCCGATTGAACCGGCGATTGCGCAAATATTGACCACTTTTCTCCCGTTGGAGTCGGAAAAAAATATCCGCTCTGAATAATAAAAGAACCAAAATGGATTTTTTGACCGTACGCTTTGGTCTGGAAAACGGTGAACCTCGGGAGAGATGTGATGGGAACCAAAAAGTCATCCAAATCTGACATGACGCCAGCGCTGCTTTCTCAGCTTAAAGGCAAAGGATCTGAACTCAAAGTGAATGCGATGTCCAGACATACCTCAAGCACACCGGCTTCGCGACCAGCGCTGACTGAAATGCTGGACATACTGTCGTTCGTCGAGGAGTTGAGCGACGAGCTGGAGTCCATTTTGGATGTCATGGCGCCGAACCCGCATCTGCGTATGGCGATACATCTCATCCGGGGTCACCTTGAGGGAAAGGCAATCACGCCAACGTCCTTGATCAACTCAAGCGATGTCCCCTATGCGACGGCGACCCGCCGCATGAAAGAGATGCAGAACGCGGGGCTGATCGAACAGCGGGCCCGCACCAAGACCGGGAAAAGCTTTTCCGTGCATCCCAGCGAGAAGTTGCTGGGGCAGTGGAAGCTGATCTCGGGACGCGTCGGCCGCCTGGCCGAGAGCAGGTTTGCAAGCATCGAAGGGACCCGCAGCGCGGACGATTATTACTACGGCGGCAGCTACAAAGCCGCCCAATCGATCCCGCCGCTGCGTGCCCGCGCCGTGCCATTGAAGGCGCCTGGCGGCATTCGCGTCCTGGTGCATGCAGATCCGACCTTCATGGTGATGGACAATCTCAAGCGTCAATTCGAACTGGTGATCGGAACCAAGATCACCCAGCGTGCCTTTTCCATCGACAGGCTGCGCGAAGAAGCGTTGCGCAACGCATCGCGCGATACCAGCCTCTACGACATCCTGGCCGTCGATCTGCCCTGGATCGGAGAGTTTGCCAGCAAGAGTGTTCTGATGCCGCTGGATCAGGCGATGGATCTGGACCAGCTCGATCCGGCGGATTTCCACACTTCGGGATGGAAAGCGGTTCATTGGGGCGGGCGGGCCTACGGCGTCCCTGCGCAAACCACGCCGGAGATGCTGTTCTATCGCCGTGATCTGCTTGCCGAAGCTGGTTTGGAACCGCCCAAGACGACAGATCAACTCCTGGATGCGGCCAAAGTCCTGCATAATCCGGCGCGCGGTCGCTACGGGTTTGCATGGAACGCGGCGCGCGGGACTGCTTTGGGGCATACGGTCCTGATGGCCCTGGCCGATTTTGGTCAACCCGTGCTGGACCTGCCGGTGATTGCAGGCGGATTTGACACCGACACCCTTGCGCAGGGAAATTTCCGCCCCGTCATCGACACGGACGCGGGCCTGCGCGTGGCCGAGTTCCTGTTGGAGCTGTTGCGGTATTCCCCGCCCAACATCCTGTCGATGTCGTGGTACGAGCGGGTGCGTGCCTACGCGGCGGGCAACATCGCAATGGCATACGGCTACACCCTGCTCGCGCCCTACTTCGAGGAGGACAAAACCTCGCCCGCTTACGGTCAGACAGGCTATCTGCCGCATCCTTCGGGGCCGAATGCACGCAACATCGCACCCGTTGGCGGGTTTGTGCTGGGCATACCCGCCAACCTTGCCCCCGACCGTATTCCTGCCGCGGTAGACGCGCTGACCACGTTCACCTCTCCGGCCGCCCAAAAGCTGTACGTGCAGAACGGAAGCCGGACCAACGCGCGCTATTCCGTCTGTGCCGATCCCGAAGTCCGCAGCATATCGACGATCTTCGAAGCGATGGACGAGATGTCATGGCGCGACGAGCTGCAATTCTGGCCGCGCCCGCCGGTGCCTGAAATCAGCGATATCACCCAAATTCTGGGCGAGGAATTTCACGACATGCTGCGCGGCATCACGACCCCGCGCGAGGCGCTGCGCGCAGCCCAGGCAAGAGCCGATGCGCTGATGCACCCGAACACACCATAGTGCGATCCAAGGAGGAAAGATAATGGACCCCAAACGTCTGGAAGGTAAAAATATTCTGATCACCGGAGCCGCGCGCGGCATGGGTGCCGCGAATGCCGAGGCGTTCGCCGCCCAGGGTGCGAATGTGTGCCTGGGAGATCTGGACGGGGACGCGGCTCAAAAGATGGCCGACCAGATCAATGCCGCGGGAGGTGGGAAGGCCGTCGCGGTCAAGATGGACGTCACCAAGCGCGCAGACAACAAGGCTGCCGTCGCTGCCACCGTCGATGCCTTTGGCTCGATCAACGTCGGTGTCTTCAACGCGGGCATGAACAAGCCACGGTTCTTCATGGATATCGACGAAGACAACTGGGACATGATCATGAACGTCAACACCAAGGCGATGTGGCTGGGCATGCAGGAAACCGCGCGCCAGATGATCGATCAGGGCCCGATGGAGGGCCACCCCTACAAGCTGATCAACGTAGGTTCCATCGCCTCTCGAAAACCGCTGGTCGACGTGACGGTGTACTGCACGTCGAAATATGGCTGCCTTGCCCTGACCCATTGCGGTGCCATCGGTCTGGCGGAACACGGGATCACGGTGAACGGCTATGCGCCCGGCGTCGTGGTCACACCGCTGTGGGAACAGCTCGACAAGGATCTCGTCGATATCGGGTTCAAGGACCGCGAGGGGCAGGCCTACGACGATATCGTGCGCGACGCGCTGCAGATCAAGCGCGTGTCCTACCCCAAGGATATTGTGGGCACCGCGTCTTTCCTGTGCAGCGACGACAGCGACTACATGACCGGCCAGATGATCCACATCGATGGGGGCTGGTGCATCCAGTAACCGCCCTTCGCCTCAATTAACTTCAAACAACGCTGGGGCGCCCCCCGGCGAAGGAGAATGCCATGTCACGTGCCTTGATGCCGAACCTGCTTACCCCCCAAGATCTCGAGCCCAACTGGGAATGGCGCGAGCGTCTCCCTGCCTGGGGTCACACCTCGGTCGATTTTGAGCGGCGTGTCGATCACGACCGCCTGCGCCGCTACCGTCTGGCGCGCACGCGTCAGGCGCTGCAAGCCTCGGAAGCGGGAACGCTGCTGCTGTTTGACATCAATAACATCCGCTACGTCAGCTCCACCAAGATCGGTGAGTGGGAGCGTGATAAGATGTGTCGCTTTTGTCTGCTGACGGGTGACGACAGTCCCTATGTCTGGGATTTCGGATCTGCGGCGGAGCACCACAAGCGGCACTCTGATTGGCTGGAGCCGAGCCATTGTCTGGCCGGTGTGGTCGGTATGCGCGGTACCATCCCGCCAGAGTTCGGCCTGATGAAGAAATACGCCAAGCAGATCGCCGGATTGATCCGCGATGCCGGCATGGCCGACATGCCAGTCGGCGTCGACTATGCCGAGACTGCGATGTTCCATGCCTTGCAAGAGGAAGGATTGAATGTCGTCGATGGCCAGCAAATCATGCTGTCGGCGCGCGAGATCAAGAACTGGGATGAAATCCAGCTTCTGACGCAGGCCGCCGCGATGGTCGATGGTGTCTATCACATGATCTACGAAGAGCTGAAACCCGGCGTGCGCGAGAACGATATCGTCGCCCTGTCCAACAAGATGCTCTACGAAATGGGCAGCGACGACGTCGAGGCGATCAACGCCATTTCGGGCGAGCGGTGCAATCCGCATCCGCACAACTTCACCGACCGGTTGATCCGGCCCGGCGATCAGGCGTTCTTCGATATCCTGCAAAGTTATCAGGGGTATCGGACCTGCTACTACCGTACGTTCAACGTGGGCCGCGCGACCCCATCGCAGAACGACGCCTACGTCAAGGCGCGTGAATGGATCGACGCATCCATCGCGATGATCAAGCCGGGCGTTTCCACCGACAAGGTGGCCGAAGTCTGGCCCACCGCCGAAAGCCTTGGTTTCGCAAGCGAGGACCAAGCCTTCGGCCTGCAATTCGGGCACGGTCTGGGCCTTGCGCTGCATGAACGCCCGATCATCAGCCGCGCCGTCAGCATGGACCATCCGATGGAGATCCAGACCGGCATGGTTTTTGCGCTCGAAACCTACTGCCCCGCGACCGACGGCTATTCCGCAGCCCGGATCGAGGAGGAGGTCGTGGTGACCGAAACCGGCTGCGAGGTGATCTCGCTCTTCCCGGCAGAAGAGTTGCCCATCGCGAACAGGTACTGACCATGACAAACCCCTTTGACCTGACAGGCCGCAAGGCACTGGTCACCGGCGGGGCGACAGGCATCGGTGAGGGCATCGCCCTCGCCCTTGCCGCCGCCGGTGCCGATGTGGCCTTGACCTACCGCAGTCACCAACCCGAAGAGACATTGTCCAGGATCAAGAATATGGGCCGGACCGCTGCCGCAGTTCAGGCGGATTTCAGCGGGATGGATCAGGCCGCCGCTGCGGATGTCATCGGCTTTGCCAAGGACGCTCTGGGCGGGCTTGATATTCTGGTGAACAACGCGGGCATCATCCACCGCGAGGCCTCTGTCGATATGCCGCTGGAAGACTGGCGGCGGGTCCTGTCGGTCAATCTCGATTCCGTATGGCTTTTGTCGCAGGCCGCCGGTCAGCACATGGTCGCCCAAGGCAGCGGCAAGATCATCATGGTGGCGTCGGTCCTGAGTGCGCAGGGTGGCCTGATGGTCCCTGCTTATGCCTCGGCCAAGCACGCCGTGGTCGGGCTGACGCGTGCCCTGTGCAACGAGTGGGCTGCCAAGGGTGTGAACGTCAACGCCATCGCGCCGGGGTATACCGCGACCGACAACACCCAGGCGCTCAGAGACGATCCGGACCGCTCGAACGCCTTGCTTGAGCGGATCCCCGCAGGTCGCTTTGCGCAGCCAGATGAAATCGCCGGGGCCGCCGTATTTCTGGCATCGGATGCGGCCGCTTACTGCCACGGCAGTGTGATCACCGTCGATGGCGGCTGGCTTGCACGCTGAGAGGAGGGATTTATGGAACAGTCACTAAAAGGGAAAACGGCCCTCGTCACCGCGGCCGCCAATGGCATCGGCCGCGCCAGCGCCGAGGCACTGGCAAAACGCGGAGCGACCGTGATCGCAACCGATATCGACGGGGCGGCCGTTCAATCTGTCGCTGAAGGCACACAAAACATCGAAGGTCACGCGCTGGACGTGCTTGATACGAGCGCCATTGCTGCGCTGATCGGGTCGCTGCCCCCACTGCAGATTCTGGTGAACTGTGCTGGATGGGTGCACGACGGTACCATCCTCGATTGCGAGGATGCGGATTGGGACAGGGCGTTCAACCTGAACGCCAAATCGCTGTATCAGGTGACCAAGGCGGTGCTGCCCGGCATGCTGGACCACGGCGCAGGCTCGATTGTGAACATCGCCTCGATCGTGTCGAGCGAAAAAGGCGCGCCACGGCGCTTTGTCTACGGCGCGTCCAAGGCGGCGATCATCGGCATGACCAAATCCATCGCCGCCGACTATGTGCAAAGCGGCATCCGCTGCAACGCGATCTGCCCCGGCACGGTGGAAAGCCCCTCGCTCAAGGACCGCCTGAAAGCCACCGGGGATTTCGACAAGGCGCACGCCGCGTTCACGGCGCGCCAGCCGATGGGCCGTTTCGGCACGCCGGACGAGATCGCCGAGATGGTATGCTACCTCGCGGGGGACATGTCGGCGTTCACCACCGGACAGGCCTTTGCCATCGACGGCGGCTGGTCGATCTGATGGGACTGGACCGCGCCGCATCCATCGATGATCTGCGAACCCGCGCCAAGCGCCGTATACCGCGCTTTGCCTTCGATCTGGTGGACGGTGGTGCGGAATCCGAGCGGAACATGCGGCGCAACAGCGAGGCCTTCGAGGAGATCGAGCTTACCCCGCGCTACATGGTAGACGTGTCCGAGATCGACACCCGCGCCACGGTGTTCGGACAGACCTTCGATGCGCCCTTCGGCATGGCCCCGATCGGGATGCTGAATGCATTTTGGCCCGATGCCGATCTGATCCTCGCACAGCTTTGCGCGCGCGAGAACATCCCTTATGTCGCGAGCTCTGCCGCCTCCACGACGCTTGAAAAACTGGCCGAGGCGGCATCCGGAAACGGGTGGTTCCAGCTCTATGTCTCCAGTGACGCGTCAGTGACCGAAGGGTTGATCGCCCGTGCTGAGGCTGCCGGTTACAAGGTCATGATGGTAACCGCCGATGTCCCTGCCGCAGGCAAACGGGATCGAGACATCCGCAACCAACTCGCCGTGCCTTTCACGATCACACCCGAGGTCCTGGCAGGCCTGATCTCCAATCCGCTGTGGTCACTTGCCACCCTGAGGCACGGTAAACCAACCATCGCAAACTATGCGGACCTGCTGCAGACAGCGACATCCTACGCCGATGTGCAGAAAACCCTGATCACACCCGGTTTCACCTGGGAAGATCTGAAACGCCTGCGCGACCGCTGGAAGGGAACGCTCCTGGTCAAAGGCATCCTGCACCCTTCGGATGCGGTCAAATGTGCCGAACTGGGCTGCGACGGTATAGTCGTGTCCAACCACGGTGGCCGACAGGTCGCGTTCGGCCCGCCGACAATCGAGGCTCTGCCGCCGATCGCCAAGGCCGTTGACGGGCGCATGAAGATCATTCTCGACAGCGGCATACGGCGGGGCGCGGACATTCTGCGTGCCAAGGCGCTGGGTGCCGATTTTACCTTAACGGGTCGCGCGTTGGCCTACGGTGTCGGCGCAGGCGGTGCGCAAGGTGCGCAGCGTGCTATGGAGATCCTGCAATTGGAGCTTGTCCGCGCATTGGGCCAACTCGGGATTTCGTCGATCAAGGATGTCGGATCTTCTGAGCTCACACAGGTTCGTTAGAGTGAACCCATGTACTGGGTCACTTCAAGCCGCATTGCCGAAAGAGGTATTCATAAACAAAGTCTGCGCGATGCACGAATGGCTTGTGTGGATAGCTCCTGCATAGCAAGACATTTTTGAAACTGATTGCACTGGTCAGAAGCAGACGTGTGTCCGGCCTGTTTGCGCGGCGCACGCGGCCGCTGGCCCTGATGGTTTCCGCA
>JAGXHE010000043.1 GCA_024636445.1 Sulfitobacter sp.
CCAAAGACCAATGGATTCTGCGATTCCGTTGGTCAGCGTCGCGCTGTCCCGCGCGAGGGAAATCGCAAAACAAGAGATATCCGAAGGATCAAAGACATGAAGAAAAATGAAAAGCCATCCAAGTCGTCAGTATCCTCCGCAGAGACCGATCCTGCCGGAAAGCCTGCCGGAAAGAACAAAACGCAAGACGAGTCCCCTTCGGCCAACGACCTTGGCCAAGGGGTCGACAGGCCCGGCTTTGATTTGGGTGGGTCTACTGGCGACACACATGCCGGTTCGGGTTTAGGCCTTGGCGAGGATGCGTTCGACAATCCGGGCGACAGACGGCTTCCGGGGCGGCGGCTCGACAACGATCTGACGATGCCGCGCTGGGGTGGGCCCGATCCGCGCGAAACGACCGCATCTGATGAGAAGACCGAAGATGCTAAAATCCCTTCCACGCCACACACGAAAAAAGAACGCTAACGTGGCGGTGCTCCGATGCCCAGAGATGTCGTGAACGATCCTCCCTGGAAGCTACGAGTTGCCGCTTAAGCGCATGACAAAAGCGGCCCACAAGGGCTCAGGTATCCGTGAAGCGACCCGGAAAGATCCTCGAAAGGACAATTCATGTTGTATGTCGATATTCCAACCCAGTCTCAAATTCGGGCACTGACCGAAACCCGTGCCGATGCCTGTGTGTCGATCTATCTGCCGACGACACCCGCGACCCAGAATGTCACGCTCAGCCGTATCTCGTTCGGCAACCTGACCCGAACGGCCCTCGAGCAACTCGAAGCCGCAGGATTTGACAAGCGTCGCCGCGCGGATCTGGAGGAACACTTCCTTGCGCTGGATGAGGATGACGATTTCTGGCGGCTTCAGGCCAACAGCCTTGCGGTTTTCGCCATCCCGGACAGCCTGCGGACCTTTCGGCTGGCGACAGAAGTCACCGACACGGTCAAGGTGTCGGATCGCTTTCACCTCAAGCCGCTGATGCGCGCGATGGCCTTTCCCCAGCATGCCTTTGTGCTGGCCTTGTCAGAGAACGACGTCCGTCTGGCCGAGGTCTTTGCCGACCATCCTGCAACATCCATAAGCGTGCCGGATCTGCCAGACAGCGCCTCAGACGCCACTGGCCGCGCGTCGGTCAATAACCCCGGCATGGGAACTGGGCATGGAGACACCCAGGGCCAGAAGTCCCTTTTGCTCAAATACCTGCGCAAGGTGGACGCCGCCCTGCGCCCGGTTCTGGCAGGGCGTGAGACGCCTCTCATCCTTGCTGCGACCGAGCCGGTTGGACCGATGTTCCGGTCGCTCAACAGCTATCCGGGTCTGTTGGCCGAGGGGATTTCCGCAAGCCCCGACGACATGAGCGAAAGCGCGTTGGCGGGTGCGGCCCGCGCGGTTCTGGATGGGCATTACGCGTCGCGGATCGAAGCTGCGACCGCGCTGTTTCACGAACGGGTCGGGTCGCATCGCGCCATCACCGATCTGCAGGCCGTCGCGCGCGCCGCGACCTTTGGTGCGGTGGACACGCTGCTCGTCGATATCGACGAGGTGGTGCCCGGCACGGTGGACGAGACTGACGGGACGGTTACTCTTGCAACGAAGCCGGGCGCGGCCAGCTATGGCGTAATCGACGAGATAACAGGAAAGGTAGTCCTCGCGGGTGGCAAGGTTCTGGCTGTGCGACGGGCGGACATGCCTGACGGTGCGGCAGTGGCGGCGATCCTGCGCTATCCCGTCTGAAGCGCCGGGGAGCATTGGGTCAGGACCTCGTCTTCTGCGTCGGTGGCTGGCTCATCAAGACCAAGGCTAATCTCGATCAGCACGGGATCACTCAACTTGTCGTACGTAATTTGGACGCTCGACGCTACCGGTGCGCACCCCAAAGGTCCGTTGTCTGCGTTGGCATGCGGCATCAACTGCTGCGTTGGGTTCACGCAGGCGCGCCAGATTGCCTGAAGGGATGATGTCCCACCATCGGGTCCCAGACTTGTATTCGGAACCAAAACCGAGGCGGCGCTTTCTCCGCTGGAGATGAATTGACCTTCAAAGGAGACAATCAATGCTAATTCACCGCGTTGATCTAGCCGACGAATCCAGCCTTCTGGTCCCCTCGGCCTCATCAAGCGGGGCTCGGATGTCTTCATTCCGCAACATCAAAACATAGAGGTAATACCATGACCAACGACAAAACCCCAAAACCCGACACCTCCGACCACGGCCTTGGTGCCGAAGGCACTATATCTCAAGCAGGCCGCTCAGGCGGGCGATTGCCGCGTGACATCGGCACACAGGATGAACTGAAGCGCGCCAACGAACGCCCCGCCGGCAAAACCCGCGTCAAGAAATCCGACGAAAAAGACGGGCAGTCGGAGTGACTGCGAAGCTGTAAGACTTGGTGAATACGCTTTGCAAGGGTCTGGCAAATCCGCTAACGTTTTCAAGTCTGAAGAGCTTGACCAAGTCGGGCATTTCGACGATTTGCGCCGCGCTGAGAACAGCCCCGAACGCGGGCATGCCACATGCCTTGGAATACTCATGCTTCGCCAGTCTCACGCAACGACGGTAAAATATGGCTATGAAAAAGACCGAGCTTTCACGACAAGGTAAAAGGAGCCTTTCGGCCCGCTCAAAGTCAAGCGGGTCCGAGATCGATGCTTTTCTGAAACAGGCAAAACAACTTGCGCCTGCTCATGAGGCAGCGCGGGGGCGGATGATGTTTGCCCTTGATGCAACGATGAGTCGCCAAGCGACGTGGGACATCGCCTGCGCCCTTCAAGGGGAAATGTTCTCGGCTGCTGCGTCGGTTGGCAATCTATCAGTACAGCTTGTCTATTTTCGTGGTCAAAGTGAATCCAAGGCTTCTCGCTGGGTCGACAACGCCGAAGGCCTGCGCGGTCTGATGGAAAAAATCGATTGCCGTGGCGGTCTGACGCAGATCGCAAAGGTTCTTTCGCATGCTAAGCAGGAAGCCGAAAAACAACCTTTGGCGGCTTTAGTCTACGTGGGCGATTCAATGGAAGAAAACATCGATGAATTGTGCGGAATCGCCGGCGAACTAGGCCTACGCGGTGTCAAAGCATTTGTCTTTCACGATGGCAGGGACGCGCATGCCGAAATCGCATTTCGCGAGATCGCGCGGCTAACTGGCGGTGCCTATTTACCTTTTGACCGCAACTCGGCTGAGGACTTGAAGGCGTTGCTCGCAGCCGTGGCCACATATGCAGCGGGCGGTCGAAAGGCACTGGAAGCGGCCGGCAGCGCAACGGCAAGACGGCTTCTTGCTGATATGCGCTGATGCAACCGTTACTGACCTTCCTCGCAGGTGCTGTTGGTTTCGCATTTTCCCTTTGGATTGTTCGCATGCGCTGCGCTCTATTCTTCGTGCGATCGCTCAAAATTCAATTGATGTTCTGCTGAGCATGGCAGGTATCTTGCTGATTTTTATTCGTTTGATCGTACTTGCAATTCCTCTGTCAATCCTGGGAGCTGTTCTGCTGCTGTCAAGAAATGCGGCAATGGCGAGGAGATCGACGACGCGAACATCCCAAGTGTGCTCCGCGCATTTGGAAATGACCCTCGACCATGAAACTGGGCGTATCGATGGGGAAATCCTAACTGGAACCTTCCAAGGTCAAGTCTTGTCAGGCCTCGCGCTGGACGAGTTGCTCCGATTTCACGCCGAAGTTCAGAATGATGAGGAGACTGTGAAGCTTTTCGAGACCTTTCTTGACAGCGCCCATCCAGATTGGCGCGATCAAATGGAACAGAGTTCGGCTCGCAGCGAGAATGCATCGCCACATTCGAAACAGCTGAGCCGGGATGAAGCGTACCGATTGCTAGGACTTGAGGCCGGGTCCAGCGAAGCGGATATCCGGGAGGCATATCGTAGGCTTATCAAGCGCGTTCATCCTGACCGCGGCGGCTCAGCTGCCTTAACGGCCCAGATTACCGAGGCGAGAAACAGGCTTCTTGACGACCAGCAGTCACTCGACTGAACGATCGATCACTCGGCGTCACCCCAATAACCGCAGTTGGCCGATACCATCAGTTGAACGAGCCTGCTGCAACGACAGGAATGTCCGCAAGTTGCCTCTTGAACCTTTGTTCGAGCACCCGAGGGCGCACCTGAGGCATATTGGGAACCTTTTGTTAGCTGGCGAACACCAGGTGTCGGTCAATTGGGGCGCCACCCGGCCGCGGTGTCAGCGATAGACGATCCCGCCGTCGGTGATGATCGCCTGCCCTGTTATGTAATCGGAACCCGGTCCAGCGAGGTATGAGACCAGTGCGGCAACGTCGTCCGGGGTCTGTGCACGCCCCAGAGCAATTCCGCCCACGTATTTGTCGTAGGTCTCGCCGATGGGCGCACCGGTCAATTCAGAAAACCGCTTGTCGATCTCGACCCACATGTCTGTCCCGACGATGCCGGGGCAGTAGGCATTCACGGTTATGCCGTCGCTGGCATATTCCTTGGCTGCGGCCTGTGTCAGCGCACGCACAGCGAACTTCGTGGCAGAATAGACGCCCAGCATCTCAAATCCATCATGCCCGGCAATCGAAGACGCGTTGATGATTTTGCCCTTATGGCCCAGGGATTTGAATTTCGCCGCAGCAGCCTGAATCCCCCAGATAACCCCTTGGATATTGATTTTCAGGATCAGATCGACATCCTCCGGTGTAACATCCGCGATCGGATCGACCTGCGCGATACCGGCATTGTTAACCATGATGTCGAGCCCGCCGAGCGTCTTTTCGGCATGCTCTACCGCTGAATAGACCTCCGCGCGGTCGCTGACGTCGGCCTTGAATGTTGTGGCCTTGCGGCCAAGCTCTTCAATCTCAGCGGCGACTTCTGCCATCTTGTCGGGTTTAATGTCGACAATAGCGATATCGGCGCCGTCTTTTGCCAAGCGCAAGGCAATGCCACGTCCGATCCCTTGCGCCGCACCGGTCACAAGCGCTACTTTTCCGTTGAGTGTCATTGGGAATTCCTTTTGCTTTCGCGAGTTGAGCCATTGGGCCGTGATCACCTACCGCCATCTGATCGCAAATGAGCCTGTCTGGGGCTAACTCGGATTAGTACCCACTCGCGAAACCTGTCTTAAGCGAAGACCCAGCACGAAAGCCGTTTCCTTGACCAACCCACAGATCCTG
The DNA here is from genome assembly GCA_024636445.1 of Sulfitobacter sp. Taxonomy (GTDB): domain Bacteria; phylum Pseudomonadota; class Alphaproteobacteria; order Rhodobacterales; family Rhodobacteraceae; genus Pseudosulfitobacter. Next base: position 5,146 of record JAGXHE010000043.1, read on the forward strand.
ATCTTCGCCATTCTCGCTGCCATGATGGGGTTGTTCCTGTGGGGGCGGTTTCGCCATGACGTGGTCGCGTTAGCGGCGCTTTTGGCCTGCGTCATCGCAGGGTTGGTTCCGTCAGAAGCGGCCTTCGCTGGCTTCGGCCATCCGGCGGTGATCACGGTGGCCTGTGTGCTGGTGCTCAGTCAGGGGTTGCGCAACACCGGTGCCGTGGATTGGCTGGCGCGCAGTATCCTGCCGCGCGATGCCGGACGGATCACGACCTTGCTGGCGCTGATCGGGTTGGGGGCTGCGCTTTCGGGCTTCATGAACAACGTGGGCGCGATGGCGCTATTGATGCCCATCGCGGTGCAACTGTCGGGCCGGCTGGATCTGACGCCCGGACAGATCCTGATGCCGCTCGCCTTCGGCACCATTCTGGGGGGCATGACCACGCTGGTGGGCACGCCGCCGAACTTGATCGTTTCAGGCTTCCGGGAAGAGGCGGGGCTGGGGCAATTCGCCATGTTCGACTTTGCCCCTGTGGGAATCGCGGTTGCAACCTTGGGCGTTCTCTTTGTCGCACTCATCGGTTGGCGCTTGGTGCCCGCACGCAAATCTGCCGCTGGCACCGGTTTTGACACCGGCACCTATCTGACCGAGGTACGCGTTCCTGCGAAGGGGAAGGCCGTTGGGATGACAATGCGGGGCTTCGAGGACGAGATCAAGGACAGTGGCGCGCAGATTGTCGGTCTGGTGCGAAACGAGGTCCGCATAACCGCGCCGCATGGTGCGCGCCAAATCCATGCGGGTGATGTTCTGGTGCTGCAGGCAGATGTAGACGCGCTCGCCGAGGCGCTGTCCGTCTTCGGCATCGAACTTGAAGCGCAGAAAACTGCCTCGGATAGCAAAGACGAAATGGCAGAGGACGCGTCTGAAAAGACATCGAAAGCGGCCAAGGCGGAAACCGCCATCAAAGAGGCTGACAAGATCGAGGACGCCGGTGAAAGCGATGAGCATGATGAGGATATCATTCTAAGAGAACTCGCCGTTCTGCCAGGTGCGACCATTGTCGGACGTTCAGCCAGCGATCTGCGGCTGCGCACGCGCTATGGGCTCAATCTGCTGGCCGTGTCTCGCGAAGGACGCCAACCCGAGGCGCGGCTTCGTAAGCTCAATCTGAAATCAGGCGATCTGCTGCTGATGCAGGGTCCGGCAGAGATGATGGCAGAATTCATCAACGATACCGGCTGCGTGCCGCTGGGTGAGCGCGAGTTGCGCATCCCCGACAAACGTATGGCGATCATTGCGGGCGCGATCATGTTGGGGGCTATCGTCATTGTCACGCTGGGTCTGCTGCCTGCCCCCGTGGGCTTTGCCCTTGGGGTGCTGGCCTCGATGCTCTTGCGCACGGTTCCGCTTCGGAAAATCTATACGACGATTGATTGGCCGATCATCGTTCTGCTGGCAGCACTGATCCCGGTTGCGGGCGCGATGCAGACGACCGGGGCCGCCGATCTGCTGGCGCGGTTTCTGGTCGACACCATCGCGCAAGGCAGCCCCATCGGGGCATTAGCAGTGGTGTTGATCACCACCATGTTCTTGTCGGACGTGATGAATAACGCCGCCACCGCAGCCATCCTGTGCCCCATCGCCCTCGGCATTGCCGCAACGCTTGGCGTCAATCCGGACAGCTTCCTGATGGCAGTGGCGATTGGCGCATCATGCGCCTTTCTCACGCCCATCGGACATCAGAACAACACATTGATCCTGGGTCCTGGTGGGTTCAGGTTCGGTGATTACTGGCGGTTGGGACTTCTGGTCGAGGTCCTCGTAGTTGCCGTCAGCCTGCCGCTGCTGTTGATCGTCTGGCCCTTAAAAACCTAAACTATTCTGTACGCAGTCGACTATTGGCCCATGACCGCTACCCACTCACACACCGTGGTCGACATAACCGAAATCTGCAGTTTTAAAGACCGTATTGCCCGTAAACCAGCGCGGCAGTTCGCAGGAAAGCTATCCCCGTCGCCGCAAGCGAGGTTGGGGCAATCGCTGATCTGAGTTAGCGAAGCAATCCAATATGACTGCTATGATATGAACAACCCGCGTAAAAAATTCCGGTGGGACGGCACTCGGCCGGAATGTTCCGACACGCAAGCCAAGCAGACATCAGCCCGCTCGCCGGATGCCGTCTGACTTGCCCAAGCGGCGGCGACGTAGATGAACCATGTCAGCACCGAACGAGCGGGACTGACGACGACATTTTGCTTTTCATCGGGTCTCGTAAATACCCGGCCTTTGGAGGATACGAAGATGAACTGGGATCAGATTGAGCGGAAATGGGGTGAAATGACCCGCCGTGTTCAGCCAACAGCCTCGCTGCCATCCGCAATTCGGATCATGTCGCCACAGCAAGAACCAGATGATTTGCTGCCGGTTGATCCGACCATATCTCGTGGACTGGCTGAAAGCCTGAGCGCAGGCAAACCCTACGAGTGAGCCATCGAGAGACCAGTTTGGATGTCGATCCGCGCTCATGGTTGCTTGCAGGCCGCCTTGGGCTGCGCCTGATTTTCAATCAGCCAACGTCGCCCTGGCTGGATGCGTCGCCGATCCGGGAAGAGATGTTCGGACCGGAGCGGCTGGCTCATCACGCGGAAAGCCTTGCGCGGTCGCAGAGCGTCACCAAACACCCGCGACGGGTGCTCAACCTGACCGTCCGGCTGAAGCAGAACGCGGCGGTGCTGCTGGGCGCCTATCGCTATAATGGCGCCGCTCTACTCAAAGGGCAGCCGGTGCCGCTTGCTGCGCAGTGGTTGTTGGACAATTACCACCTTGTCGAAGAACAGCTTGCGCAGATCGCGTCTGATCTGCCGCCGGGGTATTACCGGCAGTTGCCCAAGGTCGCGTCGGGCCCGTTCACGGGATATCCGCGCGTGCTGGAACTGGCCTGGGCCTATGTGGCCCATACCGACAGCCTGATTTCCGGCCAGATGCTACGGCGTTTCGTTCAGGCTTATCAAAGCGTGCAGCCGCTGACGATCGCCGAGCTTTGGGCCGTGGCCATCACGCTTCGGATCGTTCTGGTCGAGAACATGCGCCGTCTGGCGGTACAGATCACCGATGCCCACACGCAGCGCATCGCCGCCGACGCGCTGATGGACACTGGGGTGCCGCCTCTGCCGGCGGACAGTGATGATCTGTCCGAAATCTTTGTCGCGCAGATTGCCAAGAGTCTGCGCGGGTCCGATCCGTCGCAGACGCCGATGCTCGGCTGGCTGGAGGACCGGCTACAGCAGCAGGGCACGACGCTGGACGACGTGGTGGCGCGGGCCCATGCCCGGCAGGGCGCCTCGAATGTGACGATGCGCAACATCGTGACCAGCATGCGCACGCTGTCGGAACTGGACTGGGCCGATTTTTTCGAGGACGTGAGCCTTGTGGATGCCTGCCTCGCGGCCCATTCAGATTTTGCCGCGATGGATTTCGCAACCCGTAATCAATACCGCACGGCCATCGAACTGCTTGCCAGGGGATCGGGCCACGGCGAGATGGAGGTGGCGCAGGCAGCCCTGGATCTGGCCCGCGCCGGGGCTGACAACCGCGCACGCGATCCGGGCCATGCGCTGATCGGTGCGGCGCGCGGCGCGCTTGAGGCCGCCATCGGTTTTGTCCCCTCACCAGGCCGACGGTTTCTTCGGCAGGTCGGGCGGCTGGGTCTTGGTGGGTATGCTGCGGCGATCGGTCTGACGTCGGCGGCCGCTCTGGGCACGGCGGGCTGGGCCCTGCAAAGTGCCGGGGCGACGTCCGCAGAGCTGCTGCCGTTGGCCATTCTTGCTCTGCTTCCCACGACAGAGGCTGCGACGGCAGTGGTGAACCTCTGTGTCACGCGCAGCATCTCTCCCGCACCGCTGCCCGCACTTGATCTCGCCACGGGCGTGCCGCCGGATCTGCGGACGCTTGTGGCGGTGCCGGTACTGCTCACCGGCCCGGACGATCTGGCGGCGCATCTCGAACGGCTTGAGGTGCATCACCTCTCCAGCGTCGGCGGCGCCGTGCATTATGCGCTGTTGTCGGATGGGCCCGATTGCGTAACGGAGAGCACCGAGACCGATGCGTTGCTGATTGCGCTTGCCGAAACGGGTATCGCCCGGTTGAACGCGGCGTATCCCTCCCCGGCAGGCAACCGCTTTTTGCTGTTGCACCGGCAGCGGCGCTGGAACCCCGCCGAGGGCTTCTGGATGGGCTGGGAACGCAAGCGCGGCAAACTGGTCGAGCTGAACCGCTTGCTGCGGGGGGCCGAGGATACCACCTTCCTTGCGTCCGCAGTGTCGGTGCCGCAGGATGTGAGTTTCGTCATCACGCTGGATGCCGATACCCGCGTGCCGCGCGACGCGGTTCAGCGGCTGATCGGCAAGCTGGCCCATCCGCTGAATCGCCCGCGGTTTGACCCGGTGCTCGGACGAGTTGTCGAGGGCTACGGCATCCTCCAGCCGCGGGTCACCGCCGCCCTGCCTGTCGGGCACGAAGGCTCGATCTTTCAGCGTATCAGTTCCTCCCCCGGCGGGATCGAGCCCTATGCGGCTGCAATTTCGGATGTCTATCAGGATCTGTTCGGCGAGGGATCGTTCACCGGCAAGGGCATCTATGACCTCGACGCCTTCGAGGCGGCACTGAATGGCCGCGTGCCACGAAATGCGATGCTCAGCCATGATCTGTTCGAAGGAATCTTTGCCCGCGCGGCGCTGGCCTCGGATGTCGAGGTGGTCGAGGATTTTCCGGCGCGTCACGACGTGGCCGCACGGCGCCAGCACCGCTGGGTGCGCGGCGACTGGCAGCTTTTCCCGTGGGTATTCGGGGCGAAACGCGGCGGGGTGCCGCCACTTGGGCGATGGAAGATGGCCGACAACCTGCGCCGGTCCCTCGTGGCCCCGCTGGCCGTCCTGACGCTCGCAGCAGGGTGGCTCATGGCGCTGCCCCTGGCGGTGCTCTCGACCGTTCTGGTGCTGACGATGCTGAACCTTGGGCGGGTCATGGCGCTGCCCTTCGACGTGCTGCCCGGTCGCGCAGGGATTACGTCGCGCAGCCATTTTTTCGCTTTGGCAAGCGATGCCAAGGCCGCCCTCTATCAGTTCGGACTGGACGTGGCATTTCTTCCGGATGCCGGTTGGCGGATGATCGACGCCATCGGCCGCACCGTCTGGCGGATGACGGTCAGCCACCGTAATATGCTGGAATGGGTGACGGCCGCTCAGGCAGCCGGAAAAACGCGGCCCGGCCTATGGCGCAGTTATCGTGTCATGTGCGGGGGCGTGGGGTTCGGTCTGGTGCTCTGCCTGGCATCCACGGCGCTCAACCCGCAGGTCTGGCCGCTCACGCTGCCCTTTGCGCTGTTGTGGCTCGCCGCCCCGGCCTTGTCCGAGCGGATCAGTCGGCCCGGAACGGCTATCACCATGGCCGCTCCGACCGAGGATCAAGCCCGGGCACTCCGGCTGATCGCCAGGCAAACCTGGCGGTATTTTGAAACTTTCGTCACCGCCGCCGACAATTTTCTGCCGCCCGACAACTTTCAGGAAACGCCAGCCCCTGTCGTGGCGCACCGGACCTCGCCCACCAACATCGGCCTCTATCTGTTGTCGACCGTCGCGGCCCGCGACCTTGGCTGGATCGGGACGGAACCGGCGCTGCGCCGCATGGAGCAGACCCTGCACACGATGCAGCAAATGCAGAAGCATCGCGGGCATTTCTACAACTGGTACAACACGACGGACCTGCAGGTGCTGCATCCGGCCTATATTTCGTCGGTAGACAGCGGCAACCTCGCGGGTCACTTGATCGCCGTGGCCCGCGCCTGCATGGACTGGCAGACCTGCGAAGCGACAGATGATCAGCGCCGCGCGGGCCTTGGCGACACGCTGGCGCTGGCGCAAGAGGCTTTGGATGGGGCCGGCGGCGACGCTGCGGCACGCCACGCGCTGGCGGACATCTTCGCCCGCGTGGCCTCCGCACCACCCGAAGATCTGACCGCGTTGGCCGGCAAGGCGCGTGAAACGGCGATCCTGTTGGCCGGTTCCGAGTCGGAGTTGGTCATCTGGACTGTCGCCCTGTGCGATCAATTGACCGGGCAAGAGGCGGACGGGGCAGGCGATCTGTCCCCCAGGCTGGCGGCGGTGGCGACCCAGGCCCGGGACATGGCACTGGCGATGGAGTTCGCCTTCCTGCTCGACCCCGAGAAAAAGCTGCTCTCGATCGGCTTTTCTGCCGAGACCAATAGCCTTGATCCGAACTGCTACGATCTGCTGGCGTCCGAGGCGCGTTTGGCGAGCCTCTTCGCCATTGCGAAGGGCGATGTCGAAACCCGGCACTGGTTCCGGCTGGGTCGGACGGCGACGCCGCTGGGGGCGGGGTCTGCGCTGATCTCCTGGTCGGGCAGCATGTTCGAATATCTAATGCCCTCGCTGGTGATGCGCGCGCCCGCCGGGTCCTTGCTGGAACAGACGAACCGGCTGGTCGTGGACCGCCAGCAGGCGCACGGGCGGCTTCTGGGCATCCCGTGGGGCATTTCGGAATCATCCTACAACGTCCGTGATCTGGAAATGACCTACCAGTATTCAAACTTTGGCGTTCCGGGTCTGGGGCTGAAAAGGGGCCTGGGTGAAAACCGGGTGATCGCGCCCTATGCCACGGGGCTGGCCGCGATGGTCGATCCGGTGGCTGCCGTGGCCAATTATGCGACGCTGGCCGCGATGGGCGCGCGCGGGCGCTACGGCTTTTACGAAGCGATGGATTTCACCGCCAACCGCCTGCCCGAAACCCAGGACGTCGCAATCGTGCGCAGCTACATGGCGCATCATCAGGGCATGACGATCACCGCGATTGCCAACACGCTGCAGGACGGGCTGTTGCGACGTCGTTTTCATGCAGAGCCTTTGGTGCAGGCGGTGGACCTGCTGCTGCAGGAGCGCGTGCCGCGCGACGTGAACGTGGCGTCCCCGCGTGCCGAAGAGTTGCAGACAGCGGCGAGCGACACAGATCCCACACCGATTGTCCGGCGGTTCGACACACCTGAAACCGAACCGCCCACGGCGCATCTGTTGTCAAACGGGCGCTACGGCGTGATGCTGACGCCGACGGGCGCAGGCTACAGCCAATGGGGTGAGATTGCGATCACCCGCTGGCGGGCAGATGCTACCCGGGACGCGATGGGAACCTTCATTTTTGCCCGGGATGCCAAGACCGGCGTTCTGTGGTCGGCTGGCAGCCAACCGGTCGCGGCGATGCCTGGCCGCCATTTCGCTGTTTTCAGCGAGCATCAGGCCTGTCTGACCCACCATCATGGGCCGCTGACCACCACAACCGAGATTGTCGTCTCGGCCGAGGATGACGCCGAGGCGCGGCGGGTCACGCTGACCAACACGGGCCTCCACGCCCGCGAGATCGACCTGACCTCCTATGCCGAACTTGTGCTGGCCCCGGCGGCCTCGGATCTGGCGCATCCGGCGTTTTCCAAGATGTTCGTCGTCACTGATCACCTGCCCGAACTTGATGTCATAGTCGCAACCCGCCGCCGCCGCGCCCCCGCCGAGCCAGAGATCTGGGCGGCCCATATGGCGGTGGTCGAAGGGACCGAGACCGCTCCGCCGCAGATCGAGACCGACCGCGCACGGTTCATCGGGCGCGGGCGAGACATCAGCCAGGCGGCGATGGCACAGGCGCATCTGTCAGGCACCACAGGAACCGTTCTGGACCCGGTATTCGCAATCCGTCGGAGGGTTCTGGTGCCAGCAGGCGGCATGGCGCGCGTCACATTCTGGACGCTTGCCGCCGAAACCTCTGACCGATTGCTGGAGCTTGTGGACCGCCACCGCGATATATCCGCGTTCGAGCGGGCGGCAACGCTGGCCTGGACCAAGGCGCAGGTGCAGTTGCGTCACCTTGATGTGACCAGCGCCGATGCAGCGGATTTCCAGCGGCTGGCCGGGTTCATCCTGCGCAGCGATGCGCGGCTGCGGGTGTCGGCGGGGCGTCTCGCCGCAGGGGCCGGGCCGCAGTCAGGGCTCTGGTCTTTAGGGATATCCGGCGATCTGCCCCTCGTCGTGCTTCAGATCGAGGATGCAGAGGATGCGGCGCAGGTGCGGCAGTTGCTGGCGGCCCATGAATACTGGCGGGCGCGTCAGCTTGCGGTGGATCTGATCATTCTGAACGACCGCGATTCGTCCTATGTGCAGGATTTGCAGGCTGTTATCGAGACGGCGGTACGCTCGTCGCAATCGCGGCCCCGCACCGATGATGTGATGAGACCAGGCAAAGGCGCGGTCTATGCGCTGCGCGCCGACATGATGACGCCCGATATGCGTGCGCTGCTTCTGTCGGCGGCTTCCGTGGTGATGACGGCGCGGCGTGGCACGATCGGTTTCCAACTTGACAGCCTGTCCGACGTGCCTGCCACGACAGTTCTGACGCGGCCACCGGTTTTGCGAATACCGCCATCACCCGGCCCCATAGAGCCGCTGGAATTCTTCAACGGCACAGGCGGGTTTGCTGCGGATGGCCGGGAATATGTGAGCGTTCTGCAAGACGGTGAGTCCACCCCTGCACCTTGGCTCAACGTGATTGCCAATCCGGGTTTTGGCTTTCAGGTGTCCGTCGAGGGCAGCGGTCACACTTGGGCCGAAAACAGCCGCGAGAACCAGCTGACACCGTGGAGCAACGATCCCGTCAGCGACCCGCCTGGTGAGGCCGTCTATCTGCGTGATCTCGACAGCGGCGAGGTCTGGACACCCACCGCCCTGCCGATCCGCGGGCCGGGGCGCTACATCGCCCGCCACGGTTTTGGCTACAGCCGGTTCGAGCACGAAGCACAGGGGATCGCAGCCGAGATGGTGCAGTTCGTGCCGATGGACGATCCGGTGAAGATCACCCGCCTCACCCTGACGAACCGAACGTCGCGCACGCGCCGGTTGTCGGTCACCGCCTATGCCGAATGGGTGCTGGGCACATCCCGCACCGTCACCGCACCGCATCTGGTGACCGACATGGACGGCGGATCCCTGTTCGCCCGCAATCCCTGGGGGACCGCCTTTGCCGACCGCGTGGCCTTTGCCGATATCGGCCCGGACCCGGACGGTTGGACTGGCGACCGCGCCGCGTTCCTTGGCCCCGGCGGCAGCATGGCGGCACCCTCAGGCTTGGGTCAGCCGCTTTCAGGTGAAACGGGTGCTGGCCTTGACCCTTGCGCGGCGCTGCAACGCACCCTGCGCCTTGCCCCCGGCGAGACCGCCGAGGTCGTGATCCTTTTAGGTCAGGCAAAAGACGCCGGAACTGCCCGCGCCCTGATCGAACGCACCCGCAAGGCCAGCCCGGACGCGCGGTTGACGGCGGTGACCGCGAACTGGAGCGCGCTGCTGGCCACGGTGCAGGTCAAGACACCCGACCGGGCGATGGACATCCTGCTGAACGGCTGGCTGCTCTATCAGACGCTGGCCTGCCGGATCTGGGCCCGCGCGGGGTTTTATCAGGCCAGCGGCGCGTTCGGATTCCGCGACCAGTTGCAGGATGGCATGGCGCTGACCTTCGCTCGCCCGGAAATGACCCGCGCCCACCTGTTGCGCGCCGCCGCCCGGCAGTTCCCGGAAGGAGACGTGCAGCACTGGTGGCTGCCGCATTCCGGACAAGGCGTACGCACGCGAATCTCGGATGACCGGGTCTGGCTGGGCTATGGCGTCGCGCGCTATGTCGCGGTTTCGGGTGATCGCAGCGTGCTGGACGAAGAGGTGCCATTCCTCGAAGGGCCGACCCTGGCGCCCGGCGCGCATGATGCGTTTTTCCTGCCGCAGCCGTCCGAAGAGACGGCGAACGTCTTTGAGCACTGTGCCCGCGGGCTGGATCAGGCGATTGCGCTGACCGGCGAGAATGGCATGCCGCTGATCGGCACTGGCGACTGGAACGACGGGATGAACCGGGTCGGGGAACAGGGCCGTGGCACCAGCGTCTGGCTCGGCTGGCTGCTGATCGCCACGCTCGACATGATGGCCCCGCTGGCCGATGGGCGGGATGCCGCCCGCGCCGCCCGATGGCGCGCGCATTCGGTTGGCCTGCGCAAGGCGATCGAGGCGGAGGGCTGGGACGGTGCATGGTATCGCCGCGGCACATTTGATGACGGAACACTGCTGGGCGCGGCAAGCTCGGAAGAGTGCCGGATCGATTCCATCGCGCAAAGCTGGGCGGTGATTTCCGGCGCCGCTGATCCCGCCAGAGCTGCCAAGGCGATGGACTCGCTCGATACACACCTTGTGCGCGAGACACCCGGCCTTGCCCTTTTGTTCACGCCGCCCTTCGACCAGACGCCGCTCGATCCCGGCTATATCAAGGGGTATCCGCCGGGACTGCGCGAAAATGGGGGCCAGTACAGCCATGCGGCCATGTGGGCCATTCTCGCCCATGCAAAACGGGGCGACGGCGACCGCGCGCAGGCACTGTTCGCCCTGCTGAACCCGATCAACCATGCCCTGACCGCCGAGGCCGCCACCCGTTACAAAGTCGAGCCCTATGTCATCGCCGCCGATGTCTACTCGACCGCGCCTCACGAGGGGCGCGGAGGCTGGACCTGGTACACAGGGTCTGCGGGCTGGATGTATCGCGCAGGGGTCGAGGGCATCCTTGGCTTGACCCGCAGCGGCGACACGTTGCTGCTTGATCCGTGCCTGCCGGAATCCTGGCCCGGTGTGAGCCTCAGTGTGACGCTCGATGCGTTTCACGTCGATATCACGGTGGAGAACCCGAGGGGAACGGGGCATGGAATAACCAGCGCCCGGTTCGACGGTGTTGAAATTATCTGTGGTGGTGGTCCGCTTAAGCTGCCGGTCACGACCGGGGATCATCGCCTTCATCTGACGCTTGGGTGACGCGATATCCAATGGCGTGATGCCAGACGGAAAAAGACAACCTTTCGCTCGTGCGGGTTGTTCCATCTGTAGGGGCGATCATCCTGTCCGGTGGATCTACAACATCATGATTCCAGGGTGCGGACTAATCTGTATCAGTTTGGGCCGGTGATAGCGGTGCCATAGTATGAACAGTTCACCGGCTATCGGTGAATTTTGCCTCGTCCGAATGACCCAGAAACACGCGGGAAACCTAGTCCCCTTATCCCCGTTCCTGCGTGTTTCTCGCTTTCGGATCGTTCGTAAACGGACAGCACCGACTCCCTCAAGCCAAAAAGTTGACCACCGTCGCCTGAAAGGCGCCCCCCCGAAAGGCCCTCTTTCAAGAGGCGCATGCAAAAGACTGTCTCGGTCAATTCTGCCCGGACCAACATGCGTCAGTGCAGGGAGTGGGGAAAGTCGCTCGGCTGGAAAGCGTCGGCCGAATGAACACTATGGGCAAGTTGAGCCAGTCATTCTCGCCCTCAGCGGGTTCAGCAGTCGTGGCACTCGGTGAACAGCTGCTCATTGCCAGCGCGCACGGCGCTTCTTTGAATCTTGATCGGGAAGCACTTCGGGAAACGCTGGGTCGTCAGCGGGTCTGAATTGTCATCGTGGGTGACGATTTTCGAACGCAACTTCGGACCAAGCCACTCGTTGCGTGAGAGGTCAGGAC
>JAGXHE010000044.1 GCA_024636445.1 Sulfitobacter sp.
CCGCGCACTCGACGTGGTTCGACGAGATCCTTCGAAGTCGTCACTATCCATCAAGCTCAAGCGAGCCGGATGGGACGATGAGTTTCTGCGCCAAATTATGAATAATATATCAACGACTTAAGCCAAAAGCGATTGCCCTGCACGCTCCCCTAACCCCCCCACACAGCGCCATCTCTAAGTTTCATGTAGGGTATCGACCAAATGAGCATGAATGACTTTAAATGGGGATTATTTGAGCGTACGGTGAGAAGGACCCAGGGCAATCGCTTTTGGATTTTGATCGTACCCAAACGTGAACATACTGGGAACAAACCGTGCGTTCTCGTTGCGCGCGTAGGCTGAAAGTGGCGTTTTGATCGCTCATGGCGACCTGTCAGTTCCAAAAGCGATTCCTCTGGAGAAGGACCTACAACAAGCCCCAATTGTCCAGCATTTCAGCTTTGACCAAGACTTCCTGCAAGTGTGCCAGCGGATTGCCCGCCCCATACCCATCAGATTCTTGCTTAACGCCATGCCCCAAAATACGATGTTGAATATCCTGAGGTTCACGTAATGCACGAAGTTTATCTTTCATCGTATGCCGTGCTGAGTAAGCTACAAGGTTCTTATCAGTGATTTTGAGACGCTTCCTGATTACACCATTCAGAAGCTGTGAGATTGCATCCATACCGCCATCTCGACCGTACTTGGGAAACAGCGGGCCTTCTGGTGATGGCGATTCAAGCTTTAATACATAATCCCTCAACGCGTCTAGGACAGCACCCACCAGAGGCACATCTCTAACACTGTTTTCAGTCTTCAATCCCCTTATACGATTATACCTAATTTGGATGTGGGGAATGTTGCTATCTGACTGAAAATCCTTAACCAACAAACCTGCAACTTCCATTGTTCTAGAACCAGTATGAACCATCAACAAACCAATCAAAGAGGCTTCAAGATTGAGCTTCAACAAAGCGTTTTTGTAGTTAGTCAGTTCATCTGGGGTGAAGCTTCTACGCTTGTTTTTTCTGACTTCTGATGTTTTGGAATCCCTTGCGCCTCTTGATGCAGCCAGCCTCAGCCAAGGGTTAGTCATCGTTAGTTCATACTCTGATATTGCCAACGCGAAGACAGCAGACAGGATAAGGACGGCACGGTCCAAGGTATTCTCTGCCCATTCGGGGTTCTGCTTTCTCAGTGCTTCCTTGTGCTGCCTAGCCTTGACGCGGTTGAACTCTGTTATCGGTGTATCAAGCTTATCAAGCTGGCCTACTGCGCGCCTGACCCTCTGTTCATGTTTCTTTTGATTGTGCGGCGTCCTGTCAGCGTCTTCAGCGTTCACCTTGAGGTAGGTATCTGTTGCCTCACCTAATGTTGGGACGATTGAAGCTTTCTGACGACCCTTGAGAATTTCATGTGCGAGATAATAGGGGTTCTTGGTGTTTTCGTGATATTCAGTCGAGATTGAACCATCATAGTCATAGCTGTTAGTCTCAGGCACGGAATCGAGATAGAGTTCGGACCATTCTCGCTGACGTTCAAAGAACTTCACGGCCTCATCTAGGGTGGTAGGCATTTGTTGAGGGTGAAGCCCCTCTCTTTTCAGGATATCTTTTCCTTCCTCAAGTAGTTGGGAAGTAGGTACAGCCTCACCAGATTGAACCTGCCTGATAAGCGCCACTCTCTTGTCAAATTCTGTGTTGACCATTGCAGCGCGTCTCAAGGCTTCAGGGTGTGATTTCGTCTTGAGAGATACCTTGTGTTCTCTCTTACCCCAACTTGCGCGGCAGTCGGTTGGTACGATTCTTCTGTAGCTATAATTGCCTCTGTCAGACGTACGCTTAAGGTAAGATGCTATAGCCATGATGTACCGTTTTTCTAAAAATCATGTACCGTTTTGCAGAAGATGTACCAACAAAACAAGCTATATATGGTTATTTGTGAAATAGGTGGTGCGGGCGGTGGGACTCGAACCCACACGGGCACAAGGCCCAACAGATTTTAAGTCTGGTATGTCTACCATTCCATCACGCCCGCAACATTTTTATCTCTAGGGGGCGCGGGCCGCGTGCTCAAGCGGTTTTCAGATATCTTCACCCTGCGCGTTTGGAACAGCGGGTGTCTGTGGCCCCAATGGCGCGCCGGGGGCGATCAGGGCGCGCTCGGACAGCCAGGGATTGTTTGCCAGCGCTTCCAGCATCTGGGTGCGTGCGTCGTCACGCTGGCCCAGTTGCATCAGCGTCAACGCGCGGCCCGACTGGGCTGCCACATGATCGGGCGTGCGGGCCAGTGCTTCATCCAGATCGGCAAGCGCGCGGACAAAGTCGCCTTGCAGGTAATATACAAACGCGCGCTGGTTCCAGCCTTCGGCGTAATCGGGGCAATAGGCGATCAGGCGATCGAACTCGGTTTTGGCGCCGAGAAAATCATAGCCGTCGCGCCGGGCCATGCCGCGGTCCAGAATAGCTTGGGCGTCCGCATCGGGGGCGCGCAAATAGACCTTCCAAAGCCCTTCGGACGCTCCACGCGCTGCGGCCTCTGACGGGGCGGCGCGGGCGTCGTCGAACAGGCTGGCCAACTCGTCAGAGTAGTCTCCGGGCGCAGGGCAGCCCTGGGCCCAGACGGGAAGACCCATACAAACGACAAACACGGAGGCAATCAAGGATTTCATGGCCAAAATTGTGATGCGACCTGCCCTCGGGTCAAGTCACATCTGCGAGAACGGCTTCTTTCACGGCCTCCATCGCGACGTAGGTCGAAGTCGACGCGACAAAGGGCAGATGCGAAATCGTCTCGCCCAGAAACTGCCGGTAGGTGGTCATGTCGCGGGTTCTGACCTTGAGCAGGTAGTCGAAATTGCCAGCGATCATATGTGCCTGTTCAATCTCGGGCACCTTGATCACCGCCTGATTGAACGCGATCAACGCGCCTTCGCGGGTGTCGGACAGGCGAACCTCGACAAATGCGACGTGGTCCATGCCCAGACGGATAGGGTCGAGCATCGCGCGGTAGCCAAGAATAACCCCGTCTTTTTCCAACTTGCGCAACCGCGCCTGTGTCGGAGATTTGGACAGACCGATGCGCACCGCAAGATCCGTCACACTCATGCGTCCATCACGCGCCAGTTCCGACAGAATCGCTCTGTCGAATCGGTCCAAACCCATCCGATCATTTTCCATGTAAAATCCCCAAAAATCGGTCTAAATTACCGACATATGAAATCATTATAGTCAAATCGCCTTTCGATCCAGCGATACAATGGAACATCTGCCAAAAGGATATGACATGGCTCGCGACACCGCTTATTCACTGCGCCACCACATCGATACTGGGACCTATACCAACCAGAATGCCGTGCTGGACGAACTCGTTATCCTCGCCGCTCTGGACGACGACGACCGCGCGGCGATTACGGCGCGTGCCGCCGGTTGGGTGCGCCAGATCCGGTCCGCCGCCGACCCCGGCCTGATGGAAAGTTTCCTGGCCGAATACGGGCTTAGCACCGACGAGGGCATCGCCCTCATGTGCCTGGCCGAAGCGCTGCTGCGCGTGCCCGATGCCGACACCATCGACGCGCTGATCGAGGACAAGATCGCGCCATCCGACTGGGGCACGCACCTCGGCAAATCGACCTCGAGCCTGGTGAACGCATCGACCTGGGCGCTGATGCTGACGGGCCGCGTTCTGGACACTAAGCGACCCGGCCCCGTGCGGCAGTTGCGCGGCGCGATCAAGCGCCTGGGCGAGCCTGTGATCCGCACCGCCGTGGGCCGCGCCATGAAGGAAATGGGCCGTCAGTTCGTGCTGGGCGAAAACATCACCTCGGCGATGAAGCGTGCTGCCGGTATGGAGAAAAAGGGCTATACCTATTCCTACGACATGCTGGGCGAAGCCGCGCGGACCGAAGCCGATGCCAAACGCTATCACCTGAGCTATTCGCGCGCGATTTCCGCGATTGCGACCGCCTGCAACCACGGCGACATCCGCAAGAACCCCGGCATCTCGGTCAAGCTCAGCGCCCTGCATCCGCGCTATGAGGTCGCGCAGGAAGAGGCAGTGATGAACGACCTGCTGCCGCGCCTGCGCAGCCTTGCGCTGCTGGCGAAATCTGCAGGCATGGGGCTGAACATCGACGCCGAGGAGGCTGACCGCCTGTCGCTGTCGCTTGATCTGATCGACCGTGTGATGGCCGAACCCGCGCTGAAGGGCTGGCATGGTCTGGGCGTCGTGGTTCAGGCTTACGGTCCCCGTGCGGGCCGCGTGATCGACGCGCTGTACGACATGGCGCAGAAACACGACCGCCGCATCATGGTCCGGCTGGTCAAGGGCGCCTATTGGGACACCGAGATCAAAAAGGCGCAGGTCGAGGGCATTGACGGCTTTCCCGTCTTTACCCAGAAGGCCGCAACTGACGTGTCCTATATCGCCAACGCGCGCCGTCTGCTGGGCATGACCGACCGGATCTATCCGCAATTTGCCACCCATAACGCGCATACGGTTGCTGCAGTGCTGCATATGGATGCCGACCCCGAGACGTTCGAGTTTCAACGCCTGCACGGCATGGGCGAGGCGCTGCATAACGTCGTGATGGCCGATGCCGGCAGCAACTGCCGCATCTATGCGCCCGTCGGCGCACACCGCGATCTGCTGGCCTATCTGGTCCGACGTCTGCTGGAAAACGGCGCGAACTCGTCCTTCGTCAACCAGATCGTTGACGAGGATGTCTCGCCCGAGCAGGTGGCGAGCGACCCGTTCGACGCCCTGCCCCACCCCGGCCCAAAGATCCTGCGCGGCACCGAGCTGTTCCAGCCCGAGCGCCCGAACTCCCAAGGTTTCGATCTGGCCCATGCGCCAACGCTGGAGGCGATCGACGCCGCCCGCGATCCGCTGCGCAAGGCCACCTGGAAGGCGGCTCCGTTGCTCGCAACCGATGTGCCGGATGGGCCGGTTCACGACGTGTCGAACCCCGCCGACGCCACGGACGTGGTCGGCACCGTGCAGCCTGCAACGCCCGAGGACGTGACAGCGGCATTTGACGCCGCGCGCGCATGGGACGCGACACCCGCCGCGCGTGGCAAGATCCTCAATGCGGCGGCAGATGCACTTGAAGCAAACCTTGCGCCGCTGTTTGTGCTGCTGGCGCGCGAAGCAGGCAAGACCCTGCCCGACTGCGTGGCCGAACTGCGCGAAGCGGTGGATTTCATGCGCTACTACGCAGCCCACGCGCCATCCGGGGCACCCGCAGGAACCTATGTCTGCATCAGCCCGTGGAACTTTCCGCTGGCCATCTTCACCGGACAGGTCTCGGCCGCGCTGGCCGCAGGCAACGCCGTGCTTGCCAAACCCGCCGAGCAGACGCCACTGATCGCGCATCTGGCGGTGACGCTGATGCACGAGGCGGGCGTGCCGCGCCACGTCCTGCAACTGCTGCCCGGAGGTGGCGAGATCGGTGCAGCACTCACATCCGACGCCCGCGTCGGCGGCGTTGCCTTCACCGGATCAACCGCCACGGCCTTGAAAATCCGCGCGAGCCTCGCCCGCCATGCCGCCCCCGGCACGCCGCTGATCGCCGAAACCGGCGGGCTGAACGCGATGATCGTCGACAGCACGGCCCTGCCCGAGCAGGCCGTGACAGCCATCATCGAAAGCGCGTTCCAATCCGCCGGACAACGCTGTTCGGCCCTGCGCTGCCTCTATATTCAAGAGGACATCGCCCCCGCCTTTACCGCGATGCTGACAGGTGCGATGGACGCGCTGACGATGGGCATGCCTTGGGACATCAGCACCGACGTAGGCCCCGTCATCGACGAGACCGCGCGCAAGGGCATCGCCGATCACATCGCCACGGCCCGCGCCGAAGGCCGCTTGCTGCATGCCCTGCCGACGCCGCAGACGGGCACCTACATCGCCTCGACCCTGATCAGCGTCGATGGCATCGAGGACATGACCCGCGAGATTTTCGGCCCGGTCCTGCACATCGCCACGTTCAAATCCGGCCACATGCACCGGATCATTCAGGACATCAACGCGACGGGCTATGGTCTTACCTTCGGTTTGCACACACGCATCGACGACCGCGTGCAGTTCGTGTCGGACCGCATCCTTGCGGGCAACGTCTACGTGAACCGCAACCAGATCGGTGCGATCGTCGGCAGCCAGCCCTTCGGCGGCAACGGCCTCAGCGGCACAGGACCCAAAGCGGGTGGCCCAGACTACCTGCTGCGCTTTTCCAAGGCCGGGGCGGCACAGGCGCTTGACGATTGGGGCCACGACGCGCCACAACCGCTGCCCGCCCTGCGCGCGCAGGCCTCCGAGAAGGTCTCGGAACACACGCTGCCCGGCCCCACCGGCGAGACCAACCGGCTGAGCACATGGGCAGGCGCGCCCGTTCTGTGCGCAGGCCCCGGTGACCAGACGGTCAAGGCGCAGGTCAAAGCCGTCGAAGCCCTCGGGGGCCGCGCGCTGGAAGCCACAGGCGTCATCGAGCCTGCATCCCTGATCGTCGGGCCAGCCTATTGCGGCGTGCTCTGGTGGGGCGATGCTGAGACGGCTACGGACCTGAACCGGGCACTTGCCGGTCGCGATGGCGCCATCATCCCGCTGATCACCGGCCAGCCCGACGTGGGCCACGTGTTGTGGGAACGCCACCTGTGCGTGGACACCACAGCCGCAGGCGGCAACGCGGCACTCTTGGGCGAGGTTGCCAAGAACCCCGCGCCCTAAGCGCCTGTGAAGACCTGAACCGCGCCGCCCTGACACCAAGGCGGCGCGGTCAAACAGACTGGTTCGGAGGCCGCACGACGCAATTCTACTGGCCGCAACCCGAAACACGCGCGCCGTACATTGACCCCGCTCGCGTTTCAGATCAGCTTGAGCGCAATGCTACCCATTCGCGATCATAACCCCTCGGGCCGCACGCCATTTGTCACCTACGGGTTGATGGCCGCGAACATCCTGATCTTTCTCAGCTATATGGGGCTATTTTCGGACGACAGTGCGATAAATGCGTTCTACATCGAGTGGGCCTTGATCCCCGCACGGGTCAGTGCGGGCGAAGGTTACTATACGCTGATATCGTCGATGTTCCTGCATGGCGGATGGATGCATCTGGCGGGCAACATGCTGTTTCTTTTCATTTTCGGCGACAATATCGAAGACGAGATGGGCCATCTGCCCTATTTGGGCTTTTACGTCTTGTCAGGCGTCGCCGCTGGGTTGGCGCAATATGCCTTCGCTCCGATGTCCGGCGTGCCGACAGTGGGCGCATCCGGCGCGATTGCAGGCGTGATGGGCGGCTATCTGTTGCTGTTCCCAAAGGCCAAGGTCGATATTCTGATCATCCTCATTGTGTTTTTCCGCATCTTCCCGATCCCCTCGTGGGTGATGCTGATGGTCTGGTTCGCAATGCAGTTCATCGGCGGGATCGGGTCCAATCCCGATACGGGCGGCGTCGCCTATTGGGCGCATGCAGGCGGCTTCGTGGCGGGTATGTTCTTTGCGGTTCCACTGTGGCTGCGGCTTGGCGGGATCAGGTTCTGGTCGATCAACCATGGCCACCCGCCCCACCCCGAAGCGCAATATGCGAGGTCCAGCGTGCCCAAGGTGCGCAGATGACCGCCGTGCAGGTCGATGCTCGCTGTCACTGCGGTGCCGTGCATATTCGCGCCACCCTGCCGCACGGTCTGGCGGACGCAAGGCGGTGCGATTGCTCTTTCTGCCGCAGACGCGGGGCAGCCGCTGTCACGGCGATTGCGTCTGAAACAAAGGTGGTGAAAGGTGCTGCGAACCTGACGCTTTACAGCTTTGGCACGCACACCGCGCAGCACTATTTCTGCAAGACCTGCGGGATCTATACACACCACCAGCGGCGGTCGGATCCCAGCCAGTGCGGCGTCAATCTGGGTTGCATCGACGGGGTCAATCCGCGCGACCACGAGCCGATTGTGTGGACTGACGGGGTAAACCATTCATCCGACAGGTAGAAGCGGGGCGATTTCACGCCTGCCGCATCTGACAGTTCGGAGACAAACCCCAGTCAGCCGCGAATGATTTTTGCGAAACCCGTGAACAATGCCTCGTTGGCGCAGACCACGTTGCCGCTGGCCAGCAGATCGTCGGTCTTGTTCAAAGG
This sequence comes from Sulfitobacter sp., assembly GCA_024636445.1. Lineage (GTDB taxonomy): Bacteria > Pseudomonadota > Alphaproteobacteria > Rhodobacterales > Rhodobacteraceae > Pseudosulfitobacter. Next base: position 8,114 of record JAGXHE010000044.1, read on the forward strand.
TTCCAGCAGCGCGCCGGCTTCGCGGGCGATGATGACCCCAGCGGCGATGTCCCACGGCTGCAAACGACGTTCCCAGAAACCATCGTAGCGGCCTGCGGCCACATAGGCCAGATCCAGCGCGGCAGCGCCCCAACGGCGCACACCGGCACAGGCGGGCAGCAAGCGGCCCAGATCCTTCAGCGTGTCGGGCAGATCGGCGCGACCGGCAAAGGGCAGACCGGTGGCAAAGATCGCCTCGATCATGTGGCTGCGGCCAGACACGCGCAAACGGCTGTCGTTCATCCACGAACCCGCACCTTTTTCGGCAAAGAACATCTCGTCCTTGGCAGGGTCGAAAACCACACCGGCCACGACCTGCCCCTTGTGCTCGAGAGCGATCGACACGGCCCAGTGCGGCAGCCCGTGCAGAAAGTTGGTGGTGCCGTCCAGCGGGTCGACGATCCAGCGGCGGGTGGGGTCCGTGCCCTCTTCCTCGGCGCTTTCCTCGGCGCACCAGCCATAGGTCGGACGCGCGCCCATCAGCTCGTCTTTGAGAATTTTCTCGGCGGCGATATCGGCGCGGCTGACAAAGTCGCCAGCACCTTTTACCGACACTTGCAGCTGCTCCACCTCGCGGAAGTCCTTGACCAGCGAACGGCCTGCCTTGCGCGCGGCTTTGATCATGATGTTGAGGTTTGCACTGCCAACCATTGGGGACTCTCCTAGAGGGATCAGGCCGCGCGTATACGCGCCCCATCCCAAGATGCCAAGGGCCGTCTCGCAACTGCTTGGCCAAGCTATCTTCCGCTGTGTCAAAGCGCGTCGCGGCGTAACGGCTTGCCCCGCTTCCGTCGGCAGTCCACGCTGCGTTCAAATCAATTGGAGAGATCACATGACCGACCAGATGCAACGCATTACCCTTGCCAGCCGTCCCGACGGCGCGCCGACGCCTGACAACTTCAAGATGGAAAGCGGCCCGCTGCCGACGCCCGGCGACGGCGAAGTGCTGGTGCGCGTCCATTATATGTCGCTCGATCCCTACATGCGCGGCCGCATGGACGACGCGAAATCCTACGCCGCCCCCGTGCCCATCGGCGGCACCATGGAAGGCGGCGCCGTGGGCGAAGTGATCGCCTCGAACTCGGATGCCTTCAAACCCGGCGACTTTGCCTTCGGCATGTTCGGCTGGGCCACCCACGGCGTGCAACCGGCCAAGATGCTGCGCAAGATCGACCCCTCGCACGGGCCGATCACCGCGTCCTTGGGCGTGCTGGGCATGCCCGGCTTCACCGGCTACCACGGCCTCACGGAAATCGGCCGCCCCAAGTCGGGCGAGACGCTGGTCGTCGCAGCAGCCACCGGCCCCGTCGGCTCGATGGTGGGCCAGGTCGCCAAAAGCATGGGCCTGCGCACCGTGGGCATCGCGGGTGGCGCCGACAAATGCAAGATGGCCGTGGACACCTTCGGCTTTGACGCCTGCATCGACCACCGCGCCTACGACGACGCGAAATCCCTGCGCGAAGCACTCAAGGCCGAATGCCCCAAGGGCATCGACATCTATTTTGAGAACGTCGGCGGCAAGGTGCTGGAAGCCGTCATGCCGATGATGAACCCGCACGGGCGCATCCCGATCTGCGGCATGATCGCGTGGTACAATGCGGGCGGCCTCGGCGATGGCGCCAACGCACCGCTGACCGCTCCGAAACTGTGGCGCACGATATTGGTCAATTTCCTGTCGGTGCAGGGCTTTATCATCTCGAACCACTGGGACAGGTTCCCCGCATTCCTGTCCGAGATCGGCCCCAAGGTCGCCAGCGGCGAGATCAAGGTGGTCGAAGATGTGGCCGAAGGTCTGGAAAAGGCCCCCGAAGCCTTCATCGGCCTGCTGCAAGGCAAGAACATGGGCAAGCAGATCGTCAAGGTTGTCTAATACCGACGGGGGCGGTACACGCCGCCCCCCCGCCTTCACGCCCTTTGTAGCTTGCGCGCCTCGGTGCGGGCCAATGTGATCAGCCGCTCCATATAGGGCTTGCCGCGCTCGTCACTGCGCACGGCGGCGTAAAGACGGCGGGTCAACCCCTTGGACGTCAGCGGGCGCGTCACGTAGTCGGACGAATATTTGACCTCGCGCACCACCCAGTCGGGCAGAACCGCAACGCCGCGATTGGACGCCACCAAAAGAAGGATCACCGCCGTAAGCTCCGCTTGTCGCACCGAGGCAGGTTCAACCTTGGCGGGCAACAACAACTGGCTGAACACGTCCAGACGGCTGCGCTCGACCGGATAGGTGATCAGGGTCTGATCGCGAAAATCCTCGGCCTCGATATAAGGCTTGGCCGCCAGCGGATTGTCCTTGGACGCGACGAAAACCGGCGCATAATCAAAGAGCTCCAGAAACTCGACGCCCGCCAGTTCCTCGGGGTCCGAGGACACCACAAGGTCCACCTCTTCTTTCAACAGGGCAGGCAGCGCTTCGAACGCCAGTCCAGGGCGAATATCGACATCTACGTCGGGCCAGTCCTTGCGAAACCGCTCCAACACGGGAAACAGCCATTCGAAACAGGCGTGGCATTCAATGGCGATGTGCATGCGCCCCGTGCTGCCGTCACGCAGCCCGCTGAACTCGTCCTGCATCGCCTGAACCTGCGGCAATATCTGCTCGGCCAGACGCAGCAGCCGCAATCCCGCCGCCGACAGCTTCATCGGTTTTGAGCGGCGCACGAACAGCTCGACCCCCGCTTGATCCTCCAACCCCTTGATCTGGTGGGACAACGCGGATTGCGTGATATGCAGCTGCTCGGCGGCTCTGGCCAGCCCCCCGGCGTCGTGAATGGCCTTGATCGTGCGCAGGTGGCGAAATTCGATATGCATACGGAACTCATGTTCATGATGAGAGTTATGAATTTGTCTCATATCCGAATACATGCGACAAGATGAAAAGATCTGACATGAAAACATCTGACGCCTCCCTTCTGACGCCCCCGTAAGGAATAACAACAATGACCGCGCTTTCATTCGAAGTCTTCCCGCCCAAGTCCATCGACGCAGGTTTCCGGCTTTGGGACACCGTACAGGCATTGACGCCGCTTGAGCCGCGCTTCTTCTCGGTTACCTACGGTGCCGGCGGCAGCACGCAAGATCTGACCCACGAGGCGGCACAAACCCTGCGTCGTTCTTCCGGCCTGCCGGTGGCCGCGCACCTCACCTGTGTCGGAGCGACCCGCGAGAAGGTCTTGCAGACAGCCGACAAATTCGCTGATGCAGGCATCACCGACATCGTCGCCCTGCGCGGCGATCCGGTCGACGGCACCGGGTTCCAGCAGGTCGAGGGCGGCTTTGCCAACAGCATCGAACTGGTCGAGGCACTTGCCGACAAGGGCCGCTTTACCATCCGCGTCGGCGCCTATCCCGAAAGCCACGCGGACGCCTCCGACACCGCCCAGAACATCGCCTGGCTGAAAGCCAAGATCGACGCAGGCGCGTCCGAGGCGATCACGCAGTTCTTCTTCGAGGCCGAAACGTTCCTGCGCTACCGCGACGAATGCGTCAAAGCGGGCATCGAGGCGCCGATCGTTCCGGGCATCCTGCCTGTCGGCAACTGGAAGAGCATCCAGAAATTCGCCAGCCAATGCGGTGCCGACGTGCCGGTGACACTGGCTCAGGGCTTC
>JAGXHE010000045.1 GCA_024636445.1 Sulfitobacter sp.
CGAGCAGCAGCTGATCGACGCAGGTTACTCAAAGGATGAATTCCTGCTGGCCACTGACAATGCTGTCGTCGTGCCCGTGGGCAAGAACATCGTGATGCAGGTGACCGGTGCAGACGTGATCCACTCGTGGACGATCCCTGCGTTTGGCGTCAAACAAGACGGCATTCCCGGACGTCTGGCTGAACTGTGGTTCAATGCCGACCGCGAAGGCATCTACTTTGGCCAGTGTTCGGAGCTGTGCGGCATCAACCACGCCTACATGCCGATCACCGTCAAGGTCGTCTCGGAAGAGGCTTATGCCGCATGGCTGGCGACAGCCCGCGAAGAGTTCGCAAGCCTGCCGCAAAGCTTTCAGATCGCGGCCAAGTAAACCCCGAGTAACCACAGGGCGGGGGCATGCCCTCCCGCCTTTTCCTGTTCCTACATGATGCGTGAGCCACCGATGACTGACATCAGCAGCCAGCCACAGGCCTTTGAGGCCGAAGCGTCCTTTGGCGATTACTTCGCGCTGATGAAGCCGCGCGTAATGCAGCTTGTCGTGTTCACTGCCTTGGTGGGCATGCTGGCAGCACCGATCGGGGTTAACCCTGTCATCGGCTTTGCCTCGATCCTGTTCATCGCCGTTGGGGCAGGGGCTTCGGGTGCGTTGAACATGTGGTGGGATGCGGACATCGACCAGATCATGACCCGCACCGCCAAGCGCCCAATTCCCGCAGGCAAGGTCGAGCCGGGCGAGGCGCTGAGCATCGGCGTCGGGCTTTCGGGCCTTTCGGTGATGATGCTGGCGCTGTCGGCCAACTTTCTGGCGGCGGGACTGCTGGCCTTCACCATCTTTTTCTATGCAGTCGTCTATTCTATGTGGCTGAAACGCGCGACGCCGCAAAACATCGTTATCGGTGGCGCGGCCGGAGCGTTCCCGCCGGTGATCGGCTGGGTCGTGGCCACCGGGTCCATGTCGGTCGAGGCATGGCTGATGTTCGCGCTGATCTTCATGTGGACACCGCCGCACTTCTGGGCGCTGGCCCTGTTCATGAAGTCTGATTACGACGACGCGGGCGTGCCGATGCTGACAGTGACGCATGGGCGCAAATCGACCCGCAAACATATTCTGGCCTATACCGCCCTGCTGGTGGTTCTGGCCGTGGGCACGGCGTTTACAGCCATCGGCGGGGTGATCTATCTGACCACCGCCGTGATCCTGAACGCGCTGTTCCTGAAAGGCGCCTATGCGATCTGGCGCCGCGACGAGGCGGAGGCCGAAGCCGACAGCTATGCCGTCGAAAAGTCGTTCTTCAAACTGTCGCTGTTGTACTTGTTCCTGCACTTCGGTGCGATCATGGCCGAGGCGCTGCTGCGCAGCTCGGGCCTGGGAGGTTGGGGATGGCTTTGAAAGCTGAACATGAAATGCATGGCCGCCGCCGTGGCCGCAATCTGGGCGTCGGCGTCTTGCTGGCCGGTTTTGTGGTGCTGGTTCTGGCGCTTACATTCGCCAAGGTCACCAGTGGTGATTTTGAAGTACCGCGCGCGGAGACCTTGAAATGAAGCGGCTGCAGGGACCCCAGCGTACAGTTGCCCAGCTGGTGGGCGTGGTCGTGGTCATGGGCGCACTGTCGTGGGCATCCGTGCCGTTTTACGACTGGTTCTGCCGTGTGACCGGCTTCGGCGGCACGCCGGGCCGCGCCGCCGAAGGTGTCGACAACATCCTCGACCGCGAGATCACAGTGCGCTTCGACGCGTCTGTCGACAGCACCATGTCGTGGGAATTCAAACCGGTCGAAACCAAGATGACCCTGCGCATCGGTGAAACCGCGCTGGCCTTCTACGAGGCCTACAATCCCACCGACCGCCCCATCGCCGGCTCCGCCAGCTATAATGTGGCACCCTATTCGGCAGGTGGCTATTTCAACAAGATCCAGTGTTTCTGCTTTGAAGAACAGGTTCTGCAACCCGGAGAGCGCGTGCAGATGCCCGTGACGTTCTTCGTGGACCCGGAAATTGTCGATGACCGCGAAGCAAAATACGTGCATACGATCACGCTTAGCTATACATTCTACGAAATCGATCTGCCCGAAGGCTACGCAGCCCTAGACGCACAGAGCAACGATACCAACCTGAACTGAGGGACTGAACATGGCCCATTCCAAGAACCATGACTATCATATTTTGCCCCCGTCGATCGAGCCGCTCATGGCCTCGGTCGCGGCTTTCGTTATGCTGTTTGGCGGCGTGCTCTGGATGCACGACGGCTCACCGTTCCTGTTTCTCATCGGCTTTGCCGGCATCCTCTATGTGATGTTTGCCTGGTGGTCCAAAGTGGTCGACGAAAGCCAGGTGGGCGATCACACGCCGGTGGTCCAGATCGGCCTGCGCTATGGGTTCATCCTGTTCATCATGTCCGAAGTCATGTTCTTCTCGGCATGGTTCTGGTCGTTCTTCAAGCACGCCATCTACCCGATGGAGAACTATGTAGGGTCCACCTACGAGGCGCCCTTCATCGTGCCGGTCGATGCGCTGCACCTGCCGTTGATCAACACGCTGGTGCTGTTGCTGTCGGGCTGCGCCGTGACATGGGCACACCATGCACTGGTGCACGAAAACAACCGCAAGGACCTGATAAACGGTCTGGCACTGTCGATCATTCTGGGCGTTCTGTTTACCGCGTTGCAGGCGTATGAATACTTTCACCTTCTGCACGAAGGCTGGGTATTCGGCGGTGACGAGTTCTATTCGAACTTCTTCATGGCAACAGGTTTCCACGGCTTTCACGTCATCATCGGCACCATCTTCCTGGCGGTCTGTCTGATCCGCGCGATGAAGGGGCACTTTACCCCCGAACGTCACGTCGGGTTCGAAGCTGCCGCATGGTACTGGCACTTCGTCGACGTCGTCTGGCTGTTCCTGTTCTTCGCCGTCTACATGTGGGGCGTGCCCGGCTAAGCTTTGGCTGGTTGCACATTCCAGGCAAATACCTAATACCCCGAAAGGCGCGTGGTGATCCTCGCGCCTTTTGTCATTCCAACGGCGCAGTGAAAGACGGGCATGGGACGTATTGTGTTTCTGATCGGCATCGGACTGGGCGGTGCGGCTATCCTGATCTCTCTGGGGGTCTGGCAGGTGCAGCGGCTGAACTGGAAGCAAGCGATACTGGCCGACATTACTTCGCGCATTTCTGCCGAACCCGTTGATCTGCCAGCCCAAGCCGACCCGGTGGCTGACAAATACCTGCCCGTGGCGGTGACCGGCACCTATGACGGGCAAGCGATTTATGTGCTGGTCAGCCAGAAGCAGATCGGCGCAGGCTACCGCGTGATCTCCCCCATGGTGACCGAAGCTGGCCGTCGCGTGCTGGTCGACCGAGGCTTTGTACGCGACGAAGACCGCGGAGCGGTCACCCGGCCCGACCGCCCTGTGACCGTCACCGGCAACTTGCACTGGCCGCAGGAAATCGACGGCTTCACCCCTGAGCCTGATCTGGAGGCGAACATCTGGTTCGCCCGCGATCTGCCCGCGATGGCCCAGACCCTGAACACCGAACCGTTGTTGGTCGTGGCGCGCGAAACATCGCTGCCGGACGGTCCCGTCACCCCATTGCCTGTGGACACCGAGGGCATTCCCAACAATCACTTGCAATACGCGATCACATGGTTTTCGCTGGCCCTGATCTGGGTTGGCATGACCTTCGTCTTTGCCCTGCGCGGCAGCCGCCGCAGACCAGAAAGGCCCAACTTGTGAAATATATCTCGACCCGTGGCAAAGCCCCCGAGCTCACATTCGAAGACACGATGCTGACCGGTCTGGCCCGTGATGGCGGCCTTTACGTCCCGTCCGAAATCCCGACGCTGTCGCATGACGACATCGCCGCCATGGAAGGGCAGAGCTACGAGGAAATCGCCTATCGCGTGATGCGCCCCTTCGTGGGCGACACCTTCAGCGACGCAGAGTTTCGCGGCTGCATCGACCGCGCGTACGCAGGCTTTGGTCACGCCGCCCGCGCGCCTTTGGTGCAACTGGATCAGGGGCATTTCCTGCTGGAACTGTTCCACGGGCCGACGCTGGCGTTCAAGGACTTTGCCATGCAGCTGATCGGCCAGCTGTTCCAGACTGCCCTGACCCGCAGCGGCAAACGGGTGACCATCGTGGGCGCAACCAGTGGCGACACGGGCTCTGCCGCGATCGAGGCATTTCGCGGGATCGAGAACGTCGATGTGTTCATCCTCTATCCGCATGGCCGCATCTCCGAAGTGCAGCGCCGCCAGATGACCACCCCCACCGAAAGCAACGTGCACGCGCTGGCGGTCGACGGCGACTTTGACGAATGTCAGGCGCGGCTGAAGGATATGTTCAACGATTTCGAATTCCGCGACGCCGTCAGGCTGGCGGGCGTCAACAGCATCAACTGGGGCCGGGTGCTGGCGCAGGTGGTCTACTACTTCTCCTCCGCTGTCTCCGTGGGCGCGCCGCACCGCAAGGTCAGCTTTACCGTGCCCACCGGAAACTTTGGCGACATCTTCGCAGGCTACATCGCCAAGAGCATGGGCCTGCCCATCGACCGGCTGGTGGTCGCGACAAACCAGAACGACATTCTCGACCGGTGTCTCAAGGGGCAGGGCTATCGCAAGGGCGACACCGTGCCGTCGATCAGCCCGTCGATGGACATTCAGGTCTCGTCCAACTTTGAGCGCGCGCTGTTCGACGCTTACGGGCGCGATGGCAAGGCCGTGGCGCAACTGATGGACGAGCTTAAGGCTGGCGGATTCGACGTAAGCCAGGGCGCCATGCAGACCCTTCAGGAACACTACGACAGCGGCTGCGCATCCGAGGCCGAGACCGGGGCCACCATTGCAGCCACGCTCAAAAACACCACCGAGCTGCTGTGCCCGCACTCTGCCGTAGGGGTGAAAGTGGCCGAAGACCACCGCGTGCCCGGCACGCCGATGATCACGCTGGCCACCGCCCATCCGGCAAAATTTCCCGACGCGGTTGAGAAAGCCAGCGGCATCCGTCCCCCCCTTCCCCCGCGCATGGAAGACCTCTATGAACGCGCGGAACGGGTGACGCGGGTGGCCAATGACCTTGCCGCGCTCAAGGACCATATCAAGGGACATATCGCACAGTGAGCTTGCAACAGCACCGCCTTGCCAACGGCTTTCGTATCGTGACCGAACACATGCCGGGGCTCGCTTCGGCGTCCGTCGGAATCTGGGTCGACGCCGGTGGCCGACACGAAGCGCCCAAGCAGAACGGTATCGCGCATTTTCTCGAACACATGGCGTTCAAGGGCACGGCCAGGCGCAGCGCTCTGCAAATCGCCGAGGCGATAGAGGACGTTGGCGGCTATATAAATGCCTACACCAGCCGCGAGGTCACGGCCTATTACGCGCGCGTGCTCGAGGCGGACGTGCCGCTGGCGATGGACGTGATCGGTGATATTCTGCTGAACCCGACCTTCGACAAGAACGAGATCGAGATCGAGCGCGGCGTGATCCTGCAAGAGATCGGTCAGGCGCTGGACACGCCCGACGACGTGATCTTTGACTGGTTGCAGGCGCAGGCCTATCCCGAACAGCCCATCGGACGCACCATCCTTGGCCCGACCGAGCGAATCGAAACGTTTTCGCGCAAGGATCTGGCCAAGTTTGTGGCCCAGCACTACGGCCCCGAACAGATGATCCTGTCGGCTGCGGGTGCGGTTGACCACGATTCCATCGTGAAGCTGGCCGAAGAGATGTTCGGCGGCATGGTGCCGACACCAGCGTTCAAACTGGCGCCCGCCGCATTCCGCGGTGGTGAAGTGCGTCAGGTCAAGGATCTGGAGCAGGCGCATTTCGCGCTCGCGTTCGAAAGCCCCGGCTACCGCGACGAAGAGATTTACGTGGCGCAGATCTACGCAAGCGCCCTGGGCGGCGGCATGTCTTCACGGCTGTTTCAGGAAGTGCGCGAGAATCGCGGCCTGTGCTATTCGATCTTTGCCTCGGCAGGGGCTTATGAGGACACTGGCATGATGACGATCTATGCCGGCACCAGCGGCGAACAGGTGGCCGAGTTGTCGCAGCTCACCATCGACGAGATGAAGCGCGCCGCATCGGACATGAACCCGTCCGAGGTGGCCCGCGCACGGGCGCAGATGAAGGCGGGGCTGCTGATGGGTCTGGAAAGCCCGTCGAACCGGGCCGAACGTCTGGCGCGTCTGGTCCAGATCTGGGACCGCGTGCCGCCGCTGGAAGAGACAATCGCGCGCATCGATGCCGTCACCACCGGCGACGTGCGCGAATTCGCCGAGACCATCGCGGCCTCGGCCCCTGCGGCGCTGGCGCTTTACGGTCCCGTCGACACGGCCCCCACGCTTGACGCATTGCAGGAACGTCGGGTCGCCTGATGCTGCTGACAAAACGGAAACTGCGGATCGAGACGGAGCGCCTGACGCTTCGGCCTCCGACCCATGCAGATTTCCGTCCCTGGGCCGCGCTGCGCGCTCATTCCAAAGACTACCTCAGCCCGTGGGAACCCGGCTGGGCCGATGATCATCTGTCGCGCAAGGCCTTCACCAACCGCGTCTATTGGGCGCAACGCTCGATCGCCAACGGATCGGCCCTGCCGCTGTTTCTGATCCGGCGCACCGACGAAGTTTTGCTGGGCGCGATCACGCTGGACAACATCCGGCGCGGCCCTGCACAGGCAGGTACACTGGGCTATTGGACGGGTCAGATGTTTGCCCGCAAAGGCTACATGCGCGAGGCGATCGAGGCGGTGGTGCATCACGCCTTTAGCCGTCAGGACCTCAGCCGGATCGAAGCCGCCTGTCTGCCCGAAAATGCCGCCTCGCGCGGGCTGCTGGAAAAGTCGGGTTTCAAGTACGAGGGCGTCGCACAATCCTATCTGCAGATCGATGGACGCTGGCGAACGCACGTTCTTTACGCATCGTTGCGCCATGACAGACGCGGACGCACTGACGCAGGATGACTTTGGCGGCTGATGCGCTATCCTTTTCTTTCAGGGGGAGCGCATCATGTTGATCAGACTTTTGACAGCCTTGACACTTTTCACGGGCGCGACGCAGGTCGCAGCCCAGGCACCACCGCGCACGCCAAGTCACTGCATCGCACTCGCAGGTGACATTGATGGCGGGAGTTTTGGCGGCAGCTTCATCCACCGCGCCAGTTACGACACCGAGGTGCCGCTTGAGACGGTGCTGATCCACTACATCGACCACGCCAGCTTTTTGATCCGCAGCCATGCAGGGCTGAACATGGTGACCGACTTCACCGGCTTTATCGGCAATGTTCCCATGATCCCCGACGTTGTGACGATGAACCATGCGCACGATACCCATTGGACCGCCTTTCCCGACCCTGCAATCAGCCATGCGCTGAATGGCTGGGGACCGTTCGGCGAGGGGGTGGAGCATCATGTTGATCTGGGCGAGGTGCTGGTGCGCAATGTTTCGACCGACATTCGCAGCCAGTACGGCGGCAGCGAGCCCAGGGGCAATTCGATATTCGTGTTCGAAATGGCGGGCCTGTGCATCGGCCATCTGGGCCACTTGCACCATGAACCCAACGCCGAGCAATATGCGGCCATCGGGCGGCTGGATGTGGTCATGGCACCGATTGATGGCGGCATGACGCTGGATCTGGCGACGATGACCCGTGTGTTGAAGCGGCTTAAGTCTTCTGTGGTGCTGCCGATGCACTGGTTCTCGGACTATGCACTCAATGATTTTCTGACCGGTATGGCGGACACCTTTGCTGTGGTGGAAGTCGGCGGACCGGCCTTGCAGATATCGCGCGACCGGCTGCCGTCGCGGCCCACCATAATGGTGCTGCGGCCCGAGTGGCTGCGGCGTTAGGGCCACATTCTGCGGTTGCCTTTACCGCGCCGTGGCGGGATGTTGCGGCCATGACATTGGCATCATTGACCCCCGAGATCGAACCGCTGTTCACTGCGGCACTGCCTGCCGACCGCTTTCGGCGTGCCGAAGATCGCTATCTTGAAGAGCCGCGCGGACGGTACCGCGGCCAGAGTGGACTGGTGGCGTTGCCGCGCAGCGCCGCCGAGGTGGCGACACTGGTAAAGCTCTGCGCCGCGCACCGCATCGGCATCATTCCCTACGGCGGCGGCACCGGTCTGGTCGGCGGCCAGATCATCGAACAAGGCCCAGCCCCGCTGATCCTGTCGCTGGAGCGGATGAACGCAGTGCGCGCGATGTACCCGGACGAGAACGTGGCGATTGTCGAAGCGGGGGTGATTCTGTCCGACGTGCAGCAGGCCGCCGAAGACGCAGGGCGGCTGTTCCCGCTGTCGCTTGCGGCGGAGGGCACCGCGCGGATCGGTGGCAATCTGAGCACCAACGCAGGCGGCACCGGGGTGCTGCGCTACGGCAATGCGCGCGATCTGTGTCTGGGGCTCGAGGCGGTGCTGCCCGATGGCAGCATCCTCAACGGCCTGAGCCGTCTGCGCAAGGACAACACCGGATACGATCTGCGCCATCTGCTGATCGGGGCAGAGGGCACGCTGGGCATCATCACCGCTGCCGCGCTGAAACTGTCACCGCGCCCCGCGCGCACCGGCACCGCGATGCTGGTGGTGCACAGCCCCGCCGCAGCGCTCAAGCTGCTGACGCTGGGCCGTGACCTGCTGGGCGACAGCATCAGCGCGTTCGAGTTGATGCACCGCCAAGGCATGGAATTTCTGGCCGAAACCCTTCCCGACATCCGCCGACCGTGGGCCACTGCGCCAGAGTGGTGCGTTCTGGTCGAAGTCGGCGTTTCCGCAGGGCAGGACCCGACAGACGCGCTGGAGCAATTGTTCGTGGCGGGGGCCGAAGCGGATCTGGTCAGCGACGGCATCATCGCACAGTCCCAAGGCCAGTCCGACGATTTCTGGGCCGTGCGCGAACACATCCCCGAAGCCAACCGGCGTATAGGCTCGATCAGCAGTCACGACATTTCGGTACCGCTGGGCGCACTGGCCGAATTCATCACCAAAGCTGATGCGCGCATCAATGCCATCGGTGATTTTCGCATCAATTGCTTTGGCCACGTGGGCGACGGCAACCTGCATTACAACGTGTTTCCGGTGCCGGGCAAAACCAAGGCGGACCATCTGGCCGAGCGCGCGCAGATCAAACGCGCGGTGCACGATCTGGTGCATGAACTGGGGGGATCGGTCAGCGCCGAACATGGCATCGGGCGGCTGAAGGTCGACGATCTGGAACGCTACGGCGATCCGGTCAAACTGGCGGCGATGCGCGCGATCAAGGCGGCGCTGGACCCTGTGGGCATCATGAATCCCGGCGCGGTGCTGCGGGGCTGAAGGATTGGGGGCGCTGCCCCCCGGCGCTGGCGCGCCTCACCCCGGAGTTTTTCGGGCAAGATGAAGGGGGCAGAGCGTCGGGCGGTGACGATCTGTCAACGTCAGAAAACCTTATTCGCCCGCGTAGGCACACAGGGCCTGAACATCCATGCCCATCCCTTCCAGTCTGGCGCGGCCACCCAGATCGGGCAGGTCGATGATGAAGCTGCACGAGACAACCTTGCCGCCCAGACGCTCGATCAGCTTGATGCCCGCCTCGGCGGTGCCGCCTGTGGCCAGCAGATCATCGACCACCAGTACGGTTTCGCCCGCCTGAATGGCATCATCGTGGATCTCGACCACGGCTTCGCCGTATTCCAGCTTGTAGGCCTGTTCGATGGTCACACCCGGCAGCTTGCCCTTCTTGCGGATGGGCACAAAGCCCTTGGACAGCTGGTGCGCGATGGCACCGCCAAGGATGAAGCCGCGCGCCTCGAGCCCCACGACCTTGTCAATGTGCAGGCCCGCGTAGGGGTGCAGCATCTGGTCGATGGCCATGCGAAACCCGCGCGGATCGGCGAACAGCGTGGTGACATCGCGAAACATGATCCCCTCGTGCGGGAAATCGGGGATGGTGCGGATGTAGTCCTGGACGGTTTTCATGGCGCTTTTCCGGTGTAGGGCGAGGCAGGCGGTCAGCCCCAGAGTGGCGGTCTGTTGACCATAAGCCAGAAGATCGCGACCAGTGCAAGCAAGGCAGGCCAGCCCAGCGCAAACCAGATCCGAAAGGCGCGGCGCGCTTGCGGCGGGACGGATGTGGCGGCGGCGGTCAGGTTGCGGACGCGGATTTGCAGGCCGACCACGGGCACCCACGCGACGAAGGCCACCGCGTAAAGCGTATAGGTCAGCAGCAGCCAAGGTTCGGTCAGAGGATAACCTTGCAAATGTATCAGCCAAAGGCCGGTCGCGGGCTGGATCAACCCTGCGGGGGTGGTGAACAGCAAGTTGGCCAGCACAACGCCCGAGGCGGTGCGGTGGATCACTGCCGGGTTGTCGCTGCGCATGGCCCAGACCATCTGGAACACGGTGCCGATGCTCGTGCCGAAGAGCAAAGTGGACGACAGGATGTGCAGCCACTTGGCCGTCAGGTAGGCGTCCATCAGCGCTTTCTTTCCATGTTTACGGCTGAGCACTTCAAGGCCAGCAGCGGGACGTTTTTTAGCAGCCCGCCCAGCGGGAGCAACCGCGGCGTCACCGGCAACCCGGCGCGGCGGGCGGCTGAGGCGATGTGGCGGCCGATAAAGCCGTCGGCGCCGAGGATAAGGACGTGTCGGCGCATCGGGCGCATCTTTTTGTCAGGAGAGCATCCGTCCCGCCACAGCGTCCAGCTTGGCCACCATTTCGGGGTCGCGGGCCTCGGGAGAGGTCATGATCGCATATTCCAGCGCGCGGTCACAAAGGTGCGGGCAGGGCGCGCGTTCGGCGCCGAGCAAAGCGGGCAAGCGGGCGACCAGATTGCGGCCCTTGTCGGCGTTGCCGGTCAGGGTTGCGATGATCTGGGTCACATCGACTTCGCCGTGGTCGGGGTGCCAGCTGTCATAGTCGGTGATCATCGCAACGGAAGCATAACACAGCTCGGCCTCGCGGGCGAGTTTGGCTTCGGGCATGTTGGTCATGCCGATCACATCCGCGCCCCAGCTTTCGCGGTACATCCGGCTTTCGGCGAGGGTCGAGAATTGCGGGCCTTCCATCGCCAGATAGGTGCCGCCCCGTTGCACGTTGATGCCCGCACCGCGCGCGGCGGTTTCGCAGGCGTCGGACAGGCGCGGGCAGGTCGGGTGTGCGACGCTGACATGGGCGACGCAGCCGGGGCCGAAGAACGTCTTGTCGCGGTTGACCGTCCGGTCGATGAACTGGTCGACGATGACGAAATCGCCCGGTGCCATTTCCTCGCGGAACGATCCGCAGGCCGAGACGCTGATCACGTCGGTGCAGCCGATGCGTTTGAGCGCGTCGATGTTGGCGCGGTAGGGCACCGAGGTCGGCGTGTGCACATGGCCGCGCCCGTGACGGGGCAGGAACGCCATCTCGACGCCGCCGAGCGTGCCGGTCAGGATCTGGTCCGAAGGCTTGCCCCATGGGGTCGCGACCTGCACCCATTTGGCGTCTTCCAGTCCGTCGATGTCATAGATGCCGGAGCCGCCGATCACGGCGATGCGGGTGGGGGTCATGGGAGGCGCCTTTTCGTGGGTGAGAGTGTCACCGCGAGCCTAACGTCTGGGGCGTGGCCCGCAAGGCGGTTGTTGGCGGAAGTGACGCCGGCGAGCGGTCAGGGGGGGCTGTCTGCCCCCCGGCGCTGGCGCGCCGTCCCCCGAGGATATTTTTAGCCAAAAGAAGCGTAACCTGCGGGAAATGGCGGAGTGTTATCGACATTTCTGACCCACGCGCCCTGCAGGCGAGGTCAGTCGTCCGGTCGGGTCAGTTCGAACAGATCCTTGATCACGGTATAGTCACGGTAGCCCAGACGCGACAGCGGCTGGTAGGTGGTGATGTCAAACCGGCCGTCGACGATGGTGTCGTCGCGCATGTGCACGCCTGTGACCTCGCCAAAGACCACATAGTTTGAGGCCCCTTCGATCTGCACGATCTGGGTGAGCTTGCATTCAAGGGCGGCGGGCGCGCCGCTGACGCGGGGGCAGTCGATGGTCTCGCAACGTTCAGCGGTGATGCCTGCCTTGGCGAATTCATCGGTGCCTTTGGGGTATGTGGCCGAGGAGGCGTTCATCGCGTCACGCGCCGCAGCTTCGACGATGTTCACGCAGAACACGCCGGTGGCGCGGATGTTGGCGACGCTGTCCTTGGTGTTGTCCTGGTCGTCCTTCACGCCGGTCGATGCGAACATGACCTGGGGCGGGACGTAGGCCACGCCGTTGAAGAATGAATAGGGCGCCAGATTGGGCACACCGTCTGCATCCTGCGTCGAGATCCAGCCGATCGGGCGCGGCGTGACGATGGCATTGAACGGGTTGTGCGGCAGGGGGTGTCCGTCTGCGGGGCGGTAAAACATGGGGCTGGCCTTTCAGTTCGGTTTGGCAAAGGGTTAGCTGCATGATAGGGCAAAGGCCAGCCGGAACCAGCCGAGTAAGACCTGCCACCGATGTACGCCCTGACGCCCGAAACCCGCGATGACTGGTGGGAAGTCGAAGCCTTGTACGACCTGTGTTTCGCACCGGGGCGCGAGGCGTTGTCGTCTTACCGTCTGCGCGACGGCATCCCGCCGGTCAGCGGGCTGAGCCATGTCGCGCGTGATCGTGACGGTATTCTGGGCGGTGCGATCCGCTATTGGCCGGTGCGGGTGGATGGGGCGCAGGTGCTGCTGCTTGGGCCCGTCGCCGTGCACCCGACGCGGCAGGGTGAAGGCCTGGGCGGGCAGCTGATGCATGCGTCGCTTCAGGCCGCGCGGGACCTGGGCTGGAACCGGGTGATGCTGGTGGGCGATGCACCCTATTATCAGCGCTTTGGCTTTGCGCGGCTGGACCATGTGGTGATGCCACCGCCGACCAATCCCGACCGCGTGCTGGGCCAGGAGCTGACACCGGGGGCATGGGAAGGCGTTCAGGGCGATGTAACGCGCTGGGATGCCGCCGAATAAACTGCCGCTAGCAACGAGCATTGATTTTTGCACGCTCCGCCACGATCTATCAGTGCAGGAGGACTGCACATGAGCAAAGTGACCTTTCCTGAAATGACCGGACCGGCTGTGCTGGATCTGGATGCCGAACTGGACAGGCTTGCCGCGCGCTATCGCAAGGCGAGCGGCATGGGCATCGACTTGCTGAACGCGTTCGGTGCGCGGGCCGAGGGGTTGCTGACCCGATTGCCTGGCGATGTGCGCCAGCGCTTGGAAGGGGCCACCATCATGGCGCTGACACAGGCGATGAAGGCGGCTAGCGGATCGCGCCGGATGGTGCGCGACCAATCCACATGGGTCAACCGCACGGTCAGTGCTGCGATGGGGGCGGCAGGCGGCTTTGGCGGCTTGCCCACTGCACTGGCGGAATTGCCCGTGACCACCACGCTGCTGTTGCGGGTGATCGAGGGCGAGGCGCATGCGCTGGGCTTTGACACCAGCGCGGACAATGTGCGGTTCGATTGTGTGCAGGTCTTTGCTGCCGCAGGTCCACTGGCCGAGGACGATGGCGCGGATATCGCGTTTCTGTCGGCACGGGTGGCACTGAGCGGTGCGGCGATGCACGCGCTGGTGGCACGGGTTGCACCCAAGCTGGCTGTGGTGCTGGGGCAGAAGCTGGCGGCGCAGACGGTGCCGGTTCTGGGTGCCGTGGCCGGGGCTGCGGTGAACTATGCGTACACCAGCTATTACGCCGAGATGGCGCATATCCATTTCTCGCTGCGCAAGCTGGCGATTGAGGCGGATACCCCGCGCGAAGTGCTGGTCGCACGGCTGAAAGAGCGCCTGGAACGGAGCAAGGGCGTCAGGGTTTAACCGTCAGTGTTGATTCTGCCCGATTGAAGCCTGGGCCACCGAAGTCGCCTTGAGCACGGCAAAGCACCGCATGCCCGCCTTAAGCCCCAGATCACGCGCCGAACGCGCGGTGATCCGCGCCAACAGCGCGTCGCCTGCGGCGTCCAGCGCGATGGCGGCCCCCGGCCCGTCGCCCATCTGCACCGCCGTCACCGTCACCGGCAGGATGTTCACCGAACTCAGCCCCGTGGGCCGGTCGCGCGCGATGATCACGTCGCCCGCACGTATGCGCACCCGCACAACCTCGCCCACATGCGCCTGCACGCCGGGCAGATAAAGGTCGCCCGCCGCGATGCGCAAGGTGGTCAGCCCGTCATCTGCATGATGCGTCACGCGTGCGTCAATCACGGCGCCTGCTTCGCGCACGCCCAGCAGCGGCACCAGCGCTGGATCGGACAGCAAAGTGCGGATCGGCCCCGCGCTGTGAACCCTGCCGTCAGACAGCAACACCAGCGTGTCGGCCAGCCGCGCGATTTCGTCCAGCGCGTGCGAGACATAGAGGATCGGCAGGCTGTATGCAGTCTTGAGGCGCTCAAGATAGGGCAGAATGTCGGCCTTGCGCGTGGCATCAAGTGCGGCCAGCGGCTCGTCCATCAACAGCATCTCGGGCCGCGACAGCAGCGCCCGCCCGATGGCGACGCGCTGCGTTTCGCCGCCCGACAGATGGCGTGGGCGACGGTCGAGCAGCGGCGCAAGGCCCAGCAGGTCGATCACATCGCTGCGCGACATCGCGGTGCCGCCTGTCGCGGCATAGCGCGTGCCGTAGTCAAGATTGGCCGCCACGCTGAGATGCGGGAAAAGCCGTGCGTCCTGAAAGACATAGCCTAGACGCCGCCGGTGCGGTGGCAGGCTGATACCCGCCTGACTGTCCAGCAGCACGCGCCCTTGCAGCGCGATCCGCCCTGCGTCGGGGCGCAGCAATCCGGCCACGGCGTTCACCAGCGTCGTCTTGCCCGCACCCGACCGCCCGAACAGGGCTGTCACCCCTGCAGGCGCTTCAAAAGCTGCGTTCAGGGTAAAGCCGTCAAAGCGATGGCGGATATCGACGCTCAGGCTCATGCAGCGCCGATCCTTGTCCCGATCCGGGCAGCGATGCGCCGCGACAGCCATTCCGATACGATCACTGCCGATACCGCGATGGCGCAGGCGATCAGGGTCAGCTGCGCGGCGCGCGCCTCGCCGCCCGGCACCTGCAGGTAGCTGTAGATGGCCGAGGGCAGCGTTTGCGTCTGGCCGGGGATGGCGGCGACAAAGGTGATCGTGGCCCCGAACTCGCCCAGAGCCTTGGCAAAGCCCATGACGGTGCCCGCCAGAATGCCGGGTGCGATCAGCGGCAGGGTGATGGTGGCAAAGACGGCATAACGCGGCGCACCCAGCGTGGCGGCGGCGTCCTCGATCCGTGGATCGACAGCTTCGATCGCAAGGCGCATGGCGCGCACCATCAGCGGAAAGCCCATGACCATTGCCGCCAGCACAGCACCTGTCCAGCGAAAGGCCAGCACAAGCCCCAGCGTCTGTTCCAGGAACCGCCCCACCGGTGCCGTGCGACCAAAGGCCAGCAGCAGCAGATAGCCGGTGACGACAGGGGGCAGGACCAGCGGCAGGTGGATCGCGGCGCTGAACAGATCCTTGCCCCGAAAATCACGGCGCGCCAGCAGCCACGCACACCCCAGGGCCAGCGGCAGGGCCAGCAGCGTCGCGGTGCCCGAGACCAGCAGCGACAGTCGCAATGCTTCGTATCCGGCGGCGTCCATCAGGGCAGGCCAAAGCCGTGTCTGGCAAAGATCGCGGCGGCTTCAGGACTGCGCAGGATGGTCATGAATCGGACGCCTGCGGGGGTCAGCGCCGCTGCCGGGTAGGTGATGGGCGGATGTTGTTCGGACGGGATATGCCACAACACGCTTACCTTTGGTTCTGCCACCGCGTCCGATCCGTAGACCACGCCCAGAGGTGCATCGCCGCGCGCCACCAGCGCCAGTGCGACGCGTACGTTCTCGACCTCGGCCAGATGCGGCTCCAATGCGTCCCACGCGTCGATGTGTTCAAGCCAGGCGCGCGCGTAGATGCCCGCAGGCACCGCCTGACGCTGGCCGATGGCCATGCGCCTGCCATCCAGACGTGCAAGCAAAGCTGCGCTATCGGGGTTCGACATTTCGGGGCCGCTATGCCCGATCACCACCAGCGTGTTGGTCAGAAGCGGGGCTGCCGCATCTGCGGCCACAACGCCCTGATCTTGTAGCCAATCCATCCATTGCGGATTGGCCAGTATGACCACGTCCGCAGGTGCGCCCTGCGCCACCTGCCGCGCAATAGCGCCCGATCCGCCATAGGAAATCGCCACATTGTCGCCGCTGAGCGCCGCAACTTCGTCGAGTGCGCCACGCAGGCTGGCGGCTGCGAAAACGGTAACGTCACGCGCCATCGCAGACGCTGCCGCGAGGCAGAGCATGGTGACCGCGAGGCATAAAATCTTGTACGGAAACTGACCCATCGGTGTACAGTATTTACACGCCACCGCGTCACCACAAGCGTATTCTGCCGCTGTGGCCGCCGTGAAAGATGTGATGAAAGATGGACACCTTTATCAAAAATTATCAAAAACTTGGCAACTGTCTGGTATCGCCCCTGAATCAGTGCATTGTTGCTGAAACATTGTCGCTGAGGCCCTAAATGACAGCCCCGCTGATCAAGCAGCTTCCCATCTCGGTAAACGGTGCGCGCAAAACCGACGTGCGCACGCAGTTTGCCGCGCTATGCTGGCGGCTGGTTGATGGCAAGGTGCAAGTTCTGCTGATCACCTCGCGCGGGTCGGGGCGCTGGATCGTGCCGAAGGGGTGGCCCGTCGATGGTCAGACCCCCGGCGACGCGGCGCTGACCGAAGCCTGGGAAGAGGCGGGGGTCGTGGGCAAAGTTGACTGGCGGCCACTGGGGTTGTTTTCCTACAGAAAGATGATCGCCGAAGACGATGATTTGCCTTGCGTCGCAATGGTTTATCCGGTGCGGGTCAAGTCTCTGGCAAAGACCTTTCCCGAAGCGCAGGAACGCAAGCGCCGTTGGGTCAGCCGCAAGAAGGCAGCACAGATGGTGGAAGAGCCTGAACTGGCGCAGATCATCAAGAGCTTTGATCCGCGTATTCTGCTTTAAGTTTTGGATCACGCAAGGACCGCACCGCTTGAAGCAGCGGCCTTCGTGCATATCTCAATGTGGTATCGAGTGTTGGAGCACCCATGATCCGCTATGCTTTGAAATGTGATCGGGGCCATGCTTTTGAAAGCTGGTTCAAGTCGGCGGAAGCCTTCGATGTGCTGCGCGCTGCGGGCCATCTGAACTGCGCCGAATGTAACAGCCCCGATGTTCATAAGGCGATAATGGCCCCGCGCGTCGCAACTGCACGCACGGATACGGCCCCTGCACCCGCAGCGTCCCCCGCGACCGAAGCGGACATAGCCCGCGATGCCAAGGCGGCAGCGTTCAAGGCTGCGCTGACGCAAATGCGCAAGCATGTCGAAAAAAACGCGACCTATGTGGGTGGCAATTTCGTCCGCGAGGCGCGCGCGATGCATCTGGGCGATGCCCCTGAGCGCGCAATCTACGGCGAGGCGAAGCCCGCCGAAGCCCGCGCGCTGATCGAAGACGGCGTGCCGCTGATGCCGCTGCCATTCCTGCCCAAATCAAAGGTGAACTGATCCATGAATATCGTCATCACGGGGGCCACGCGTGGCATCGGCGCGGGCTTGGCTGCGCATTACAAGGCGGCAGGTCATCAAGTGACCGGGACCGGGCGTTCGGACGGCGCAGACGTGGTGATGGACGTGACGCGACCGGCTGATTTCGCCAAGCTCGGCGCAGCACTGGGCACGCAGCCTGTCGATCTACTGGTGTGTAACGCCGGTGTCTATCTTGAAAAGGGACAGAGCATCGACGACGGCTATGACGCTGATATCTGGGCAAAATCCTTTGCCGCAAACGTGACCGGCGTGTTCCTGACGGTGCAGACGCTGTTGCCGAACCTGCGCGCTGCGAAGGGCAAGGTCGCGATCATCTCCAGCCAGATGGGATCGGACACGCGCGCGCCCGGTGGCAGCTATATTTACCGCGCGTCCAAGGCGGCGGCGCTGAACCTGGGGCGCAATCTGGCGGTGGACCTGAAGGGCGACGGGATCGCCGTGGGCATCTATCACCCCGGCTGGGTGCGTACCGACATGGGCGGCGACGCGGCTGCGATTTCGGTTGACGAAAGCGTCGCGGGCCTGAGCGCGCGCTTTGCGACGCTGGATATCGCTTCGACGGGGTCATTTCTGACATGGGACGGGCAGGTGCATCCGTTCTGAATGCGCGCGCGGCCCTCAGTGATTACAATATAACCGCCTTGTAACGCTTGTCATTGTCGTGGGCGACGCGTAGGGAAACGTCGGATTTTGACGTGAGGACATCATGCCCGTTCTGGTGATGAAATTTGGCGGCACTTCGGTGGCCACCCTTGACCGTATCCGCCGCGCTGCGAAACGCGTGGGCGTTGAAGTGGCCAAAGGCTATGATGTGATCGTGATTGTCTCGGCGATGTCGGGCAAGACCAACGAGCTGGTCGGCTGGGTCAACGAGACGTCACCGATGTATGACGCGCGCGAATACGATGCGGTCGTGTCCTCGGGCGAGAACGTGACAGCAGGGCTGATGGCGCTGACCTTGCAGGAGATGGACGTGCCTGCGCGGTCCTGGCAGGGCTGGCAAGTGCCGGTAAAGACAACCAGCGCCCATTCATCGGCACGGATCGAGGAAATCCCAAGCGGCAACATCATGGCCAAGTTCAAGCAAGGCATGCGCGTCGCCGTGGTTTCAGGGTTTCAGGGCGTCAGCCCCGAGGGCCGGATCACCACGCTGGGCCGTGGCGGCAGCGACACCACGGCGGTCGCCTTTGCGGCAGCCTTTGGCGCGGAACGCTGCGATATCTATACCGATGTGGACGGGGTCTATACCACCGACCCGAGGGTCAGCGCCAAGGCGCGCAAACTGGACAAGATCGCCTTCGAAGAGATGCTGGAACTGGCATCGCTGGGCGCAAAGGTGTTGCAGACCCGCTCGGTCGAGCTGGCGATGCGCTACAAGGTCAAGCTGCGGGTGCTGAGCAGCTTCGAGGAACAATCGGACACGGCCGGAACGCTGGTCTGTGACGAGGAGGAAATCATGGAAAGCAATGTTGTAGCCGGTGTCGCCTTTAGCCGCGACGAAGCGAAGATGACCCTTGTGTCGGTGGCCGATCGTCCGGGCATCGCCGCGACGATCTTTACCGCCCTCAGCGAGGCGGGCGTAAACGTGGACATGATCGTTCAGAACATCGCTGAAGAAGGGCGCACCGACATGACATGGTCGTGCCCCAACGATCAGGTCAAGCGCGCCGAAAAGGCGATGGAAACGGCCAAACAGGAGGGCGTAATCCGCTTTGGCGAGATGATCGCCGACATGGACGTGGCCAAGGTCAGCGTCGTCGGCATCGGGATGCGCAGCCACACAGGTGTTGCGGCCAAGATGTTTCGGGTGCTGTCGAACGAGGGCATCAACATCAAGGTCATCACCACCTCCGAAATCAAGATCAGCGTGCTGATCGACCGCAAGTACATGGAACTGGCCGTGCAGGCGCTGCACGACGCCTTCGAGCTGGAAAAATCTTCCTGATCGCAGCGTGGCTGCCCTTGGCTTGGGGCAGCCTTTGCGACATTCCGCGAAGGCAGGCGGCAAATACACGGGCTGGGTGCAAAACCTCATTTCTAATTGGCTTGCGGTATGATCTAACTCGATACCGGATACCAAGGGGGGCGCCAAATGACCGAGCGCACGGACACCGAGAGCCGCAAGTTGCTGGGCCGGCTGCGCGATGAGCTGGCCGGCGATGCACCCGGACAGACAAGGCTGGACAAGATCACCTCGCTGATCGCCACGTCGATGGGCTGCGAGGTATGTTCGATCTATCTGTTTCGCGATCAGGAAACGCTGGAACTGTGCGCCACCGAAGGGCTGAAGGCCGAGGCGGTTCACCAGACGCGGATGCGTCTGGGCGAGGGTCTTGTGGGCCGCGTCGCACAGCGCAGGCAGGTGGTGAACACCGCAAACGCGCCCAAAGCCAGCGGTTTTCGTTTCATGCCCGAGACCGGCGAAGAGGTCTATTCCAGTTTTCTGGGCATCCCGATACAGCGTCTTGGCGAAGCCCTGGGCGTGCTGGTGGTTCAATCCAAGGACGCGCGCGAATTTTCTTCGGACGAGGTCTATGCGCTGGAAGTGGTTGCGATGGTACTGGCCGAAATGACCGAACTGGGTGCCTTCGTGGGCGAGGGCGCCGCGATGTCGGCCCGCCACAGCCATCCGGTGATGATCAAGGGCACGACGGGTCAGGAGGGCGTGGCAGAGGGCCATATATGGCTGCACGAGCCGCGCGTGGTGGTGGTGAACCCCATCGCCGACGACCCGCAGCGCGAAATGGAACGTTTGAACGCCGCCGTCGATGAATTGCGCGTCGGTGTCGACAAGATGCTCAGCCTTGCAGGCCCCGATCAGGAACAGCGGCAAGTTCTCGAGGCCTACCGGATGTTCGCCAACTCCAAAAGCTGGATGAAGCGGATGGAAGAGGACATTGGCCGCGGTCTGAGCGCCGAGGCTGCCGTGGAAAAGGAACAATCGCTGGCGCGCGCGCGTGTCGGGCAGGCAGCTGACGGCTACCTGCGCGAACGGCTGAGCGATCTGGACGATCTGTCGAACCGCCTGCTGCGCATTCTGACAGGGCAGGGCACGGACACAGGCGCGGAAATGCCACCCGATCCGATCCTGGTTGCGCGCAATATCGGTCCGGGCGAACTGCTGGACTATGGGCGCAAGCTGAAGGGGATCATTCTGGAAGCGGGTTCCGTGGGCAGCCATGCGGCGATCGTTGCGCGGGCACTGGCCATTCCGCTGGTGGTGCATGCCAAATCGGTGACCACCGAGGCGCTGAACGGCGATCACGTGATGGTGGACGGCGATCAGGGCATTGTGCACCTGCGGCCCGACGAAAATGTCGTGTCGGCCTTTCGCGACAAGATGGCGATGGAGGCCGAGGCGCTTGAGCGTTACGTGTCGATCCGCGACAAGCCTGCCGTGACCCTTTGCGGTGCAAGGGTCGAGTTGATGATGAACGCGGGACTGATGGCCGATCTGCCGTCATTGCCCTCGTCGGGTGCCGAAGGGGTCGGGCTTTTCCGCACCGAATTGCAGTTTCTGGTGCGCAACCAGATGCCGCGCCGGTCCGAACTGAGCGCGCTTTATGCGCGTGTGATCGACGCCGCGCATGGCAAGCCGGTGGTCTTTCGCACGCTCGATATCGGGTCGGACAAGGTGCTGACCTACATGAAACCCAACGACGAGCCGAACCCCGCAATGGGCTGGCGCGCGATCCGCGTGGGGCTGGACAAGCCCGGCGTGCTGCGGATGCAGTTACAGGCGCTGATGCGCGCATCGAACGGACGTCCGATGTACGTCATGTTCCCCTTTGTCGCGCAATACGAAGAGTACACGCGCGCGCGCGCCGAAGTGGACAAGGCGCTGGAACGCGAACGGCGTCTGGGGCATCCGTTGCCATCTCGCATCGAAGTGGGTGCCATGCTGGAAACGCCGTCCTTGGGATTTGCGCCACGCCAGTTTTTTGACGAGGTCGATTTCATTTCGATTGGCGGCAACGACCTCAAGCAGTTTTTCTTTGCGGCTGACCGTGAAAACGAACGGGTGCGGCGTCGCTATGATACGCTGAACGTCAGCTTCCTGAGCTTTCTTGAACAGATCGTCGAGCGCTGTGCCGCGTCCAACACGCCGGTGTCGTTCTGCGGCGAGGATGCGGGGCGCCCGGTAGAAGCCCTGTGTCTGGCGGCCATCGGCCTGCGCCGCCTGTCGATGCGGCCTGCGTCTATCGGTCCGGTCAAGTCGCTGCTGCGCCGGTCGAACCTGGAAGACCTTCGCAAGGTCATTGCCGATACCCGCCACCGCGGCGCGATGACGGTGCGGCCAGCGGTGATGGACTGGCTGAAAGAGCAGTAAATTGGGGATTTTTCAGTAAGGCTGTGCGTTTTTTGTCTTGTCTTATTGGTGCATTTTGCGGCTCATATCTGAAAGATTTTATCTGAATAATTGAAATATTACAGCTTTCTGAGGGGCGTCCGTTGAATTGAGCTTATGTGGCTGTATGGGCCTTGCAAGGCTGTCTAAAGCGGATTGCGCTCTGACGCCGAAAGATGCTGCGGGCCGAACCCGTTTTGCTCTACTGTTTTCATCAAACGCAATCTCTTCGAGGTGAGGCAGACTGGCATCTTGTGGATAAGTCTCTGTCCATTAAAGGCATAGATTGCGATGGCTTGCAGGCTGCAAGTGACGCAGACTTCTCGACTTATCCACAGGCGTTTGGGACCTTTGAATACAGCGTTGTTTTCCGGCAGCACCACTCTTGCTCGCGTGCGTAATTTTTGATGCTAATCAATCCGTTTGCTGCGCCCTGCGTCCTTAGTTTACTTCATTCAAGACGCATAAGTCTCTAGCAAAAAAGCAATAAGTTGGCTTCTCCAGGGAATAACAAAGATCCCTCGTCGCTATCGCTTGAAAACGGCTCACGCGCCCTTTCATGATTTTTATCAGGTTATTACGTTTGAACCTGAAAGTGCACCCACGCGCGGTTGCCTTTTGCACGGACATGGAAATACGTTAACCTTTGACGATTGGTAAAGCGCGCATCTTTCGCAACTGCAATCCCACGAGAGGACCATTGATGACATCCTATGCCAGCTTTCACGATCTCGAGGGCGCGTCGGTGTTCATCACCGGTGGCGGCTCGGGCATCGGGGCCGCACTTACCGAAGGGTTCCTTGCGCAAGGGGCCAAGGTGGCCTTTGTCCAGCGATCGGATGCCAGCGGATTTATCACCGAAATGTCGGGGAAATACGCGCATGATCCGTTGTTCCTGCCCTGCGACATTACCGACATTCCGGCGCTGAAGGACGCGATGGACAAGGCCGCGCAGGCGCATGGGCCGATCACCCGCCTGATCAACAACGCCGCAAACGACAGCCGCCACAAGGTCGCCGATCTGACCGTGGAAGACTGGGATGCATGCCAGAACGTCAACCTGCGCCCGCATCTCTTCACAGCACAGACCGCCGCTCCGATGATGAAGGCAGCAGGCTATGGGTCAATCGTCAACTTTTCGTCGATTTCCTACATGATGGGAATGGCCGGGATGGCCGGATACGTCACGGCCAAGGCGGCGGTCACCGGGCTGACACGGGCGTTGGCGCGCGAGCTGGGGCCGGATCAGATCCGCGTCAACGCGCTGATGCCAGGCTGGGTTCTGACCCGGCGGCAGATGGAATTGTGGGCCACGCCCGAAGACCTTGCCGCGCATCTTGAACGGCAATGCCTGCCCGAACATCTGGAACCGGGCGATATCGTCGATGCGGTCTTGTTCCTGTCGTCGCAGGCGAGCCGGATGATGACCGGACAGGCGATGGTCGTGGATGGCGGCGTGGCGGTGACGGGCTGATGGGAAATGTGGATTGGATCGCGGTCGACTGGGGCACGACGCACATGCGGGTCTGGCTGATGGCCAAGGATGGCCAGATGATCGAGGCGCGCAGCAGCGATCGCGGCATGGGGGCCTTGGCGCCCGAGGGCTTTGAGATTGCCTTGCTGGCGTTGATATCGGACGTTTTGGGCCAAGCACCTATGCCGGTGGTTATCTGTGGCATGGCCGGGGCGAAACAGGGCTGGGCCGAGGCGCCCTATGCGTCCGTGCCCTGCGCGCCGCCGGACCCGCGCAGTGGTCGGAGGGTCGAAACCGAAAACGCCCGCTTGCAGGTCACGATCCTGTCGGGGGTCAGCCAAAGCAACCCCGCCGACGTGATGCGCGGCGAGGAAACCCAGATCAAAGGGCTGATTGCGACGCAGCCAACCTTTGACGGCGTCGCGTGCCTGCCGGGAACCCATACCAAATGGGCGCATCTGAGCGCGGGCGAAATCGTGAGCTTTCAAACCTTTATGACTGGCGAGCTCTTTGCCCTGCTGTCGCAACAATCGGTGCTGCGCCATTCGATGGCGTTGACCGGCTGGGACGACGACGCCTTTGCCGTGGCTGTAGACGAGGCAATGAGCCGCCCGCAGGCCGTGGCCGCCAAACTGTTCGGATTGCGCGCCCAAGCGCTGCTGGGCGGGCTTGATGACGTATCGGCGCGCGCCCGTCTTTCGGGATTGCTGATCGGTATCGAACTGGCCGCGGCGCGCCCCTACTGGCTAGGCCAGCAGGTCGCACTGATCGGGGCGGCGTCGTCGGCTGATGCTTATGATGCAGCATTAAGCGCCCAAGGCGTGCCGACCCTGCGCCATAACCCCACCGATATGACATTGGCCGGACTGCGCGCCGCATATTCAGAACTGGAGCAATCATGAGCCGCAACATCATCGCCATCCTGCGGGGCATCACCCCGCAAGAGGCTTTGCCGGTCTGCGAGACGCTGATCGCCGCCGGGATCACCAGGATCGAGGTGCCGTTGAATTCGCCCCAGCCTTTCGACAGCATCCGGCAGATGCAGGCGGAGTATGGGCACAGGGCGATGATCGGGGCAGGCACGGTGTTGACCGTTGCCGATGTCGAACGGCTGGCCAGTATCGGCGCACAGATGGTCGTATCGCCCGATTGCAACATCGCGGTGATCGCCGCGACCAAGGATGCAGGCATGAAGTCCTATCCGGGGTGCTTTACCCCGACCGAGTGTTTTGCCGCACTGGCCGCAGGCGCGGACGGTATCAAGATTTTCCCGTCGTTTCTGGTGGGCACGAAGGGCATACAGGCGATGCGCGCGGTGCTGCCTGTTGGGGCTCAGGTCTTTGCTGTGGGCGGGGTGGGGGCCGACAACTTTGGTGACTGGCTGGCGGCAGGGGCCAACGGATTTGGCATCGGCACGGCGCTGTATGCCCCGGGCATGGATACCGGCGACATCCACGCGCGCGCTGAGGCGCTGGTTTCGGCGTACGATTTGGCCCGTGATCAGGCCCAAGATCAGGCCAGTGATCAGGCCAGTGACCAAATTGAAAAGGCAAACTGACTGATGGACATTTTCAGCGACACGATCTGCGCATTGGGCGAGGGGCCGTTGTGGCATCCCAACCGCAAGCAGCTGTTCTGGTTCGATATCATCGGAAAGAAGTTGCTCACGCGGACCAAAGCAGGCGAGCAGGTCTGGTCGTTCGACGATCATGTCTCGGCGGCGGGCTGGGTCGACGATAGGCAGCTGTTGATCGCGTCGGAACGTGAACTCTTCACCTTCGACGTGGATAAGGGCACGCGCACGCATGTCGCTCCGCTGGATGCGGACAATCCGGTGACGCGCTCGAACGATGGCCGCGCCGACCCTCAGGGCGGGTTCTGGATCGGCACGATGGGCAAGGGGCATGAGCCGCGCGCGGGTGCGATCTATCGATACTATCGCGGCGAGGTGCGCAAGCTGGTGGATGAGGTGACGGTCAGCAATGCGATCTGTTTCAGCCCCGATGGTGCCCACGCCTATTACACCGACACGGTCAGGCAGCGGCTCATGCGCACCGAACTGGACGCTGATGGCTGGCCCACAGGGGATGCGAAAGTGTTCATCGACCTGCGCGAAGACGGGCTGTTTCCCGACGGTGCGGTCGTCGACAGCACGGGCCATCTGTGGAACGCGCAGTGGGGAGCGAGCCGTGTTGCCTGTTACGCACCCGACGGGACATTTGTGCGGGCAGTCACGGTGCCTGCCACGCAATCATCGTGCCCCTGCTTTGGCGGTCATGATCTGGCCACGCTCTACGTGACCACCGCAGCGGTCGATCTGGACAGTGCGACCGATCCGAAGGCGGGCATGACATTTGTTCAGAAAATGGACATAAAGGGTCAGGCCGAACACCGCGTTATCCTCTGACAGCTGGAAAAGGCACAAGGAACTTGGCGCCGCGTCGCAGCGTTTGATCGATGGGTTCGCACACAGGGAGCGGGCGATGATGGGGCGAACCGGCGCAAGCACTGCGTAGGGTAGCCCCGCGTAAAAGGCGAAAAAATGCAGGCCATGACAGCGTTAGAACCACAGACCGTTCCACATACCATGCGCGCGCACGTCTTGATGAACCTCAAATCAGGGCGCGGGTCGGACCATCCACAAATTCACGACCTTGAGCAGGCCTTTGCCGCGCATGGGATCACGGCCGAGATTATCCGCCTCAAACCCAACGACGACATTTCCGCCCGCGCGTCCAAGCTGGCCCGAGAGGGTGCCGATCTGGTCGTTGCCGCTGGGGGCGATGGCACGATCTGCGGCGTTGCTTCGGGCCTCGTCGGGACGCAGACCACTATGGGAGTTATCCCTATGGGCACGTTCAATTATTTTGGGCGGTCACTGAACATTCCCGAAACCGCGTCCGAAGCCATTGCCGTTATCGCGCGCAATCATCGCAAGTCGATCCCCGTCGGAGTGATCAATGACCGGGTGTTTCTGAACAACACCAGCCTTGGGATTTACCCGCAGATATTGCGCACCCGTGAAACCGTGTACGCACGCTGGGGCCGCAGCCGCATTGCCGCCTATTGGTCGGTGCTGAAAACGATGCTGCGTCTGCCCCGAAGGCTCAAGCTGCAAATCACCGTCGATGGAAAGACGCGCGAGGTCAAAACCTCGCTTTTGTTTGCGGTATCCAACGCGTTCCAGCTTGAGCAGATGGGGCTGGAGGGGCTTGAGTGTATTGAAAAAGGCAAGCTGGCCGTGCTGATTGCCCCCAACTCAGGCCGCCTTGGTTTGTTGAAAAACGGTTTGGCGCTGATGCTGGGCCGCGCACAGCGCCACCATGATTTCGAACTGATGTGCGCCGACCACATGCACATCACCTGCAAACGCAAATCTCTGCTGGTAGCGCGCGACGGGGAACGCTCGCGGATTTCCGGGCCGTTCCATCTGGAAATGCGTCAGGGGGCTCTGACCGTTCTGACCCCGGATGGGGATGACGGGGGCGTGCGATGAAACGGATTATTCACCTTTCGGACCTGCACTTTGGCCGCGACCGCCCCGAACTGATGGCGCCGCTGCTGGAGCGGATCAACGAGCTGGATGTCGACCTGGTGGCCATCTCCGGCGATCTGACGCAGCGTGCGCGCAACTGGCAGTTTCAGCAGGCGCGCACGTTCATTGATGCCATCGACGCGCCGACACTTGTGGTGCCGGGCAATCACGACACGCCGCTCTATAACTTTTTCGAACGGCTGTTCTGGCCATTTCACCGGTATCGGAAGTGGATCAACCGCGATCTGCAACCCGTTGCGCATGATGGAAAAGTGTCGGTGATCGGGATCAATTCAGTCAATCCGCTTGGCATCCAGCGCGGCTGGTTCAGCCCGCGTGACATCCGTCGCGTCAGGCGCGGCTTTCAGGATGCCGCCGAGGGCGCCTTGCGTATCGTGGTGGTGCATCATCCGCTGGAACATCTGCCGGGTGAGCCAAAGAAGCTGATGCGCGGCGCGCGCGCCGCGATCAAGGCGCTGGGCGACGCCGGTGCCGACATCGTGCTCTCTGGACACCTTCACAGTTGGCGCGCTGAAACATTTGCCCATATCGAAGACCATCGCGGCGTTATCCAGATCCACGCGGGCACCGGTCTGTCCAATCGCGTGCGCGGAGAGCCAAATGATTTCAACCTGTTACATCTGGGCGCCGATCGCGTCACGGTAGAGCGGTTCGCCGCTGTCGAAAGCACCCGCAGTTTTGATCACCACCTCAAGGTCAGTTTTTGTCGCGATGCGGGTGGCTGGACGCAATGCGAAGAGAAACCGCAGGCATAGGGCGCGTTGTATCGGCGCAAATTGAACTCCAGCGTCGTTCAAAACCGTCAAGACACATCTGAGAATCGCTTTATAAGCCCCTGATTGGTATGCGCTATCTTGTGTGAGGTTTTGTCGTGCGTCTCACTTATGGAATGTGGTAGGTGTGTCTTGGCAATGCAGTGGTATTGCCGCCAGATCGCATGTGCTACTGGTCGATGCGCAAGCACATTGCGGCGAAATATGATTGCCGATTGACTTGGATCAATGCGCGTGTCGCGAAGCACTCTACAATGGTTTGAGTGTGAGTGACTGGCGGAACCTGAAGGACGAAAAGCGTGCAGAGGCTGATTGGCTCCATAAGCAGTGGCAGTCTATGAACAACCCTGCGAACAACACTGCAATCTTGCAGTCCAAAACGGTTCGAACTCAGCTCGAGCAAGATACGCTTGTGTTTGAAGGGGCGCTTCTGATCGACACCGTGGAAGAGGTTTCAACGAGCCTTTCACAGTCATCACCGGACAGCTTTTCATCGATTGATATCAGTGCGTTGTCTCAGATGGACACTGCGGGTGCGTGGTTTCTTGTTGATCAGCAAAATCAGGCCGAGGGGAACGGGCGCTCGGTCGAGATTGTCGGCGCCGCGCCCGCGCAAGCGCAGCTGATCGAGACTGTCAGGCAGAGCATGCCGCCCGCAGAGGCGCGCACGCCCGCGCGACCGTCTTTTGCGGATTGGCTGGAAGAGTTCGGCCGCAGAGTGATGCGCGGTTTGCGCATGACGCTTGAGTTGATCTCTTTCATGGGGCAGGTCATTGCGACACTTGGCGGGATCATCCGCCATCCGCGCCGCCTGCGGCTGACATCCGTGGTTCATCACTGTCAGGAAATCGGTATCAGCGCCGTGCCCATCGTGGCCTTGATGGCATTCCTGATCGGGGTCGTTCTGGCGTTCCAGGGCTCTGCGCAGTTGCGTCAGTTCGGGGCCGAAGTCTTTGTCGTCGATCTCATCGCGATCTCGATCCTGCGCGAACTTGGTATCTTGCTGACGTCTATCATCGTCGCGGGCCGCTCCGGCTCGGCGTTTACCGCAGCCATCGGCTCGATGAAGATGCGCGAGGAGATCGACGCCATGCGCACGCTTGGTCTTGATCCGGTGACCATCCTTGTCGTGCCTCGGGTGCTGGCGTTGATCCTGATGCTTCCGGCTCTGGGGCTGATTGCAGATATATCGGGATTGATCGGCGGCGGGATCATGTCATGGATCGAGCTGGGCGTGTCACCTGCTGTGTTCCAGTCGCGGCTGGTCAGCAATACGGACGTCTGGCACTTTGGGGTCGGCATGATCAAGGCACCGTTTTTTGCCCTGATCATCGGCATCATTGGATGCTACCAAGGCCTGAAGGTCGGCGGCGATGCAGAGTCGCTGGGGCGTCTGACCTCGGCCTCGGTGGTTCTGTCGATCTTTATGGTAATTGTGGTAGACGCGATGTTCTCGATCTTTTTCGCAGTGGTAGGGGTATGATGGAAACGCAGGACGATCCGATCATCCGCGTGCGCGGGCTGGTGACCCGCTTTGGGACGCATACGGTGCATGACGGGCTCGATCTTGACGTGAAACGCGGCGAGATCATCGGCGTCGTTGGCGGGTCAGGCACGGGCAAGTCCGTGCTGTTGCGCGCCATCGTCGGGTTGTTGGTGCCGCAGGCGGGGCAGATCGAAGTCTTTGGCGACAGCGTCCGCGTGACCTCCGAAGCCGAGTATCGGGCGCTGAGGCGCCGCTGGGGTGTGATGTTTCAGGACGGCGCGCTGTTCTCCTCGCTTACCGTCCGGCAGAATGTCGAAGCGCCGATGCGCGAGCAGCTTGAGCTGAGTGATGATTTGCGTGAAACGCTTGCAGGGATAAAGGTGCGGATGGTCGGGTTGCCTGAAAACGCGATGTCGAAATACCCCTCCGAGCTGTCGGGCGGTATGCGCAAACGCGCAGGCTTCGCCCGCGCCATCGCTCTGGACCCGGAAATCGTATTTCTCGACGAGCCCACGGCGGGGCTTGATCCGATCGGGGCGGCGGCCTTTGATATCTTGATCAAACAATTGCAGGCGTCATTGGGTCTGACGGTCTTTCTGGTGACGCATGATCTGGACAGTCTGCATGCGATCTGTGACCGCATCGCGGTGCTTGCCGACCAGAAGGTCCTGGCCGTGGGCACGATGGACGAGATGCTGGAAGTCGATCACCCGTGGGTGCACGAGTATTTCCACGGACCGCGCGCCCGTGCAGCACTGAGTTCGGTAAGCAAGTCAGGGGCGCATTGATGGAAACGCGGGCAAATTACATCCTGATCGGTGTCTTCACCCTGTTGTCCATTCTGGGGACGCTGGCGTTCTTTGTCTGGCTGGCCAGCGTTCAGGTGAACAAGCAGTATCAAAGCTATGGCATCCTGTTCGAGGATGTTTCGGGACTGGATGCCTCGGGTGACGTGTCCTTCAACGGCATCACGGTCGGGCGTGTGCTCGGCCTGAGCATCTCGGAAGAAGATCCATCCAAGGTGTTCACCAGGGTCGAGATTGAATCGGATGTGCCGATCCGGTCCGACACGGTCGCGCAATTGCAGTCGCAAGGGGTGACCGGCGTCGCCTATATCTCGCTTTCGGGCGGGACGCCTTCGGCACCTCCGTTGGTCGCGAACAAGGACGGCTGGCGGATCATCGCGTCAAAGCGTTCAACCCTGCAAAGTCTGGTGGAGGATGCCCCTGATCTGCTGACCCAGGCAACAGAGCTGTTGGAGCAGTTTCAGGCGCTGGCGGGGCCGGAAAATCAGCAATACGTCACCAATATCCTGCGCAATCTGGATTCGACCTCGGGCCGTCTGGACGAGGCTCTGAACGACTTTTCCGAAATCAGCGGCACGGTGCGGGATGCAACAGCGCAGATTACCACCTTTACCGACCGTCTCGATGTGATTGGCGAGGCCGTGGTTCACACGCTGGAGGAGGCCGACAAGACACTGACGGCAGCCACCGGAGCGTTTGAACAGGCCGATACCGTGCTGACCGGATCGGTCGACGCGATAGACAGCGCCGAGGGCGTGTTCGATCAGGCCCGGCTGATCATGGAGACGCAGGTTCCTGACATTCTTGCGCAATTGTCGCAGACGGCTGCGCGCACCAATGCGGCAATCGTTGATCTGCAAACCCGCTCCGGCAAGACGCTCGACGGTTTCGCAGATACGGCGGGCCTGCTGAACGCGCGGCTTACCGAACTGGAAACAGCGCTCGTCGAAGCCAATTCCGCCTTTGTCGCAGTAACCGAAGCTTCCAACAGTTTTGACCAGCTTGTGGACGGCGACGGAACCCTGATGGTCGCCGAGGCGCGCGCGGTGGTTGCAGACATGCAGACGACCGTATCGGCGATCAATGCGGTCATGACGAACGAAGTGCCTGCGATCATGACCGATATCCGCGAGGGCGTCGCCAGCGCCAACAAGGCCGTGGGCGACGTGGCCGCCAGTCTGACCAACTTCACCGGCCGTCTTGATCCGATTGCAGACGAGGCACAAAAGGCTATCGTATCGGCCAATGCGTTGTTCACCAGATCGCAGGCAAGCCTGAATACATTGGACAGCACGCTTGAGGCTGCCGAAGGCACGTTGGGATCAGCCCAGACCACTTTCGATGCGGCGACAAAGGTTCTGGACGGGGAGGTGGAGCCGATGATCGCGGATATTCGCAGTGCCTCGGAACAGATTGCCCGCGCCGTCACCGATGTCAGCAATGACATCCCCGCAATCACCGCAGACCTGCGCGCGCTGATTGCGCGTGGTGACGCCGTTGCCAGCCAGATCCAGTCTGTCGTCGCACAAAGTGCGCCGGGCATCAGCGAATTCGCCAGCAGGGGGCTGCCCGAGATTGTCCGCCTCACCAGCGAGGCACGGACATTGCTGGACACGCTGGGATCGCTGACCCGCAAAATCGAACGCAACCCTGCCGGATTCATTCTGGACGGTCGTGTCCCTGATTATAGGAAATAGAACCATGCCAAACCTGACCCGTCGCGCGGCCCTTATAGGCACTTTGGTTTCACTTAGCGGCTGCGGTGCAATCAGCTCTCTCAACGCGGCCTCGAAAGCTCTTGATACCTACGATCTGCTGCCCGCAGCGGGCACGACGGCGGGTCGCACGTCATCGCGCACCTTGCTTGTCGCCTTGCCACAAGCGCCTGCCGCGCTGGCCACTGACCGGATAATGATAAAACCCGACGCGGTTTCCATCACCTACCTGCCGGATGCGCGGTGGGCCGATGAGCTGCCGGCGGTCATTCAGACGTTGATGATACGGAGCGTTTCCGACACCGGACGCATCGGCTATGTCGGCGCTGTGGGGGCGGGGCCTGTGCCTGACACGGCTTTGCTGCTGCGCATTGATGCGTTCGAAGTCAACGTCTTGCCCAACGAACGGTTCATGGCAGACGTAGAATTCGATGCCACGTTGATCAGTGATCGCGACCAAAGCGTCATGGCGTCGCGCCGGTTCGCGCAGCAAATCGAGTTCGGCGGAGACACCCCGAAAGAGATCGTCGGGGCGTTTCAGGTGCTGCTGAACACTCTGCTTCCATCCATGACCGATTGGGCGCTGCAGCGGGTTTGACCCCGTTTGCTGCAGCGCCGTCGTGATATCGTCAAGATAGCAATTGCGATGCCCTTGATGTCGCTTGGGTTGGCTATCGCGTGCGCAGATGTGTGTCGAAAAACGCGAGGGTCCGGTCCCATGCGAGCGTCGCCGCCTCCTCGTCGTAGCGGGGCGTCGTGTCGTTGTGAAAGCCGTGGTTTACATCAGGGTAGAAATGCACCGAGAATTCCTTGCCATGCTCCTCAAGCGCAGCGCCGTACTCTTCCCAACCGGCATTGATCCGGTCGTCCAGCCCTGCGTACTGGATCATGAGAGGCGCCTGGATGGCGGGCACGTCCAACACGGCGGGTTGGCGTCCGTAGAAGGGCACCGAGGCCGCAAGATCGGGATAGGCCACGGCCAGTGCGTTGCAGACACCGCCGCCATAGCAGAACCCGACGCAGCCGACCCGCCCTGTCGACCCCTCATGGTCGCGCAGGAATTCAAAGGCGGCAAAGAAATCCTCCATCAGCTTCGCCCCGTCAAGCTCTCGTTGCATCTCGCGACCTTGCTCGTCCGTACCGGGATAGCCGCCCAGCGGGGTCAGCCCGTCCGGCCCGATGGCGAGGTATCCTGCCTTGGCCGTGCGCCGGACCACGTCCTCGATATAGGGGTTTAGGCCCCTGTTCTCGTGCACGACCAGCACCGCGGGCAAGGGCCCTTCCACGCCCGCGGGGCGCGCCATGAGCGCCCGGATCGTTCCGTGCCCTTCGGGGCTTTCGTATTCGATCACTTCGGTCTCGATGTCGGGATCGTCGGCAGGAACCTGCTGGGCCAGCGCGTAGTTCGGCTGCAGCTGTTCGAGGATCATTGCACCGGTCACGCCCGCCGCCGTGTAGCGCCCGGCCTGAAACATGAACTCGCGCTTGGTGATCTTGCCATGCACATAGCCATCGTAGATCTCTAGGATACGCTGGTCGAAATCCGTTGCACGCTTTCTGGTCGGTTGGGTCATGTCTCTCTCCTCGGTTTCAATAAAGTGTCCGGTCTGTCAGTTGTGGCCTTAATCCGTGTCGTGCCCGGCGTCGCGGTGCTCATCTCACCTCGGGGCTTTGTTGGTCAAACCCTACCAGCATCACGGGGAGCTGGATACGGCGGTCAAAGGCAACGGTTTCTCCCCCTTGGCGCCGCTGCCCGTGGCGCTGGATGCAGTGGCGCAAGATCGTCGTGATCTTCATATAGGCGCCACGTGCTCGTTTTCGACAGAAACCGGATAGATCAACTGTTTGGCAACGCCCGGAGCAAGACGTGAGAACGAAAGCCAGTCGCTTTGCCCGGGATGCGACCGGGCAGGGGCCTGAAATGCCAAATTTGCTGATGCGCTCAATGATCCTTGTGTTAATTCAGTGTTATGGACATCGTGATCGTCACAACCGTCATTGCATCGCTGTTTCTCATCATCGGGGTGGCGGAGCCGTTGGCCGCGCGCCTACGGCTTCCCTACACCGTGATTTTGGCCATTCTTGGTATCTTGATCGCTGTCGGCGCGATATTCTTCCTGCGGACCGAGTTGACGGACGCGCTGAACCCTGTGGCCGAGGCGATCCTGGGGCTGCCGATCCGGTCCAATGTCTTTCTCTATGTCTTCTTGCCGACACTTCTGTTTCAGGCAACGCTGGGGATGAACCTGCGCCGGATGCTGGACGACTGGGTGCCGATCCTTGTTCTGGCCATCGTTGCGGTGGTCGTGGCGACACTCAGCGTGGGCTATGCGCTGTCCTGGGCCAGTGCCTTGCCTTTGGCGGCCTGTCTGCTGATCGGGGCCATCGTTTCCACCACCGACCCGTCTGCCGTCGTCACGATCTTTCGGTCGATATCGGCACCGCGTCGCCTTTCGCGGATCATTGAGGGCGAGAGTCTGCTCAACGACGCGGCGGCCATCGCACTGTTTGGCCTGTTCATGGGCTTCGTGATGCTGGGTATTCCAGACCCGGACCTCGGCCAGGCGCTGACCCGCTTTCCACTGCTGATTGGCGGCGGTGCCTTCACGGGTTGGCTAGCGGCGCGGGTGGCGGTCTGGCTGATGTCGTCCTTTGGGCGCTATGAGCTGGCGCAGATATCCATTTCGGTAGCTCTTCCCTACCTTGCCTATATCGGCGCGGAACAAAGCATTGGCGCATCGGGGGTCATCGCCGTTGTTGCGGCAGGGCTGACCCTGAACCTCACGGGGCCGGGGCGATTGCCACCGCAGGCCTGGGCAAACCTGCGCGAGATCTGGGATGTGCTGGCGCATTGGGCGGGCGCGCTGATCTTTATCCTCGCCGCGCTTTTGATTCCACGGTTGCTGGAAGAGGTCCGGATCGCGGACTTCGCACTGGTCGGCGTGGTGATCCTCGCGGCCATCGCCGCGCGCGTTGCGGTGCTGTTCGGGCTGCTTCCTCTGCTGACACTCCTGCGCGTCTCGCCCGTGGTCGAGCGGCCCTACCGGGTTGCGATCCTCTGGGGCGGCTTGCGGGGGGCGGTGACGCTGGCCCTGGCGCTGGCGGTCACAGAGAGCTTCCGGGTGCCCGACGGTATCCAGCGCGTGGTGGGCATTCTTGCCACCGGCTTTACGCTTTTTACCCTGATCGTGCAGGGGACGACGTTGCGCTGGGTCATCGGCCGGCTGGGGCTCGACCGGCTGTCATCGATTGATGAAGCGCTGTCGCGACAGGTGGTCGCCGTGGCGCTGCAAACCGTGCGAGAGGATGTTGCCCGCACCACCGAAAATTATGACCTGAGCCATGACATTGTCCGCTCGGAAGCCAAGACCTTTGGCAAAAGATTGGAACAAGCCGTTCACACCGCAGAAGACAGCGCCGACATCCTTGATCGTGACCGGGTGACACTCGGCTTGATCGCGCTGGCCGGTCACGAAAGGGATACCATCCTTGCCAGGGTGCGCGAACGCACGATTTCGGCCCGGATGGCCGATCAGATCCTGTCGGATGCAGACCGCTTGATCGAAGGTGCGCGGTCTGGCGGGCGTACTGGCTATCAACGCGCCGCGCGTCGTGGTGTCGCCTATGGTCTTGGCTTTCGTGCGGCGGTCTTGCTGCACGCAAGGCTGCGTATTTCCAACCCGCTTGTTCGCATGACGGCGGACCGGTTCGAGGCGCTGTTGTCGCAACGGCTGGTCCTGCGGGATCTTGGGTCCTTCATCGACGGGCGTATCCGCCGCATCCACGGTCGACGGTTGGCAGATCTGCTGCAAGAACTCCTTGGCCGCCGGATCGAAGGTGTCACGACCGCACTTGAAGGGCTGCGGTTGCAATATCCGGGCTATGCCGAGGAGCTTGAACGCCGGTTCATCCGCCGCACCGCGCTGCGGCTGGAAGAACGCGAATACACCACCATGCGCGAGGACGGTCTGATCGGTGCCGAGGTTTACACCAAGCTGATGGAAGACCTTGCCGCGCGCCGTGCAGCGGCCGAAGAACGTCCGCCTCTAGATATCGCTCTCCAGCGGACAGAGCTGATGCGACAACTTCCGCTTTTTCAGGATATGGACGACGCGGCCCTGAAGCGGCTGGGGCGGGCGTTTCAGACCCGTTATGTCAATGCGGGTGATATGATCATCCGCAAGGATGCCGTGGCAAAGAGCGTGTTCTTTATAGCCTCGGGTGCTGTGGACCTGGAAGCCGCGGGCCAGACCTGGCGGCTGGGTCGCGGTGAAATGTTCGGGCAGTTGGCGGTCTTGATGAAAAAAGCGCGTCGTGCCGAAGTGCGCGCGATCGCACCTTGCACGCTTCTTGTGCTTGACGAAGCCCGTTTTCGGCGGCTCCTGGATCGCAGCACCGCCCTGCAGGAGGCGGTGCGCACCAGTGCCGAAAAACGAGGGATCGAACCGCAAGGGTTTCTTCCCAAAGGCGTTGAACACCGCTGAAAATATCGCCGGACATGTGCTTTGTCGGCAACCACGAAGAGCGATTGGCCAAGCAAGCCCATCAGGACACTCAATCCCGCGCTACCTTGGGATCTACATCACGCGCCGGAGCAAACCCTTGCGAGGAAACTCACAGATCGAAGGAATGCTATCACCACTAGAGATTGATCATATTCATTGGGACAGTGGAATCCACTGCGCAGCGATAAGTGTGAACCTGCTTAATTAGCGGCCTTGGAATATCGCGCCAAGTCATTGAATTTATTGGAGGCGAGTAGGAGAATCGAACTCCTGTACACGGATTTGCAATCCGCGCACTGCCATTGAATAAGCTACACAATTTTGTAAACCAGAGCGCCATTCACTTGTGAGATATCAATGACTTACCTGTAGGTGTGTAAACCGTTTTAACGGCTCAAACAAGCGTAAAAGCCTGCCAGATGTTCTGACCACCCGTGCATCATTCTCCGCTTACCCATCAGTAAAGTTGGGTCGGCAAAATCTCAAAAGAGCTCTCTGGAAGTGCTGGCGGACTTAAAGTGCCTCGCCTCGCGACAGAAGTTCTTGTGCGATCTCTTGCACAACCAGTAGCAAGTGGCAGCCCGTAGGGGCTGCCAGAAGTTACTGAAACCTCAATAAAATATAGCTTTGGGTGTCCCACGAATTAGATCGCTGGGTCGAATAGAAATCAATGGGTTATGAAGGGAGTGTCCCACGAGCTTTTCTATGGTTCAGTGTCCGCACTGATGAAGTGCTAATTTTCTCTTCCCGCAGGCAGGAGTGGGCAAACAGGAGACCGGCGACCTTTTCGGTCGCGGCAGTGGTCAAGGACGCACGACCGACAATTCGGGAGGATTGCGACGCGGCGCAGCCCGCTATCCGGGCGCGCAGGGCACGCGCCCTTCACGCCTCTTGATCTACGGCCCCCAGGAACTCCCGCAACGTCAGCGGCAGATTGCTTTTGAGAAACTCCGTCGCGAAACGCAACGTTTTGAGTTCCTTTGTGGGACGAGAAGTCTTTCATCGAAAACACGCCTTATGATCGGCCGATGAGCAGCCGTTACGTGGGTCGCGATGCCGAATGACACGACAGACTTTCGTTTGGGCATTTCGAGGCCCTTTCACGAAACGTATTGGAACAAACGCTAAGACATGTAGTTAATTCTGCAGCGTCCCCGGGAGGTGAACCTTCCGTGGGAGCGAACTTATATTTGAGGAGGCCCCATGTCCTATTGGCGTTTCGCTGCGATGATTGCGACCTCGACGGTCGTGATGTTCGTCTTGATGTATCTCAACACCTACGCGCTCGAACACCTCTTTTGGAGCGAGACGCGCGTCTACATGGCCATCTTGATGGGCGCGACCATGGCGGTCATCATGCTCGGCTACATGCTGTCGATGTATTCGAACAAAGCTGTCAATGCGGCGATCTTCGCGGGCTCCGTGATCGTCTTCGCCGCATCTCTCTGGCTCGTTCGCAGCCAAGAGACGGTGCAAGACCGCTCCTTCATGAGCGCGATGATCCCGCACCACTCCATCGCCATCATGACATCTTCTCGCGCCGAGTTGAGCGATGCACGGGTC
>JAGXHE010000003.1 GCA_024636445.1 Sulfitobacter sp.
GGCACCGACGGGCTGATGATCTCGAACATGATCCAGATCCAGTTCGGCAAGGCCAACAACGCACCATTGGGGGCGGCACTGGCGGTGTCTTCGATGGTGGTGATCGGGCTGATCAGCGTGGGCATCTTTCTCGTCGGCAAGAAACTCGGGGGGCGGGTGCGATGAAATGGCTCTCGGCGAAATGGCTGGCGGTCTATGCCGTGGTCTACATGATCTTTCTCTATGCGCCGGTGATCCTGCTGCCGCTCTTTGCGTTCAACACCTCGACGATCATCGCCTTTCCGCTGTCGGGGTTCACGACCGAATGGTTCATCGGCCTGTGGTACACCGACACGCTGCACATCGCCCTTGGCAACTCGATGTTCGTGGGGGTAACCACCGCGTTGCTCAGCACGCTGCTGGGGGCCTTCGCCGCGCGTGCCTCGGCGCGGTTCGCCTTTCCCGGCAAGACCGGGATCGTGGGGCTGATCATGCTGCCGCTGGTGCTGCCCGAGATCATCATCGCAGTGGCACTCCTGGTGATGCTCAACCAGCTTGGCATGCCGCTGTCGCTCTGGACGGTGGTGGGCGGTCATGTGCTGATCTGCACGCCCTTTGCCATCGCCATCCTCAGCTCGTCCTATCGCGGTCTGGACCGAGAGCTTGAAGAAGCCTCGTTCGATCTGGGCGAATCCCGTTGGGGCACCTTCCGGCGCGTGACGCTGCCGCTGGTGCTGCCGGGGATCATCTCAAGCCTGCTGATCACCTTCACCATCTCGCTTGATGAATTCATCATCGCCTTTTTCCTCACCGGCACCGACGTCACCCTGCCCGTCTATATCTGGAGCCAGCTGCGCTTTCCGGCCAAGCTGCCTTCGGTCATGGCGCTGGGGACGATCCTGCTGGTGGTGTCGGTGCTGCTGCTGATCATCGCCGAAGCGTTGCGCCGCCGCAGCGCCGCGCGGCAGGGTGTCGACACCACGCTGGCGGGGCTGTGACGCATGACCAGAAGGACTGACATGAAAGACACCGACAACAGGCCGATGATCCGTATCGACGAGGTGGTCAAGAAATTCGGCACATTCACCGCGCTGCACGGCATCTCTGCCGAAATCCGCGAGGGCGAATTCTTTTCGCTGCTGGGCCCCTCGGGCTGCGGCAAGACCACGCTTTTGCGCGTCATCGCAGGGTTCGAGCCCCCCACCAGCGGCAAGGTCGCCATCGGCGGCAAGGACATGGCAGGCATCCCCGCCAACAGCCGCCCCACCAACATGGTGTTCCAGAGCTATGCGATCTTTCCCCATCTCAACGTCGAGGAAAACGTCGGCTACGGTCTGAAAACCCGCAAGATGTCGAAAACAGACATCGCGCGCGACGTGGCCGAGGTGCTCAAGCTGGTGGACATGGAAAGCTACGGCAAGCGCAAGGCGCACGAGTTGTCGGGCGGTCAGCGGCAACGCGTGGCACTGGCCCGCGCGCTGGTGATGCGGCCCGAGGTGATCTTGCTGGACGAACCGCTGAGCGCGCTCGACAAGAAGCTGCGCGACCAGATGCAGGTCGAATTGCGCAGCCTGCAACGCAGCATCGGCATAACCTTCATTCTGGTCACCCACGATCAGGAAGAGGCGCTGATCATGTCGGACCGCATCGCGGTGATGTTCGACGGGCGCATCGAACAGCTTGACACACCCGAGGGGCTCTACCGTCATCCGGTCAACCGGCGCGTGGCGTCTTTCATCGGGGTGATGAATTTCCTGCCCGCCAGGGTGACAGGGGCGACCGAACAGCACCTGAACCTCGACATCGCGGCCTTGGGACAGATC
Source organism: Sulfitobacter sp. (assembly GCA_024636445.1). GTDB lineage: Bacteria > Pseudomonadota > Alphaproteobacteria > Rhodobacterales > Rhodobacteraceae > Pseudosulfitobacter. The sequence continues at coordinate 1,803 of JAGXHE010000003.1, forward strand.
AAAGTGCCGCGCCACGGCATCGGGCCTGATTTCGACACCGCCAGCATCGACACCATCGGCGTGCGCCCCGAGATGCTGACGCTGCTGGCCGATGCCGACGACACCGCGCAGATGAAGGTTCAGGGCGAGGTGGTCGATTCCGAATATTACGGCGACATGACCTATTACGCCGTGCGCCTTGCCGGGCATGACACGCCGGTCACCATCTCGATGCGCAACACCGCCGGTCGGTCGGTCGTGCCGCCGGGCAGCAAGGTCGACATCGGGTGGGGCGCGGATTCCATCGTCGTCTTCAAGGAATGAGACAGCCCGTGCCGTCGGTCCCGGATCTGGTCGCAGCCCAAAAGCCGGGGCACGCGATGGCGCAGGCGTTCTATACTTCGCCCGAGATTTTCGAGGCTGACCGCAACGCGATCTTTGGTCGCGAGTGGCTGCTGGCCGCCCATGTGAGTGAGCTACGCAATCCGGGCGATTATGTACTGTTTGACCTGCTCGACGACTCCGTGATCATCTGCCGCGACGCGGATGGGGCCTTGCGCGCCTTCGCCAACCTCTGCCGCCATCGCGGCTCGCGCCTGTGCATCGCGCCGCGCGGCAATCTGCGCCGCTTTACCTGCCCCTATCACGCATGGGCCTTCAATCTGGATGGCAGCCTGTTCCATGCGCGACTGCTCGAAGATCACCACGACCGCGACGCTTTGGGGTTGTTCCCCGTGGCGCTGGAGCTGCTTGAAGGGCTGATCTATGTCTCGCTCGCCAAGCAACCCACTGATTTTGCAGCCCTCAGGGCGGCGCTGACCCCCTGCCTCGCCCCCTTCGATCTGGCCCGCACCCGCATCGCCCATCGCGCCACATATCCGGTGCAGGCAAACTGGAAGCTGCTGCTGGAAAACTACAACGAATGTTATCATTGCGCTTCGGCACACCCTGAGTTTTCGCGCAGTCACGCGATCCACATGACCGAAGAACGGGTGACACCTCTGAACGACGCGATGCAAGCCCGCGCAGCCGCTTGCGGCGTTCCCACCACCCTGGTCGACCGGATCGGTCAGTCGCGCCGCGAGGGCGAGACCGATCATGCGTACAACCGTTACGCCCTGCTGGACGGCTATCAGACCGGCAGCGAGGATGGCGCACCGCTGGCCCCCCTGCTGGGTCGGATCACCGGCCATGACGGCGGCGCGTCCGATGCCTATGTCGGCATGCTGAACCCCATGCTGCTTTATTGCGATCATGCGGTGCTTTACCGTTTTTTCCCAATCGACGCGAACACGTGCGCTCAGGAAATCATCTGGCTGGTGCACGAGGATGCCGAAGCCGGACGCGATTACGATCTCGACCGGCTGATCTGGCTTTGGGACGTGACCACCCGCGCCGACAAGCGCATCGTCGAGGCCAATGCCCGCGGCGTCGCTTCGCGCCATTACGTGCCCGGCCCGCTGGTCCCGATGGAGCAATATATCGCGCGGTTCATCACAACCTACCAAGCCACCCTGACCCAACAGGAGACCACCGGATGAGCGAGCCCGCCCTGAATTATGACGACCGCCACATTGCCCTTCTCGAAGCGCTCTGGGGCGATGGCTACCTGTCGCCCGGAGGCCCGCAAGAGGTTGCCCGCGTGGTCGAGAACGCACCTGTCGCGGATGCGCAGGTGCTGGATATCGGCAGCGGATCAGGGGCCATCGCCATCGCGCTGGTGCAGGACCATCACGCCGCCCACGTAACCGGCATCGACATCGAAGGCCCCGTTTGCGCCGCCGCCAGACGCCGCGTGGCGCAGGCGGGCCTGTCCGGTCGCATCACCATCCTGCAGGTGACGCCCGGCCCCCTGCCCTTTGATGCCACCAGCTTCGACGTTGTATTCTCCAAGGATTCCATCATTCACATCCCCGACAAGGAAGCGCTGGCCGCAGATGTGTTCGGGGTGCTGAAACCCGGCGGTTGGTTCGCGGCCTCGGATTGGCTTATCGCCCACGACGACAATCCATCGCCCGAGATGGCGGCCTATATCGCACAGGAGGATCTGGATTTCGCCATGGCGTCGCCCGCGCGTTACCACAGGGCGCTGACACAGGCGGGGTTCGACAACATCACCCTGAGAAATCGCAACGCGTGGTACACGCAAGTCGCGCGCGAAGAGCTGGCGCGCATGTCGGGGCCGGAGCGTCCCGCGTGGGAAGCGGCGCACGGCGCCGACCTGATCGCGGAATCGATCATAACCTGGACCGCGATGATCAAGGTTCTTGAGACGGGCGAACATTGCCCGCATCACCTGCTGGCACAAAAACCCGGCTGACGGGTGCGCGTCCCAAACCCATAAAAAATGCCGCCGCGCCCTGTCGGCTGCGGCGGCATTTCGGATGCTTCACGCTTAGAAGCCTGCCTTGATATTCTCGAACTCCGCGATCATCTTTTCACGCAGTTCCGATCCCGGAGGAGCCTGCCACAGAGTGTTCTCCCGCAGGGCCTCGTTGCTGTCCAGACCGACGCTTTTCAGCATCTCCTGATCCATCTCGGCCATTGCCGCCGCGTTGGAGTGGCCGTAACCCCATGCAGTGACGATATAATCGACCGTCTTGGGCTCGAGCCAGGCGTTGATGAAATCATAGAACTTGTCGTCAGACCCTTCGCCGTCCTTCAGCTTGACGTAGCCGCAGACCCAGCTGGATGCGCCCTCGTCGGTGTCGCGTTTCAGCTCGATCGGCAGGCCTTCGGCGCTCATCGTCGATGACGTTTCATTCCATGCCCAGGCCAGTTCGACCTGCCCCGATTGCATCAGCTGCGCCAGCGACGACGACGAATCCCAATAGCTCAGGACGTTCTTGTGCACGTCACGCAGGAAATCCGACGCCTCCTGAAAGTCCTCGTCGGTGGCCGTGGTCCAGTCCTGCACACCCGTGGCGAGGAACCCCAGCGCATAGGCGTCGTCGACGTTGTCGCTCATCGAGACCTTGCCCGCCATCGACGGGTCGGCAAAGATCTGAAGCGACTGGACCTGGTCCTCTGTCAGCTTTTCGGTGTTGTAGGTAAGGCCCGTGTTGCCCCAGTCGACCGGCACGAAATAATATTCACCGTCCTTCTTGTAGGCTTCGATCTCGCGGAATTCGGCGTTCAGATCTTCCCAACGGTCAATGCGGGACGGGTCCAGCGGTTCCAGCAGGCCCGCTTCCATCCACTTGGGCACGGACTGCGAACACGGGTGCGCCGCGTCGGCCTGAAAGCCCGAGCGCAGTTTCTGAAATGCCTCTTCCTCGTCTCCGAAGAAGGCAAAGGTGGGCGGCGTGCCGTGTTTTTCAGTGTAGGCGGTAAAGAATTCAGGGTCCTCGTAACCCGCCCAGTCGAACACCGTCAGTTCCGCGTCCTGTGCCAGCGCGGATGTGCCGAGCAGTGCGGCAATCCCGGCCAGTGCCGCGACCTTCAATCGTAGAGTGATCATGAACTTCTCCCTGTTATTTTTTGTCGGCCCTTACCGGCAAACATCAAGGCAGGACCCTGGGTCAAAAACTAGGCTGGAATGGTGTTTGACACAAGTTTTATATGAGCGCTCAAACAATATTAGGTGGTCGGGCAGGCGAATTGATCCGAAATTGCGCGTTTCTGGCAGCCCGCGCGCGATATCTCAGGCTGCCGCCATCTGCATTTCAGGCTGCCGCCATCTGGGCGGTCACTTCTTCCAGCGCGTCCTCCAGCACATCGAACATCTCGTCCACTTGCGCGACTGTCACCACCAGCGGCGGCGAAAACACCGCCATGTTGATCAGGGGCCGTACCAGCAATCCGCGCTTGTCACATGCGATGTCCAGCAGTTCGCCCAGCTTGCGTTCCGCCGCAAGCGAGGTTCCGGGCGTGTCGGGCCGCCCCTGAATACACGCCAGCAACCCCATGCCGCGCACATCGCCGACGATGGGGAACTTGCCCAACGCCTTTAGTCTGGACTGGAAATGCGGAGTGATTTCACGCACGTGTTCAAGGATGCGTTCCTGCTCCAGTATCTCGATGTTCTTGAGCGCGGCGACACAGCAGACCGGATGCGCGGAATAGGTATAGCCGTTGGAAAACAGCACATTTTCGTCCGGCCCGGTCATCCGCTCCATCACCGCATCGGAAATGATGCAGGCCCCCAGCGGCAGATAGCCCGAGGTCAGACCCTTGGCGCAGGTGATGATATCGGGCACGATGCCGAACACCTCCTCGGAGGCGAACCAGTGCCCCAGGCGACCGAACGCCGTCACCACTTCGTCGGAAATATACAGGATGTCGTGCGCCTTGCAGATGTCGTGCGTGCGCTTGTGATAACCTTCGGGCGGAATGATGACGCCACCAGAGCACAGGATCGGCTCGGCAATAAATGCACCGATGTTGTCCGGCCCGACCTTGGCGATCATATTTTCCAGATCGGCCACCTTGGCATCGCACCAGTCCGCGACGCTCATGCCGTCGGGCCGGGTATAGGGATTGACGTCGGGCAGGAACCGCACCAGCCGGTCCTCGACGTCGAAACGGCTTTTGTCGCGCTCCTTGCCGGTGACTGTCGAGGCCAGATAGGTCGAGCCGTGATAGCCCTTTTCGCGGGCGATCACGATCTTCTTGTCGTGCCGTCCAAGGGCGTTGTTCATAAAGTGCATCGTGCGTATTGCGGTATCCACCGCCGTCGATCCGCCCGTGGTAAAGAACACGTTGTTCAGGTCACCGGGGGCCAGATCGGCAATCTTCTTGGCCAGCAGCGTCGACGGATCGGTCGTCGTGGTCCAGGGCGATGTATAGGGCAGTCGCAACACCTGATCGGCAATCGCCGTGGCCATTTCCTTGCGGCCATAGCCGATCTGAACGCACCACATCCCCCCCGGCCCGTCGATATAGCGCTTGCCGCTGGCATCCCACAGATAGATACCCTCGGCGCGCTCGATGGGCTGGTAATCGCTTTCCTGCCAGGCATCCATCGCGGCCCAGGGGTGCAGTTGGTGATTGCGGTCCCACTCGTTCATGGTGTCGGCCGAAGGTTCGTTCGTCATGTCGCGCGGCAAGGTGGTCATGGTCATGCTCTCCGTAGGCTCAGAATGCGCCGGGCGGCGTTGCGCGGGCGCGGGCATTGATGAAAAAGGGTTTGTCCTGAAGGGTAACGGGCACCAGACGGCGGTCCCAGCGGCCTTCTTGGTTGACATAGATCTCGGCCTTGAGGTCGTTTGTCTTGCGGGTGCCGTAGGGGGCTTTCAGCTCGGCCAGTGCGATGTTGCGCTTGGTCGTGGGCGACCAGACGCCCGATGTGACATGGCCCACCTCGCGGTTGCGGTGATAGATCAGCGCGTCCTGCGCCGGTTTAAAACCGCCAAGATCGATCTTGACCAAGGCGAAACGCTGCCCGCCGTCGCGCTGTTTCAGCAGGGCACGGCGACCGTTGAAATGGCCCTTGTCGAAATGCACCATACGGCCAAAGCCCAACTCGATCGGCGTGCGGCCACGGTGCAGGCGCATCGCGGCGTGCACGGGCTGAAAATCCATTCCGGCGGCGATAAATCCCGCCTCGATCCGCGCGATGTGCAGCGCATCGAACCCGATGGCGCGCAGGCCCCAGTGGTGGCCCGCCGACCACAGCCTGTCCCACAAGGCGAGTGCTGCGTCCCAAGGCACCCAGATCTCGTAGCCCAGATCGCCGGTAAAGCCGGTGCGCGAAATCCAAAGGTCAGGCTCCACCTCGCGCCAGTCGAATGGTTTCATGTCGGCCACGTTCAGCCCGGCCTGTTGCAGCACCGAATAGGCTGTGGGTCCCTGCAAGGCGACGGCGGCGACAACCTCGCTTTCATCGGTGACCGTCACGTCAAAACCCCAGGCGGCATCCAGCAGCCACGAGAACATCCGCTCCTGACAGCACAGCCGGAAATCGGTTTGCGAAAACCGGAACAGGGTGCCGTCGTCGATCAGCATGCCTTCCTCGTCGCACCACATCACATAGCCGACGCGGCCATCGCCGATGCGGGACACGTCGCGGGTGACGACGCGGTTGATCATCGCCAGCGCGTCGGGGCCGGTTATGCGGTATTTGTGCATGGGCGAAATGTCGAACAGCGTCGCCTGATTGCGGATCGCGAAATATTCGAACTCGGCGGTGTCCAGCACCGAAGGCGACATGTAGCCAGCCCAGTCCATCCAGCCCTTTGCACGGCTCAGCGCCTCAAGACGCGGATGGAAGGGGCCGGGGATCAGGCCGATGGGCACAGGCTGATGCGTCATGACAACACTCCTTCGGCCAGAAGGAGCAAGGCGGCGTTGCGGCCCGGCGATCCTGTCACATCGCCACCGGGATGCGCAGAGGCACCGCAAAGGTAATATCCCCGGACCCCGAAGGTATAACGCGACAGGCCGTTCACAGGCCGCACCGTCAGCAGCTGGTCGATGCTCAGCTCGCCGTGGTGCCAGTGCCCGCCGGGTGCGCCGGTCAGCGCCGCAATATCGTCGGGCGTCAGCAGGGTGCTGTGTGTGACCAGTCCGGACAGCCCAGGCATATGGGTTTCCAGCGTCTCGATGATACGCTTGCTCAGGGCCTTGCGCCGTGCCGTCGTCCAACCACCATCAGGGGCGAAGGGTACGAACTGCACCACCGCCGACAGCACCTGCTGGCCATCCTTGCACAGCGTGGAATCCGTCAGCGACGGAAGCACCGCCTCGATCACCGGCGCGTCGGAAGCCTCGCCATATTTCACCGGATTGAAGGCGCTTTCGACATGGCTGGCCGAGGGTGCCACAATCAGGCGCGCCGCCTTTTGTGCGTCGCTCAGCCCCGGCATGTCGGGTGTTCCGCTCAGCACAAGGTTCAGCTTTGCGGTGGTGCCCTTGGCCCGCATATTGCGCAGCCGCCGTGTCGCTTCGATATCAAAGTGCTGTGCGCCTGCCAGTTGCATGCTCAGCGGCGCGGCAAGGCTGGACAGGACCGCAGCCGCTTGCAATGTCGTGCCGTCTTCCAGCGTGACGCCGCCCACATGGTCACCCTCTACCGTGACAGCAGCCACCGCGCTGCCGCATCGTATTTCCACTCCCGCATCGACAGCCGCCGTTTCGAATGCGCCCATTCCACCGATGGGCAAAAGCACATCACCGCCCTGCCCCAGACGGTAAAGCAGCGTGAACACCGATCCCGGCCCCCGCGGCCCGCTCCAGCAGCCGCGCACCGCATCGGCGGCAAGCGCGCCTGCAACCGGACCATCCGACAGATCGTCAAGCAGCAGATCATAGGCGTTGGACAGGATGATGCGCAGAAACTCCCGCATGTCCTGTTTGCCCAACCTCTTGACGTTCAGCCCCAGCTTTGCCAACCCGCCGATATCGCGCAAACCCGCCAGCCCTTCGGTCAGCGATGGCGGCGGCGCATCCGATAATTGCCCCAGCAAGGCCGCGAAC